>JBBSTY010000046.1:0-26113 GCA_038235385.1 Acidimicrobiales bacterium | reverse complement strand
CTGGTACTCGTCGACGAAGAAGTGACGGAAGCGCCATCGCTGCGCGGCGGCGAATTCGGGGTCGCGCTCGAGATCGCGGGCGCACAGGGCGAGCAGGTCGTCGAAGTCGACCATCCGCCGTGCCCGCTTGTCGGTCTCGTAGCGCTCGAAGACCGAGGCCAGCTGGCGGGCATCGATCGGTGGGGTACGACTGGCCGCGTTCGCGGCCGACGGGTACTGCTCGGGTGTCACCCGTCGTGCCTTGGCCCACTCGATCTCGGTGACGATGTCGAGCGGGACGAGATCGCGACCTGACGCCGTGCGCACCCCGCGGGGCAGGAGACGGGCGACGAAGGGAACCTTGCGGTCGAGCAGCGTGGGAGGCTCGATCGAACGGTCGGCCCACCTGCTCCGGAGCTGCGCGTACGCGATCGCATGGAAGGTGCCTGCGGCGACGGTGTCGCGGAGGCCCAGGTGTCGCAGCCGGTTGCGCAGCTCACCCGCCGCCTTGCGGGTGAAGGTGAGCGCCAGCACCCGTTGGGGGTCGTGGGCATCGGTGACCGCCCGATAGGCGATGCGTCGCGTGAGCACCCGGGTCTTGCCCGATCCGGCGCCCGCGAGGATGCAGAGGGGCACGACCGCCGAGGTGACGGCTCGTCGTTGCGGTTCGTTGAGGCCGTCCAACAGACGTTCCGGGTCCACGAGCCCGACTGTACCCAGGCCCCCCGACAGCGATCAGCGGCGCTCGTCGGCGTCGGCGCCGGCCCGGACCCGACGGGCGCCGGCGCTAGCCTCCGGGCGTGATCGAGATGTCGGACGAACGGTTCGAGGAGCTCGTCGGCGAGGCGCTCGACGACATCCCCGGCGAACTGGCGCGCCACATGGAGAACGTCGCGGTGTTCGTGCGCCCGGGCGTCGATCCGAGGCTGTTGGGTCTGTACGAGGGGATCCCACTCACCGCGCGTGGTCCGCTCAGCTACGGGGGGATGGTGATGCCCGACAAGATCACCGTGTACCGAAACGCCATCCTCGCCATGTGCGGAACCGAGCAGGAGGTGGTGCACCAGGTGCGGGTCACCGTGATCCACGAGGTCGGCCACCACTTCGGCATCGGCGACGAACGGCTGCACGAGCTGGGTTGGGGCTGACCGGACCTCCCGCTGACCGGCGACCGGTCCCGCTCCGGGTCCCGGCCGATCGGTACGCTGGTTCGATGCCCTTCCCCGAGGATTCGATCGCGCCCCACGAGACCATCGTGCTCGACCTGCATCCCCACTGGTGGTACATCGCGAAGTCGGGGATCGTCCTGGTCGTGGCGATGATCGTCGGGCTCTGGGCGGCCATCGCCCTCACCACCGACGACGCGGCGTGGCAGGACGCCGTCAAGCTCCTGGTGGCCATCTGGGTGCTCGTGAACCTGGGCTGGTTCCTGACCCGGTTCATCCAGTGGATCAGCACCCACTTCGTGCTCACGAGCGATCGTGTCATGAGCCGCAGCGGCGTGTTCGCCAAGAGTGGCATCGAGATCCCGCTGGAGCGGATCAACACCGTCTTCTTCAACCAGCGCATCGTGGAGCGCATGCTCGGGCTCGGGGACCTCGCGATCGAATCGGCGAGCACCGACGGAGCGCAGCACTTCGAGGACATCCGCCGGCCGAGCGACGTCCAGCGGGAGATCTACATCCAGATGGAGTCCAACGACAACCGCAAGATGGACCGCATGGGCCAGGCGGCGGCCGGTGGTCGCGAGGCGGCGGCGGGCGCGCCCAACACGGCGGATCAGATCTCCCAGTTGGCCGCGCTCCGTGACCAGGGCCATCTCAGCGAGGCGGAGTTCCAGGCCAAGAAGGCCCAGCTGCTCGACCGCATGTGAGCGGTCGGTCAGCCGACGGCGAACCGGCGGGCACCGGCTGACGGACGCACCGTCCAACCCTCGTCGAGGGCACCCGGTTCGGTGAGGGCCACCGCGCACCCGCCGAAACCGGCGCCGGTCAACCGGGCGCCGTGCACCCCCGGCGTGGCGACGAGTCGGTCGACCAGCGCGTCGAGCGCCGTGGTCGACACCTCGAAGTCGACACGGAGGCTCTCGTGGCTCTCGACCATGAGGGTGCCGACCGCCTCGATGTCGCCCGAGCGCAACGCATCGACGACGCGCCGGACGCGCTCGTTCTCCGTCACCACGTGCCGGGCCCGACGCCGCACGACGGGGTCGGCGATCGTGGCGACGGCAGCGAGCGACGCCTCCCGCAGGGGACCGACCGCACGCGCCGCGGCCTCGCACGAGGCGCGACGATCGGCGTAGGCCGATCCCACCAGCGTTCGGCGCTCGCCCGAGTGCACGACGACGATCGCCACGCCGTCCGGCACGCGGACCGGCTCGACCGATCCGTCGGTGAAGTCCATGAGCAGCGCATGACCGTCGATCCCGCTCGCCGACGCCAGCTGATCCATGAGACCGCACGGAACGCCCGACGCCAGGTGCTCGCCACGCTGAGCGAGCTCGGCCAACGCCGTCGACGGGCCGTCGAACCCCAGCGCGAGCGCGACCGCGAGCTCCAGGGCCGCGCTCGACGACAGGCCGCGTCCGATCGGCACCGTGGTGGTGACCTCGCCGCGGAACCCGCGGGCAGGTGTGAGCTCGTGCACGATCCCCGCCACGTAGCGAGCCCAGCTCGGGGTCACCCCGACAGGGTCGTCGATGTCGAGTGGGACGCACGCCTCGTCGGGCTCGTCGGCCGACCGCAGGACCACCGTGGGTTCGTTCGTGGACCGGCCCACGACGGTGGTACCGAGGTCGATGGCCAGCGGCAGGGCCAGGCCACCGGTGTAGTCGGTGTGCTCGCCGATCAGGTTGACGCGTCCCGGCGCGAACGCGCCCACGAGCGCGTCGGCGCCGGCCCTCGGGTCGGTTCGGCCGTGGTCGATCATCGGGGGACTCGTGGTGGCGGGACCGCAGATCGCAGGCTCGCCGCCGCGTGGTCCGGGTCGACCGGGTTGTAGAACACCCGTCCCCCCTGTTCGGCCGCAGCGACGAAGCGGGGCGTTCCCGGTGCCCGGTAGAGCGGGGCGAGGTGCAGGTGCACCCGTGCGTCGGGCCACGCCCTGCCGTCGAACGGACGCTGGTGGATCCACAGCATGTAGGGCATGGGCGCGTCGAAGAGCCGATCGAGGCGTTCCAGCGCATCCACGAGCACGTCGGCGAACGAGGTGCGCCCGGCGTCGTCGAGCGATGGCAGGTCGGGCACGGGGTCGTTCGGCGCCATGATCAGCTCGAAGGGCGAGGTCGCCGCCCAGGGAACCCACGCTCGCCACGTCCCGTGCGCAGCGACGAGGCGTTCGTCGTGGGCGCCGGCTGCCGACCTCCCGAACGCGGCCTCCACATCGGCGTGGTCGAGCTCGGCGGCCGGTCGCGGAGGGACGATGTCGTAGGCGTAGATCTGTCCGTGCGGGTGGGCGATGGTGGCACCGACCTCCGGACCCCGGTTCTCGAACACGAGCACGTAGGCGACGTCGTCGCGCCGTCCGAGGTGCTCGGAGCGTTCGGCCCACAGGTCGATCACCCGACGCGCACCCGTGGCGCCGAGCGACCAGAAGGTGGCGTCGTGGTCGGGTGTGTAGAGGACCACCTCGCTCCTGGCGTCGGGGATCGGTGGCCAACGGTTGGCGAACGCGAGGACGTCGTAGGGCTCGGGAGCCTCGACGCCTCCGGGGCAGAACGGGCAGCCCGCGTCGGGGAGGTTCGGCCGGCCCTGGCGGCTGGCCACGACGGAGGTGACATCGCCGGTGAGGGGATCGACGCGGTACGCCAGGTCGCTCGACCCGAACGGCCGGTCCGCGTCGGTGGTGCCAGGACGATCCGCCATGGCGCCGCACGCTACCCGTCCGCGCCGACTGCAGGCGCCGGACCCCGGACGGTTGCTTCTTGACCGTCTGGTCAAGCAAGGGAAGGATGTCGCCATGCCACGCGCCGAGACCAATGGGATCGAGATCGAGTACGAGACGTCGGGAGATCCCGGCGACCCGCCCTTGCTGCTCGTGATGGGGCTCGGCGCGCAGATGGGGTCGTGGGATCCCGACTTCTGCCAGGGGTTGGTCGATCGAGGGTTCTTCGTGATCCGCTACGACAACCGCGATGTCGGCCTGTCCACCAAGATCGATTCCGACATCGACCCGATGGCGCAGATCCTGTCGGCGTTCGGCGGCGGCGAGGTCACCGCGCCCTACCTCCTCGCCGACATGGCCGACGACGCCTTCGGCCTGCTCGACGCACTCGGCATCGAGGCCGCGCACATCGTCGGTGCCTCGATGGGCGGCATGATCGTGCAGTCGATGGCCACCGCTCGGCCGGCCCGGGTCCTGTCGCTGACCTCGATCATGTCCACCACCGGCGACAGCGATGTCGGCCAACCCGACCCCGAGGTCCTGGGGATGCTGATCGAGCCGAGCCCCACCGATCGTGAGGGTGCCATCGCCCACGCCGTCGAGGGCAGTCGGGCGATCGGGAGCCCCGAGCACTTCGAGGAGGATCGTGCGATCGCCAAGGCGGAGCTCGCCTACGACCGGTGCTTCTACCCGGTCGGCGTCGCCCGCCAGCTCCTGGCGATCGTCGCCTCGCCGAGCCGCAGCGATGCCCTAACCCAGCTCGACATCAACACCCTCGTGATCCACGGTGATGCTGATCCGCTCGTGAACGTCACCGGGGGGCGTCGCACGGCCGAGGTCGTTCCCGGTGCCGAGCTGCTCATCCTCGAGGGCATGGGCCACGACCTCCCGAGCGTCTTCTGGCCGACGGTGATCGAGCACATCACCGCGCTCGCCGCCCGGTCCAGCGTCGACGCCTGACCGAAGCGCCGCCGGGCCTCGGCCCTGGCACGATCTCCACGGCGTCGTCGAGATCGAGTTCCGACCCCGACCGGGGGTCGCCGCCACCTCCCCGTCGCCCGGGGACCCGCAAGGAGGAGAGCACGTGAACGGTCCGTTGCAGGGGGTCAGGGTGTTGGAGATCGCGGGGATCGGCCCGGGGCCGTTCGCCGCGATGCTGCTGGCCGACATGGGTGCCGACATCATCCGCGTCGACCGCGCCCAGAGCGTCGTCGGGGGAGATCCGGCGAGCCCGCCGAGCGATGTGCTCAACCGTGGACGTCGTTCGATCGGGGTGGACCTGAAGAACCCCGAAGGGGTCGAGGCGCTCCTGGAGCTCGTCGAGCACGCCGATGCGCTGATCGAGGGCTTCCGCCCCGGGGTGTGCGAACGGCTCGGGATCGGTCCCGACGTGTGCCTCGAGCGCAACCCGAAGCTCGTGTTCGGCCGCATGACCGGATGGGGCCAGGAGGGCCCCTATGCCCAGGCCGCCGGTCACGACATCAACTACATCTCCCTCGCCGGGGCGCTCGAACCGATCGGTCGGGCGGGCCAGGCGCCCGTCCCGCCGCTCAACCTGGTGGGCGACTTCGGCGGCGGGGGCATGTTCCTCGCGTTCGGCGTGGTGTGCGCGCTGCTCGAGGCCAGGAGCTCTGGTCAGGGCCAGGTCGTCGACGCCGCGATGGTCGACGGTTCCGCGGTGCTCATGACCATGTTCCACGCCTTCCGCGCCATGGGGATCTGGGAGGACGAGCGCGGGACGAACCTGCTCGACACGGGTGCGTGGTTCTACGACGTGTACGAGACCCGGGACGGCCGGTACGTCTCGATCGGGTCCATCGAACGGCAGTTCTGCGCCGAGCTGCTCTCGCTCACCGGCCTGACCGACGACCCGCAGTTCGCCAACCAGCACGACAAGGCCAACTGGCCGGCGATGAAGGAGCGGATGGCGTCGATCTTCAAGGAGAAGACCCGCGACGAGTGGTGCGCCATCATGGAGCACACCGACGTGTGCTTCGCCCCGGTCCTCTCGATGGCCGAGGCACCGGAGCATCCGCACAACCGCGAACGGGGCACGTTCATCGAGCGCAACGGCATCGTGCAGCCCGCTCCCGCCCCGCGGTACTCGCGCACACCGGGTGGGGTCCAACGGCCGCCGGCGTTCCCCGGCCAGCACACCGACGAGGCCATGGCCGACTGGGGCATCGACCCGGCACGCGTCGCGTCGTTGCGCTCGAGCGGCGCCATCGCCTGACCGACCGGTCGGTGGCGCCCGGCACCCGGACGGGCGCGGACCCGGCGGACCGCCGGTAGATTTCCGACGTGACCACCCTGGTGTCGTTCCATGCCCATCCCGACGACGAGAGCATCGCCACGGGCGGCACGCTTGCCGCCGCGGCCGAGGCCGGCCACCGCGTCGTGTTGGTGTTCGCGACGAGTGGCGAGGAAGGTGAGCCGGTGCCGGGTGTGCTCGCCGACGGCGAGCGGCTCGGGGACCGACGTGTCATCGAGAGCCGCCGCTCGGCCGAGGTGCTGGGCGTCGCCCGCGTGGAGTTCCTCGGGTACACCGACTCGGGCATGATGGGCGAACCGACCAACGACGCCCCGGGCTGCTTCTGGCGAGCCGACCTCGACGAGGCGGCCGAGCGGCTCGCCCGGATCCTGCGCGACGAGCACGCCGGCATCCTGACGGTGTACGACGACCACGGCGGCTACGGCCATCCCGACCACATCCAGGTGCACCGGGTGGGCGTCCGGGCCGGCGAGCTCGCAGGCGTCGAGCGCGTGTACGCCAGCACCATGAACCGGGACCGGATCCGTGCGATGCGCACCGCGATGTCGCCCGACGACATCGCCGACGCCGGGCTCACCGAGGAGGTCGCCGAGATGGAGGCGGCCGATGGCCCCGATCTCGACGACGACACCTTCGGCGAGCCCGAGGCGGCCATCACCCACGCCATCGACGTCTGCGCCTTCGTCGCGCAGAAGCGGCAGTCGATGCAGGCGCACGCGAGCCAGATCGCCGACGACTCGTTCTTCTTGAAGATGCCCGAGCCGGTCTTCGCCATGGCCTTCGGCACCGAGTGGTTCATCGATCTCGCTCACCCTCGGCCCGAGGGAGACCCGATGCGCACCGACCTGTTCTCCGAGCTCGACTGAGAGGCCCGTCCATGCCCCGCCTGTACCTGGTACGTCACGGTCGAGCGACAGGAGGATACGGCGCCGAGGTCGACCCCGGCCTCGACGACATCGGTCGGGAACAGGCGTCGGCCATGGCCGACCGCCTGGAGCCGCTCGGTCCTCTCCTCATGATGACGAGTCCGCTCCGGCGCGCCCGTGAGACCGCAGAGGCGCTCGAATCGCGGTGGCGCACGGTGGCCATCGTCGACCCGAGCATGGGGGAGATCCCCGCCCCGGTCGAGGACCTGTCCGAACGCCATGCCTGGCTCCAGCAGGCGATGGGCTCCACCTACTCCGATCTCGGTCCCCGGTTCGCGTCCTGGCGGACCATGATCGGCGCGGTCCTGCTCCACGTGGCCGAGGATGCCGTCGTGATCACGCACTTCGTGGCGATCAACGCCGTGCTGGGCATCGCGTCGGGCCAGGACGGGGTGATGGTGTCGGCGGTCGGCAACGGTTCGGTCACCATCGTCGATCACGACCACGAGAACTTCGACGTGGTCGAGGTCGGCACCGACGACGCGACGACGGTGGTCCAGTGACCGCGGCCGCTGCACCCGGAGGTCGGCATCGGTGACCGATCCCTCCGCATCCGGTTGGACCCACACCGGGTACGCCCAGCAGATCGTCTTCGGTGCTCGGACGATCGAGCGGCTCCCGGATCTCACCCGCACGCTGGGCATGCGCCGAGCGTTCCTCGTCACCACGGCCGGGCGGTTGGCCTCGTCCGACGGCGAGCGGGTCGTCCACGGCCTCGGACGCTCCCTCACGTCCACCTTCGCCGACGTCACCGCGCACGTGCCCACCGATCTGGTGCAGGCGGCGCTCCGCCAGGCACGGCGCGATGGCATCGACGGCATCGTGTCGTTCGGTGGCGGATCCTGTGCCGACCTGGCCAAGGCGGTGGCGTTCTTCACCGAGCAGGAGGCGGGGACCCCGGGTGCGTCGTTCTTCGACCGTCCGGTCGTGCCCCACATCTCGATCCCCACCACGTACTCGGGAGCCGAGCTCACGGCCGGGTTCGGCATGACCGATCCCCGCACCCGGCAGAAGAGCGGGGCCGGCGGGCCGACCTCGGCGCCGAACGTCGCCGTCTACGACGTCGAGGCGACGTCCTCGCTCTCGTCACGGGTCAGCGCCGAGACGGGCATGAACGCCCTCGCCCATTGCATCGAGGCCGCGTGGTCGCCCGTGCGCACCCCCGAGGCCGAGGCGATCGCGCTGGCCGGTGCCGCCCGCATCACCGAGGCGCTGCCGCTCGTCGTCGCCCGGCCGCAGGACCTCGAGGCGCGCACGCGCATGCTCGAAGGCGCCGTCCTGGGCGGTCGGTGCCTCCAGAACGCGTCCATGGGTGTCCACCACGGCCTGGCGCAACTCGTCGGCGGGCGCACCGGCATCCCGCACGGACTCGCCAACGCCATCATCTTGGCGCACGCCATCCGCTTCAACGCCGATGCCGTCCCCGAGGCGGTCGGAGCGCTCGCCCGATCCGTGGGCACCGACGACCTCGCCACCCACATCGCCGAGCTCGTCGCCGAGCTCGGACTGCCGATCTCGCTCGCCGAGGTCGGCCTCACCGACGACGACCTCCAGGCCATCGCCCGTCTCAGCCAGTCCAACCCGAACGTCCGGGCCAACCCTCGGCCGGTGAGCGAGGCCGACGCCCTGGAGATCCTCGAGGCGGCGTTCTAGGACACGGCCGAGCGGTGGCCGTCGGGTCAGCGGGGGACGAGTCCACCGTCGGCGTGCACGACCGAACCGGTGATGTAGCTCGATGCGTCGGAGGCGAGGAACAAGGCGGGGCCGACCATCTCGGAGGCGTCGGCGATGCGACCCATCAGGCAGGCGCGAGCCATCGTCGCCTCGGACTCCGGTCCGGTGTTGCGCACCATGTCGGTGTCGACCGCTCCCGGAGCGAGTGCGTTGACCCGGATGCCGTCGGCCGCCAGGGCGGCGGCCATCGACTTGGTGTAGGAGACCATCGCGGCCTTGTTCGCCGCGTACATGGCCACGAACGAGGAGAAGAGCCAGGCTCCGGCCGACACGACGTTGATCACCGACGCGTGGTCCGAGGCGCGCAGGTGGGGGAGCGCCTCCTGGACGAGGAACACCGGACCCTTGATGTTCACGTCGATCGATTTGTCGAACCCCTGCTCACTGAACGCGCCGACGGGCTCGGCCAGCGCGTTGGCGGCGTTGTTGACCACGATGTCGATGCCACCGAAGCGATCGGTCGTCGCCGCGATCAGGGCACGTACGTCGGTGAGCGCGCCGAGGTGGCAGGGCACCGCCAGCACCTCGTAGCCGAGGTCGGTGAGCTCGGCCTCGGTGCGGCGACAGGCGTCCGCCTTGCGACTGGCCACGACGAGGCGCGCACCCGCCGCACCGAACCCCTCGGCCACCGCCCGGCCGATGCCGCGCGTGCCGCCGGTGATCAGGGCGGTGCGCCCGTCGAGCCGGAAGAGCGAGGGGATCTGGTCGGTCATCGGGTGCCTCCCGGTCGGGGTCGGTTCGTGGGGGAGCCGGGTCGGCCTGCCCGGGCAGTCGCCCTCAGCCGGCAGGGCTCGGCGATGGCTCGGCCCGCACCAGATCGAGGGTGGCATGATCGCGGATGGCTGCGCAGGACCGTTCGAGCATGGTCAGGAACATGCGGTCCCCGCGGTCGGTCGGGGAGCCGTACGTGGCGCCGAGCACGATGATCAACAGGGCATGGAGCATGCCGTAGCGGTCGTCGTCGAAGCACTCCTCACGGGAGTGGCCGGCGACCCCGTGGGCCACGAGGGCCGAGTGGTACGCGCCGAGGAGGTCGTGCTCGAGCGACCGCCGGTCGTCGATGGTGAGGCTGGTACCGCAGAAGTACGCCAGGTCGCGTCCGGGGAGCCCCAGTGCGATGGTCTGCCAGTCGACGGTCGTGACCGTGCCGTCGGGAGCGAACAGGAGGTTGTCCATCCGGTAGTCCCCGTGGATCGGTGCGAAGCGCTCCGATCGACCACGGAGGAAGGACCCCATGAGCCCGGCCGCCTCGACCAGCAGCACCGCGTCCGCGTCGGCGATGCCCGCCGAGAAGCGGTCCAGGAAGGTGGTGGTGGACGACACCATCAGGTCGCCGAGGAAGTCGGCCATCTCGGGATCGGTGAACGAGAGGCAGGGGAGCTCGGCCAGTGAGCGGTCACCCCAGCGAGGTCCGTGCAACCCGGCCAGGTTCACCACCGAGGACCGAGCCTCGCTGGGTGACGCACCGGTGAACTGATCGCCCTGCTCGGCGGGGGCCATGTCCTCCATGAGGAGCACGAACACCGAGCCGTCGTCGTTGGTCACCGAGGCGTAGCACCGGGGGGCGCGGACCTGAACGGTGGCGGCCACGTCGGCGTAGAAGCCGATCTCGGCGCGATAGCTCGACGCGATGGTGGCGCGGGTGTCGGGATCATCGCAGGGCAGCTTGGCCACCAACGACGCGGGGAACCCGGTGGTGCCGTGCTCCAGGTGGAGGCGGTAGCTCGAACCCATCTGACCCGTGCCGACAGCGACGGACGACACCGAGGTGATCGCCACGTCGTGACCGGCCGATCGCAGCAACGCCGTGAGCCACGGCGCCGTCACGAGCTCGGGCCGGTCGACGGCCGGAGGTGCGGGCGTGGATGCTCGGGCGTGCATGGTCGATCTCCCCTGGTCGCGACGGCGGCGGCGGGTCCGACCGGCCGCGGTCCGCTCGCGAGGAGCGGGCGTTCAGATTGCTGCACGGCGCGTTCGGGGTCAAGGTGCGACCGGAATCGGGCGGCCGGGCCTGGCCGGGCACGTCGATACGATGCGGACCATGGCTCTCCACGACACGCGCACGGACCTCGACGCGACCCGGATCCCAGATGCCGCCATCGAGGATCCGCCCCGCTGGCGGGGCGTGCACCACCTCGCGCTCACGACCAACGACATGGACGCCACCGTGCGCTTCTACCACGGCGTGTTGGGCATGCGAACGGTGGCCACCATCGCCACGCCCGACTTCAAGCACTACTTCTTCGAGGTCGGCCCCGGGAACACGGTGGCGTTCTTCCAGTGGATCGGCCACGACGTCGGCACCATCGAGAAGGCGGCCGGCATCGCCCCCGACCTCCCCACCCAGTTCGACCACGTGTCCTTCCACCTCCCCGACGAGCGGGCGCTCGGCGACCTCGCAGGTCGCCTCACCGAACACGCCTGTGAGGTGACCGAGGTGGTCGATCACGGGATCATGAAGTCGATCTACTTCACCGACCCCAACGGCATCTCGCTGGAGGCGTCCTACTGGGTGGCCGATGCGACCGCCCGGCCCGCCGACTACGGCGATCGCGTCGAGATGTTCACCGACCCGGATCCCGTTCCGGCCATCGTCGAGCTCGCCACCAGCGGCGAGTTGGCCTGGACACCGAGCACCACCAACCTCGGTGCCGGCGCCGACCCGTCCTGATCCCGTTCGACGTGGCCGGCAGGTGGGCGGTCGATCGTCGTCGACTCAGGCGATGACGCGCTTGGTGAAGCCGGCGATGCCCCGCCACATGAACAGGGCGGTGAAGGCGATCATCACCGGGTACACGACCCACAGCGACATGTGGTCAACCGGTGTCAGCGCGGCCCGGAACCCTTCGCTGATGTAGACGAGCGGGTTCACCAGCACGGCCACCTTGAGCCAGGGGATGGCATCGAGGCTCTGCCACGGGAAGTAGATGCAACCGAGGAACGTGAGCGGCACCACGATGACGCCGAACAGCAGGGGCACGCTGCGGGGATCGAAGACCGTCCCGAAGAAGAGCCCCAGCGACGACGCCGATAGGCAGGCCAGTGGAACGAAGGTGAGCAGGACCGGCCAGTTGTAGGAGATGTCGACCGGCGTGGCCGGGACGAACTTGGCGATGGGGAACACGATCAGCGCCGCGAGGAGGCACTGGAGCGCTCCGGAGACGACCTTCTCGAAGGCGACCATCGAGACCGGGAGGGGAGCGAGGACGCGGTCTTCGATCTCGCGCGTGAACCCGAACTCCTGCACCAGCGGGAGCGCCACCGCCTGGATGCCCTGGAAGAGGATGACGCTCCCCAGGACCCCGGCGATGAGCATGGTGGAGAACAGCGACGAGTCGCCGCCGATCCCCTGACCGATCTTGGGGAAGACGTACGCGAACACGAACACGAGCAACAGCGGTTGGAGCACGGTGCGCGGGATGAACTGCGACAGCGAACGCCGGAGCACGAACGCGTCCCGGAGCAGGAGCGCCTTGAACGCATGGGCGGCCGAGACCGTCGAGGGCTCGGGGGCGACCCTGCCGTCGGGGGACGGGGCGATGGAGGTGATGGTCATTCGCGGAGGTCCTTCCCCGTCATCTTGATGAACACGGTCTCGAGGGTGGGCTCGTTGATGGACAGGTCGGTGACGACGCGGTCGTGCTCGTCGGCGAGCTGCACGACCGCCGGGAGCACGCCCTTGGCGCCCTTGACGCCGAGCAGCACCTGATCGCCCGACACGGTGGCCTCGGTGGCACCGGGGATGTGGTCGCGCATGAGCGCGGCGAGCGTGTCGAGATCGCCCTCGGCGGAGATGGTCACGATGGTGTCGACCCCGGTGGACGCCTTGAGGTTGGCGGGTGTGTCGAGCGCGAGCATCGACCCTCGGTCGATGATGGCGAGGCGATCGCAGAGCTGGTCGGCCTCCTCCATGTAGTGCGTGGTCAGCAGGATCGTCTGGCCACCGGTGTGGAGCTCGCCGAGGATCTCCCAGAGCGCGATGCGGCTCTGGGGATCCAAGCCGGCCGTGGGCTCGTCGAGGAACAGCACGCTCGGTCGGTGCATCACGGCTCGAGCCACCATCAGCCGCTGCGCCATCCCGCCCGACAGCGCCGCCACGTCGGCGTCGGCGCGGTCGGTGAGCCGGAACTGCTCGAGCAGCTCGTGGGCCTCGGCCCGGGCCGTCTTGGCCGACATGCCGAAGAACCTGCCGTGGAAGTAGAGGTTCTCCCAGACGTTGAGGGAGCGGTCGAGGGTGTTCGACTGAGGCACGACGCCGATCACCTGCTTGGCCCGCGACGGACGGGCCCACACATCGATGCCGGCGACCAGCGCCCGACCCTCGGTGGGACGCACCCGGGTGGTGAGCATCCCGGCGGTGGTCGTCTTGCCGGCGCCGTTGGGCCCGAGGAGCCCGAAGATCTCGCCGCGGCGCACGGTGAGGTTGAGTCGGTCGACCGCCCGCACATCCCCGGGGTAGACCTTGGTGAGGTCGATGGTCTGGATCACCTCGTCGCCCGTGGTGCGGCTGGCGACCGCTTCCGCGGACGGGGCGGATGGAGGATGCACGCGTGCTCTTCTCGATGGTGGGGCCGAGACGGGCGATCCGACGTCGAGGGTCTCGACTGCCAGCTCGTTCTGGAACGATACCGACCGACGGGTCAGCGAGCGGGTTCGGCCACCGGATGCGTGTTCGCTCGCTGGCCGTGGGGCCGCGGACCGACCGATCCTCAGCCCAGCTCGGCGGGGTCGAACCCGTGGATCGGCCCGGCGCCACGGAAGACGTGGGTGCCCTCGATCGAGCGAACCAGGATGGCGTGACCGGCGAGCTCGCGCTGCTCGGTCGTCACCAGGCGCAGGTGGTGGGCGCCGTGGTCGATGGGCGCCGGGTCGACGGTCATGAGCACGCACTCCCAATCGACCGCCGCGCTCGAGGTGGTCCGCGTCACCAACAGGTCGCCGTAGCGGATCGGCACCTCGTCGCGGTCGAGGTGGAGGGCGTCGACGCGGAACCGCAGGTGGCGCATCGCCGTCACGAGGCCACCCCTGCGTCGGGGGCGGGGCGTCGTGAACCCGGCGGCGTCGAGGTGGTGCAGGCCATCGCGGGCGAGGGTACGGCCGCCCGGGCCCCGGCGGTGACGAAGTAGCGTTCGCACCACCACCTGCGAGGGAGCCGAACGTGACCGTCATCAAGATCAACGCCATCACCGTGCCCGCCGACTCCGGCGACGAGCTGGCCAAGCGGTTCGCAGCTCGGGCCGGCGCCGTGGACGGACAGGACGGGTTCGAGGGGTTCGAGCTGCTGGCACCGGCCGATGAGCGCACCCAGTGGCTGGTGATCACGCGCTGGCGCGACGAGGCCGCGTTCCAGGCGTGGGTGGACAGCTCGGCGTTCGGCGAAGGGCACCGATCCGAAGCTCCGAAGGAGCACGGCGGCGATGCCAAGCCCCCCGTCGCGATGAGCAGCGAGGTCTGGAGCTACACGGTCGCCGGCGGCTCCGGCGCCTGACCCACGGTCGGGCGCCAGCCCGACGGTGCAGGGGCGCGGGCCTTTCGGTCGACGGCGCGCGCCGGTAGCGTGGTCGAAACCGGGCCGCGGGTCGTGTGCGTCCACCACTGAGCGCCCGACACGTGTCGTTCCGGTACCGGCACCCGAGGGGGAACCCGCATGAAGCGACACCTGTCCGTCGACGACCTCGCCCGTGACGATCGGTTCGAGCGGATGCGGATCGAGGACCTCGTCTTCGATCCGCGCAACGCCCTGGCCTTCGATGCCACCAAGAAGCGCGGCGCCTTCACCCCGGCGAGCGAGGAGGCGTCCGATGCCGCACGCACGCTGATGCACGGCATCTTCGTCGGCGAGATCCAGGCACTCGAGGGTGCCGGCCGGACCTGCTTCGACTTCGACACCGGATCCGGTGAGGGATCCGTCCCGTTCGAGCTCAAGCTCGACATGGCCCGCCAGTGCTGGGACGAGGCCCGCCACGTGGAGATCTCGGTCAAGCTCACCGAGCACATGGGCTCGGAGATCGGCGAGTTCGCCGAGCAGACGCTGCTGTTCGAGGCGGCGTGCAACGCCGATCCGGTCCTGCGCCTCGCCGGGGTCAACCGGGCGCTCGAAGGGCTGGCGATCGACGTCTTCAACACCATGCGCGACTTCGGCTCGTCGGTCACCGATCCGGTCCTGTACTTCTGCGAGGACTGGATGCTGGCCGACGAGGTCACCCACGTGAAGATGGGTTCGGATTGGCTCCGTCGGATCACCGCGGACGATCCCGACCGGCGCACGAGCGCGCTCGACTTCCAACGCACCGTCGACAAGCTGTTCAGCTTCGGCGGCTTCCGTGGCGAGGAGGAGGAGAACCCCGTTCACCTCGCCCGTCGGTTCCGTTCCCTCGCCGGGTTCAACGAGGACGAGATCGAGGATCTGGTCGACGCCTCCGCGGAGGCGTTCCTCGAGGCGCAGGCGATGCAACAGGTGGCCGCGCCCGCCGGCTGACCACCGGTTCGCGGTCGGCTCCGGCGGCGCCGTACGCTGCGGCCGTGCTCTCACAGATCCACCAGACGTTCGCGTGGTTCGTGATCGGCGCCAACGCGCTCGTCGGGTTCTGGGCGCTCGGCGCCGATCGCTTCCCGGCGTTGCGGGGCCCGTGGTTGTGGCGGGGCATCGCCGTCGCCCAGGTGTCGATCTTCGTGCAGGCGATCCTGGGAGTCGTGGTCCTCGGTCAGGGGATCGAGGTCGCCCGGTTCCACATGTTCTACGGCTTCTTGTGCATCGTGGGCGTCGCCATCCTGTACAGCTACCGCAAGAACGACCAGATCGCCCGCAACCGCTACCTGCTCTACGGGTTCGGAAGCCTGTTCATCATGGGGCTCGCCCTGCGCGCCGTCTACGTCGGCCTCTGAACCGCCGGTTCGCCTCGACGGCCGGTGTCAGAGGTTGACCACCGGGCAGGTCAGCGTCCGGGTGATGCCGTCGATCATCTGGACCCGGCTCACCACCATCTTGCCGAGATCGTCCATCGACCCGGCCTCGGCTCGGGCGATGACGTCGTAGGGCCCGGTGACGTCATCGGCGGCGACGACGCCGGCGATGCCGCGGATCTCCCCGGCCACGTCGGCCGCCCTGCCGACCTCGGTCTGGATCAGGACGTACGCGCTGACGGACATGGCCCCACTCCTCGATCGCGGAACGGCCTCGGACGGCCGGCCGGTGGCCTCGAACTGTAGCGCCCCCTCGCGTCGAGCCGCCCGGAACCGGCCCGCTCGGCCCGGACCGTTCCGGGGAGGCGAGAACGACGAGATCCGTCCACCCCGCCGAGACGGGATGGACGGATCGACGACCCGCGATCAGCTGTGGGTGATCCGCGATCAGCTCTGGGTGAGGCGCTTCTCGAGCGCCCGCAGCTCGTCGCGCAGCTCGGCGGGCAGCCGCTCGCCGATGCTGTCGTAGTGCGCCTCGAGCTGAGGGATCTCACCCGCCCAGGCGTCGGTGTCCACCGCGAGCAGCTCCTCGAGCGTGGCGGCGTCGAGGTCGAGGCCATCGGTGTCGAGGTCGGACGCGGACGGGATCCGGCCGATGGCGGTGTCGTTCGCATCGACGTCGCCGGTCACCCGACCGACGACCCACTTGAGCACCCGGCTGTTCTCGCCGTACCCAGGCCACAGGAACGAGCCGTCGTCGCCCTTGCGGAACCAGTTGACCCAGAACAGCTTCGGCAGCTTGTCGGTGTTGCCGTCACGCTCGGCTGCGGTGCGGCCCATGTCGAGCCAGTGGTCGAAGTAGTCGCCCATGTTGTAGCCGCAGAACGGCAGCATGGCGAAGGGGTCGAAGCGCAGCTCGCCGACCGTGCCCGCGGCAGCGGCGGTCTTCTCCGACGACATGATCGAGCCGAGGAAGACGCCGTGCTTCCAGTTGAACGACTCGGTGACGAGCGGGACGTTGGTGGCCCGACGGCCACCGAAGAGGATGGCCGAGATCGGCACACCCTTGGGGTCTTCCCACTCCGGGGCGATCGACGGGCACTGCGACGCCGGCGCGGTGAACCGGGCGTTCGGGTGCGCGGCCGGGGTGTCGGACTCGGGGGTCCAGTCCTGGCCCTTCCAGTCGATCAGGTGCGCCGGCGGGTCGCTCAGCTGCTCCCACCAGATGTCGCCCTCGTCGGTGAGCGCGCAGTTGGTGAAGATGGAGTTCTCGTCGACCGAGCGGAGCGCGTTGTAGTTGGTCTCGTCGCTCGTTCCCGGGGCGACCCCGAAGAAGCCGGCCTCGGGGTTGATGGCGTACAGCCGGCCGTCGTCGCCGAACTTCATCCAGGCGATGTCGTCGCCGACCGTCTCGACCTTCCAACCCGGCAGGGTGGGCACGAGCATCGCCATGTTGGTCTTGCCGCACGCTGACGGGAACGCCGCGGCGATGTACTTCTTCTCGCCGCCGTCGGGCGGCGTGAGGCCGAGGATCAGCATGTGCTCGGCCAGCCAGCCGTCGTCGCGGGCCATGGTGGAGGCGATGCGGAGCGCGAAGCACTTCTTGCCGAGCAGGGCGTTGCCGCCGTAGCCGGAGCCGTAGGACCAGATCTCACGTGTCTCGGGGAAGTGGGTGATGTACTTGTTCTCGGCGTCGCACGGCCAGGAGATGTCGTCCTGGCCGTCGGCGAGCGGGTAGCCGACCGAGTGGAGGCACGGCACGAACTCGCCGTCGGCACCGAGCACGTCGAGTGCGCCCTGACCCATGCGGGTCATGATCTTCATGTTGGCGGCGACGTAGGGCGAGTCGGTGAGCTGCACGCCGATGTGCGCGATCGGCGAACCGAGCGGACCCATGCTGAACGGGACGACGTACATGGTCCGGCCCTTCATCGCGCCGGTGTAGAGCTCGGTGAGGACCTCCTTCATCTCCGCCGGGTCACGCCAGTTGTTGGTGGGACCGGCATCGATCTCACGCTCGCAGCAGATGTAGGTGCGGTCCTCGACCCGCGCCACGTCGGCAGGATCGGACAACGCCAGGAAGCTGTTGGGACGCAGGTCCCCGTTGAGCCTGGTGAAGGTGCCGGACTCGATGAGGAGCTCGCAGTGGCGCTCGTACTCGTCGTCGGACCCGTCACACCATTCGATCGCGTCAGGCTGGAAGATCCCGGCCCAGTGATCGACCCAGTCCCTCAGCTTCTGATTGCTCGTGCTTGCACCCATGACACCTCCGACGCCGTTGTCGTCGTCGCGTTGGTTGATACGGAAGTCCCAGGCCGGGAGATCGATCGCGCCCGAGGACGCCATCGTACCGACCAGGTGCGCGCAAAGCCCAAGTCGACCGCGCCGCGCCGGTGGAGGCGACGCCCGATTCGACGCCCGAATCGGGGGGTCCGGTCCCGCGGCCGGTGCGGCGCGACCGTCGACCGGGCCCTCCGCAGACGTGCGCCGGCCGCGTGCGATGGGCGCCAGCCGACCGGAGATCAGCGCACGGCGGATCAGTTGTCGGGGGATCCGCCCTGGGGGTGCTGGACGTTGTCCGGGTTCACCGACGGGTGCCCGGGTGTCGCCATGTCGACCTCGGACCCGAGACGCAGGTCGATGGCTCGCCCACGATCGTCGAGATCGAACACGACACGTTGTCCTTGGCGCAGCATCCGGAACATCGAGTTGTCGAGCGAACCGGGCGCGAGGTCGAACTCGCGCAGATCGGTGTCGGCGATGACGATGCCGTCGGTGGTGATGGGGTCGTAGGCCTTGATCACGCCCTGCACGACGGCTCCTGGGGTTCGGCGGTCAGCTGGCGGTCGGGGCGGCCCGGTCGGCCTTGACGTGGGAGATCTTGGTGATGCGCCCCGCCTTGATGCACGAGGTGCACACGTGCACGCGCTTGTGGGTGCCGTTGACGACGGCCCGGACCTTTTGGATGTTGGGGTTCCAGCGACGCTTGGTGCGTCGGTGGGAGTGGCTCACGTTCATGCCGAACGACGGCTTCTTGCCACACATCTCGCACACGGCTGCCATAACACGGGACCTCGGGACCAGGAAACAGGACGGATGACGATGCTAGTGGGGTCCCCGCCGAATGCCAAAGCGACGGGCGCACCGTCGGGACCCGGCTCCTCCGACGGCGGCGCGACCCGACGAGTCTGACCGGGCCCACCGCGATCACTACGATGCGCCCACCTGCCCACCGATGCCGCCTGCGCGGCGATCGCCGATCCCTGGATGCCCGGCCGAACCATGTCTGTCCCGGAAACGTTGTCGGCTGCCGACCTCCGATCGCTCGTGGTCGGGTTCCGCGATGCGCTCCGCGCCCACCAGAAGGTGATCAACCTCCTCAACGTGTACCCCGTTCCCGACGGCGACACGGGCACGAACATGGCGCTCACGCTCGAATCGGTGGTCGCCGAGCTCGACGGCGTGGATGACGACCTCGAGGCGGTCTGCGCGGCGATCGCGCACGGTTCGCTGATGGGCGCACGAGGCAACTCGGGCGTGATCCTGTCGCAGATCCTGCGGGGCGTGTGCAGCGTGTTCAAGGGTGCGGGCGAGGGCGTGTCGGGACCCGACGTGGCCACGGCGCTGACCTCGGCGTCGGAGGCGGCCTACGGCGCGGTCATGCGCCCGGTCGAGGGGACGATCCTCACGGTCGTCCGCGAGGCTGCAGCCGGTGCCACGGTGGCCGCCGCGGCCGACCCGGATCTCGTCGCGGTGCTCGAGGCCGCCCGAGCTGCGGGGTCGGCGGCCCTGGCCGACACCCCGAACCTCCTCCCCGTGCTGGCCGAGGCCGGTGTCGTCGACGCCGGCGGAACCGGGCTCCTCCTGCTCCTCGACGTCGCGCTCCACGTCGCCGACGGCCGGCCGGTGCCCGAGGCCGACGACGCCGACGAACCCCTCATCGACCCCGCCTTCACCGCGCGCATGCAGCACGTGCACGGTGGCGAGGGTCACGACATCGCCGATCTCCGCTACGAGGTCATGTACTTCCTCGAAGCCCCCGACGACACCATCGCCGCCTTCAAGGACGTGTGGGCCGGCATCGGCGACTCGATCGTCGTGGTCGGCGGAGACGGCATCTGGAACTGCCACATCCACACCGACGACATCGGCGCCGCCATCGAAGCCGCCATCGAGATCGGTCGACCCACGAAGATCCGGGTCACCGACCTCCTCGACGAGGTCGAGGAGGAGCAGTGGGTCCGCGACGCCGAGCCCACCCCCCCGGAACCCGAGCGATCGAGGGAGCCGGTCGAGACCGCGGTGGTCGCGGTGGCCACCGGCGACGGCATCCGTCGGATCTTCTACTCGCTCGGCGTGCAGGGCATCGTGACCGGTGGCCAGACCATGAACCCGTCCACCGCTCAGCTCCTCGAGGCCGTGGAGGCGGCACCGTCGGATCAGGTGGTGATCCTCCCGAACAACAAGAACATCATCCCGGTCGCCGAGCAGGTCGGCGCCCAGACCACCAAGACGGTCCACGTCGTGCGCACCCGGGGGGTCGCCGAGGGCTTCGCGTCGCTGCTCGCCTACGACCCCGAGGCCGATGGAGCCGACAACGTGGCATCCATGGCCCGAGCGGCAGACAACGTCGTCGCCGGCGAGGTCACCCAGGCCGTCCGCGACTCGAGCTGCACCGTCGGGCCGATCCGCGAGGGTGACTTCCTCGGGTTGTGCGGTGAGGGCATCCGTGCGGTTGCACCGACCCTCGCCGTCGCCTGCGAGCACCTCCTGTCCGAGCTCCTCACCGAGCACCACGAGTTGGTCACGATCATCGAAGGCGAGGGGTCATCGGATGCGGTCACCCGCCACATCGAGGTCTGGATCCAGGAGCACCGTCCCGACGTGGGTGCCGAGATCCACCACGGTGGCCAACCGCTCTACCCCTACCTGTTCGGCATCGAGTAGCGGGCGCGTCGCGCCGGTGCTGCCACCAGGTCGTCGCGGTACGGTCGGCGGGCGATGAGCGTCAGCCTCGATCAACTGGCGGCCCGGCCGGTCACCGACCTCAAGGGGGTCGGCGAGGCGCGCGCCAAGGCGTTCGACAAGGTCGGGCTCCGCACCGTGCTCGACGTCCTCACGTTCTATCCCCGTCGCTACCTCGATCGCACGAAGGAGGCGCGCGTGCGCGACCTCCGCCCGGGAGACGAGGCGATGGTGCTGGTGCGGGTCCGGAGCGTGCGCAAGCAGTCGACGCGGAACCGGCGGCCGATGGTCATCGCCGACGTCGCGGACGAGAGCGGGTCGCTCAAGGTGTCGTTCTTCAACCAACCGTTCCGCGAGCGACAGCTCCCGCCGGGTACCGAGGTCGTGCTCTTCGGGAAGGTCGAGGACTTCCGTGGACAGCGCCAGATGACCAACCCGGTCGTCGATCTCATCGGCGACAAGACCGGGGTGATCGTGCCCATCTACCCGCAGTCGGAGAAGGCCGGGGTGATGTCGGGAGACATCGCCCGCATCATGGCCGAGGTCCTCCGCCGGGCCCGCGACTTCACCGACCCGGTCCCCGATTCCGTCCGTCGGGCCCACAACCTCATCGACCGGACCACGGCGTTCCACGACATCCACCTCCCCGAGACCATGGCCGATGCCCAACGGGCCCGCCGGCGTCTGGTGTTCGACGAGCTGCTTCGGGTCCAGGTCCGGTTGGTGCAGAAGAAGCGCGTGCTGGAGGCGACCGCCAAGGGCATGCGCCACGAGGTCGACGGGTCCCTGGTGGCGCGCTACCACGCCGGCCTCCCGTTCCCCCTGACCGGCGCGCAGGCCCGGACCATCGGCGAGATCGAGGCCGATCTCGCCGGCCCGCACCCGATGCACCGCCTCCTGCAGGGCGACGTCGGGGCCGGGAAGACGGTCGTCGCGGTCAGCGCGCTGCTCGTGGCCGTCCAGGGTGGTCACCAGGGTGCGCTGATGGCACCCACCGAGGTGCTCGCCGAGCAACATGCCCTCGGCGTCCGTGCCCAGCTCACCGGTCTGACCGTGCCGTCGGACGGCGGCGACGACCTGTTCGCGAGCGCAGGTCTCGAGCGCGAGCTGCGCATCGAGCTCCTGACCAACCGCACGACCGCCGCGGATCGTCGGCGGATCCTCGCGGGGTTGTCCGCCGGTTCGGTCGATCTCGTCATCGGCACGCACGCCCTCATCCAGGACGGGATCGAGTTCGCCTCGTTGGGCGTGGTGGTGATCGACGAGCAGCACCGCTTCGGCGTCGAGCAGCGCGCTGCGCTGCGGGCCAAGAACGCGGGCGACGAGGTGCCCGATGTGCTCGTGATGACGGCGACGCCGATCCCGCGCACGGCGGCCATGACCGTCTACGGCGACCTCGACGTCTCGATCCTCGACGAGCTCCCGCCGGGCCGGACCCCGATCTCGACGATCTGGGTGCCGGCGGAGCCGTTGTCGGGCGACGCGGGTGACCCGGAGGTCTGGGCCGCCGTGCGGTCCGAGGTTCGGGCCCGACGCCAGGCCTATGTGGTGTGCCCGCTCATCGACGAGTCCGAGAAGCTCGAGGTGGCCTCGGCGGAGGAGACCTTCGCCGTGCTGACGGGCGTCGACGGGGAGCTGGCCGGGCTCCGCGTCGGCCTGCTCCACGGTCGCATGCCGTCGGCCGACAAGGAGGCCACCATGGCCGCGTTCCGCGCCGGCGATCTCGACGTGCTCGTCGCCACCACCGTCATCGAGGTGGGCGTCGACGTCCCGAACGCCACCGTCATGGTGATCCTCGACGCCGACCGCTTCGGCATCGCGCAGCTGCACCAGCTCCGGGGTCGGGTCGGTCGGGGCGCCGAGGCATCGACGTGCTTCCTCGTCGGCACGGCGACGACCCCGGACGGCGAGGAGCGCCTGCAGGCGATGGTGCGCACCACCGATGGGTTCGAGCTCGCCGAGGTCGACCTCGACATCCGCGGCGAGGGAACCATCATGGGCGAGCGGCAGAAGGGGGTGAACGACCTCAAGCTGGCGTCGTTGCGGCGCGACCGCGAGTGGGTGGTGCGCGCCAGGGAGGTGGCCTTCGACCTCGTCGGCGACGACCCGGCCCTCGGGGCGTTCCCGGCGCTGGCCGACGAGCTCGACGTCGTGCTGGCCGACGAGGACGCCACCGAGTTCCTCCTCAAATCATGATGGGAGCAGCCGACCGGGAGCACCGGGAGCCGGTGTCCCGCGTTCGGGGTCGGGTCCTCGTCGGCGTGCACCGTCTCGAACCGGGTCTCGGGTCCGGCTCGGTGGGTCGGCCCCCGTCATGACCGATCGCGACCGTCACGACGGTGATGAAACCGAGGACGGGGGCGCCACCTCGGGCGCCGAGGGCGGCACCGGTTCGGCCCACCCCGCCACGTTCGCGTCGAACTGGAGGACGGTGCTGATCGTCGACGCCTCGATGGGCGCCGCCGTGTTCGTGGCGGGGGTGGTGGCTGCCGTGGTGTGGAACCTGATCGTCGGCGCGCTGCTGGGGGTTGCGGGGGCCGCCTACGTCGTGGCCGTGGCGCGTCGCGGGAGGCGGTGGGCCGAGTTGCGCGCCCAGGCCGGACTGTGACCGGCGGTGGTCCGCCGGTGGTCGATCAGGTGCCGGACCCGGCCAGCGTGGAGTCGATGAGCGCGTAGTCGTCGCGGAACACGATGCAGCCGATCGTGCGGTCGCCGGAGGCGTCCCAGTTCGACGGCGTGGGGAAGTAGACCGCGATCCGCAGATCGGATGCGGCGTACGGCTCGCCGATGTACGCCGCGAACCGCTCCTCGCAGAGCCGTGTCGCACCCGGGACGAGCGACGCGCGTCCGGGGTAGGGCTCGTTCGGGTTCGTGGTGGGTGCGACCCGTTCGGTGGCGTAGACCTCGGCCTCGTGCGGTTCGGCGCAGTCGAGGCTCATCCAGTTCTCGACCGCGAGATCGGCGCGGGGGATGCGGACGCACCGGCCGACACCGATCTCGTCCCACCCGATCAGCCCGGTCTCGACCTGGCCGTCGTCGGTTCTGCTGCTTCGGGCATCCTGGTAGATGCTGGCCACCAGGAGCAGGGTCCACCCCACGATCCCGATCG
Organism: Acidimicrobiales bacterium; assembly: GCA_038235385.1. Taxonomy (GTDB): domain Bacteria; phylum Actinomycetota; class Acidimicrobiia; order Acidimicrobiales; family Acidimicrobilacustridaceae; genus JBBSTY01. The sequence continues at coordinate 2,343 of JBBSTY010000046.1, read as the reverse complement.
CCGCGACCACCTGCGCCGCGGTGGCCAGGCTCCGGCCGCGCACCTGCCCCTCGGACCGGTCGATGCGGTCCTTGGCGTACCACCCGAGGGCCAGCGCGCCGATGCCGACGACGAACGGGATGATCAGCGAGATGACCGAGAGCGCCAGGGCGGCAGGTGCATACGGGCTCAGCGGTGGCGGCCGGGTGTCGACCGCCGGCGGCGCGTGCACGGTGGTCGATCTCTGGGGATCGGCCCAGGGCGGGACCGATGCGGCGGTGTCGTCATCGGCTGAGGGTGTCTCCCACGGCGCAGCGGGAAGAGGGCCGAACTCGCTCGAGGCGACACCCACCGGAGCGCGGGCCTCGCGGGCCAGCCAGTCGGCGCGTGCGGCGGCGAGCGTGCGCCAGCGCGCCACCTGGGCATCGGTGAGGTCGGTCGCCGCCGTGGCGTCCACGACGCCGGCGGCGACGCAGATCTCGGCCGCCTCGACGGAGGTGAGGTTGAACTCGTCCGCCAGCTCGAACACCTGCATCGGCCGAGCCTACCGGTGCGGTCCGTCGGTGACCGGTGCCCAGCGGCGTGGGAGCGCCAGGACCACCCGGGCCCTCACCAGGTCTCCTCGGCCGCGGCCTCGTCGTCGTCCTCGAGGACGATGTCCCAGCGGTCCATGCAGTCCTCGCAGCGGTAGGCGACGACGTCTCCCGGCTCCCACCCCTCGTGGGGTTCGTAGGAGAGCCGGTGGGCGCGACCGCCGCAATCCACGCACGTGATGATCTCGACGACTCGGAGCACGGCGCCACGCTATCGCTGTGCGCGAGCCGGAGCCGGGGTGGATGGCGCGCGGGCGTGGGGACCACCCCGAGTACTGTCCGACCGGTGCGCGTCGTGGCCGGCAGTTCGAGAGGTCGCCGCCTGGTCGCACCCGACGGCCGATCCGTGCGTCCCACCACCGATCGGGTGCGTGAGGCGGTGTTCAACTCGCTCGCCAGCCTCGATGCCGTGCACGACGCCGCGGTGCTCGACCTCTTCGCCGGTTCGGGCGCGCTCGGGATCGAGGCGTTGTCGCGCGGTGCAGCCCACGCCACCTTCGTCGAACACGACCCGCGCGTCCGAGCGGTCATCGAGCAGAACCTCCGGGCGGTCGAGCTCACGGACCGCTCGACGGTCGTCGCGGACACCGCCGAACGGTTCCTGGCCACCGACCCCCGAGTCGAGCCGTATGACCTCGCGCTGGTGGACCCGCCGTACGACTACCACGGGTGGACGGGGCTGCTCGCCTCGCTCCGGGCCGCCATCGTCGTGATCGAGAGCGATCGGTCCATCGGTCTGCCCCAGGACTGGGAAGTTGTCCGAGCAAAGGGGTACGGCAGTACGCTCGTCGCCATCGCCCGAACGCCGTTCTGAGCCCCCATTCCTCCGGAGTAGTCGTGGCATCTGTCTTGTACCCAGGATCGTTCGACCCGATCCACAACGGTCATCTCGAGATCATCGAGACCGCGTCGCGGCTGTTCGAGAGCGTGGTCGTCGCCGCGATGCGCAACCCGCAGAAGGGTGAGCCGCTCTTCAGCCTCGAGGAACGCCAGGAGATGCTCGAGGAGTCGGTGGCGCACCTCGACAACGTCGAGGTCACCATGTTCTCCAGCCTGGTGGTGGACCTGGCCAAGGAACACGGCTCCGACTTCATCGTCAAGGGGTTGCGTGCGGTCTCGGACTTCGAGAGCGAACTGCAGATGGCGCAGATGAACCACAAGATCTCCGGCGTCGACACCATCTTCATCCCATCGGCTTCGGGGAACTCGTTCCTGGCATCGAAGCTCATCCGGGAGATCACCCGGTTCGGAGGCGACGTGTCTGCCATGGTGCCGCTGCCGGTCGCCAAGAGGCTCGAGGAGAAGTACCCCCATGACTGACTTCGAGTCCGAGCTCGACGAGGACTACTTCGAGGCGCCGATCGCCCCGTCGCAGTACCACTCGCAGGACACCGAACTGCTGCTCGAACGTCTCCGGGACATGATCGACAGCGCGCCGAACGTCCCGTTGTCGTCGACGCCGCGCATCTCCCGCGAGGAGGCGCTCGACCTTCTCGACGAGGCCATCGTCCGGTTCCCCGAGGAGCTCAAGGCTGCTCGGTGGCTGCTGAAGGAGCGCGAGGAGTTCCTCGCCCGGATGCAGCACGAGGGCGACGAGATCCTCGAGCAGGCACGCGACCGGGCCGAGCGGATGGTGCAGCGCACCGAGGTGGTGAAGGCATCCGAACAGCGGGCGTACCAGATCCTCGACACGGCCGAAGCCGAAGCGCGACGACTCCGCCACGAGGTGGAGGACTTCTGCGACCAGAAGTTGGCCAGCTTCGAGATCGTG
>JBBSTY010000045.1:0-26198 GCA_038235385.1 Acidimicrobiales bacterium | reverse complement strand
CGGTGTGGGGCCACCCGTTGCAGATGCAGTCGGCCACGGGCCTCTTCTCGCACTCGCGTCCCGATCTCGGGACACAGGTGCTGGTGCGCTCGGCACAACCGGACGAGGCCGCCCAGACCGTCCTCGATCTGGGTTGTGGCAGCGGCGTCGTCGCCGCCACCGTCGCCCACCGCAACGACGATGTCGGGGTCGTCTGCTGCGACGAGTCGTACCAGGCGATCGCCGCTGCTCGCCGGACGGTCGGGTCGGTCACCGAACGAGCCGAGTTCCACGTCACCGACGGTCTCGACGGGATCGCGGACGGGTCGATCGACCTCGTGCTCGTCAACCCGCCGTTCCACGCCGGCGGCGCTCGGACGTCGGAGGTGGCCGAACGCATGATCGTCGACGCCCGTCGGGTCCTGCGCCCGGGCGGCGAGGTGCGGGTCGTGGCCAACCGTCACCTGAACCACCACGAGACGATCCGTTCGGCGTTCGGTGACGTCGAAGTGGTGGCCTCGAACCCCCGCTTCGTGGTCCTCTCAGGGACCGCTCCGTGAGGACCTCGCGGACCGTCGGGCTCAGGTGGGGGTCGTGGTGCTGACCGTGACCGGAACCGCGAGGTCCTGGCCGTCCTCGGTGAGCAACGTCGCGATGATCACGACCGGCTCGGTGGTCTCGTTGGCACCGAAGTGCACCATGTCGAGGTTCTCGGCCACCGAATCACCCGGGGCGAGGGTGATGGTCACCGGACCGGCGACCGACTCGGCCGGGGCACCCGATCGGGTGACGACGGCCGTGCCCGAGACGATCGTGTAGGTCAGGGTCCCCGACTCGATGCGGGCGAGCTGGACACCGGGGTGGATGTGCGCAGCCAGCTTGGCCCCGGGCGCGATCGTGTAGCGCATCAGCGTGAGCGTGGACCCGGCGCCACCCGGTGGATCGACCTCGGTCGCCAGCACGTCCTTGACCACGGCGACGGTGGTGCCCGGTGCCTCGGTTCCGGCGGGGGCCGACCCCGGCGCGGCCACGAACCCCGGCGAGATCGTGGCGGTCGACGCGCTGGTGTCGGCCCCGCAGGCCGAGAGCCCGAGCGCAGCGACGAACAGGAACAGGGCCGTGACGCTTCTCCGCATCCGGCGGACAGTAGCGCCACGCCCTCGCAGCGTCAGATTGCGCCGGGTCGCCACGGACCCATCCACTGACCCCACGAGTGAAGGGCCCCTGCGCCCGACGGGACCCCCGACCCTCCGTCGAGCAGGTCGTCGTCTGGCTCGCGTACGCCATCCCGGTGACCGTCGCCTTCTTCTGGCCGGCACGGTCCGCGCCGTCACCGTCGAACCCATCCGAGTCCATCGTCACGTCGGAACCCGGCGAGGTCACCTCGGCGGTCTGATCGACCGCACGGTGCGCCGTCCGGCGATCCGGGCCGGGACCGGGGACCACGTTCCGCAACTAACGTGCCCAGCACCATGACGTCGACCGTTGCGCCCCGATGACCAGCGTGCACCGCTTCACACTCGGGGCCGACACCGATGTCGCACCCTTCCTCGACGGGCTCGGCCGACGCTCGACGTCGGCGGCCGAAGGTACCGAGGTGCTGACCCGCCACGCCTACGACACCTTCGACTGGCGGCTCTTCGCCCGCGACACCACGCTCGAGCAACAGGTGGGCGAAGACGCTTCGATCGTGCTCTGGCGATCCATCACCACGGGTGAGGTGCTCGGTCGCTTCGAACGCGACGACGTGCCCCGCTTCGTCCGGGACCTCGATCCGGGGCCCGCCACCGACCGGTTGACGACGCTGGTCGAGATGCGGGCGCTGGTGCGCCTTGCCACGGTCACGGTGCGGCGGACCACGCTCCGCCAACTCGACGACGAGGGGAAGACGGTCGCCCGGATCGTGGCCGACGAGGTCCTCGACCCACCGGATCGGTCGTTCGCTCCGGTCATCGAGGTGGTTGCGGTGCGAGGGTATGACGACGAGGCGCGACGCCTGGCGGCGCTGCTCGACGCCCAGGTGGTGCTCCACCCCGGTGCCGAGGACCTCCTGATCACGGCGATGCGCCGCCAAGGGTTCGAGCCGGGTTCCTACTCCTCGAAGTTCCGGACGGTGCTCGATCACGGCCAGGGCGCGAGCGCAGCGTTCACCGAGGTCTCGCGAGCGCTCCTCGACGCGATCCGCGCCAACGAACCGGGCCTGCGCGACGACCTCGACTCCGAGTTCCTCCACGACTTCCGCGTGGCGGTTCGGCGCACACGGTCGATCCTCGGTGAAGCCCACGGGGTGTTCCCGGAAGCCGAGCTCGATCGGTTCCGGGCCGAGCTCAAGTGGCTCGGCCAGGTCACCGGACCCACCCGCGACCTCGATGTGTTCCTGCTCGACACGGCGGACTTCGCCGCCGAGCTCCCGCCCGATCGTCGACGCGACCTCGAGGAGTTCACCGCCTTCCTCCGACGACGCCAACGTGCGTCGCACCGCGCCCTCGTCGCCGACCTCGACTCGGCGCGCTACGCAACGCTGATCGACGACTGGTCGGCGTTCCTCGACGGAGCGGCCCCACCCACCCCGGACGCGTTCGACGCCGGCCGTCCCGCTCCCGAGGTCGCCGCCGAGCGGATCGTCCGGGCCCACCGCCGCCTGATCCGGCGGGGTCGGCGCATCTCTCCGGCGTCGGAGCCGGAGCGTCTTCACGACCTGCGCAAGGACGCCAAGCGACTCCGGTACCTCCTCGAGTGCTTCGGCACCCTGTTCGAGCCGGACGAGGTCGCTCCCGTCGTCAAGGAGCTCAAAGGGGTCCAGGACGTCCTCGGCACGTTCCAGGACTGCGAGGTGCAAGCCGGCCAGCTCGAGCACTTCGCCCAGGAGATGCTCGACGACGCCCACGCCTCGGCCCCGGCGGTCATGGTCATCGGTCTGTTGGTCGAGGAGCTCCACCATCGCGGCATCGCAGCCCGCGACGGCTTCGCTGACCGGTTCGCCACGTTCGATCGACCGGCGGTGCGCGACGCCGTCCGGAGCCTGACGGCGACGAACGGCCACGCACCCGAACTGCCCGACGCCACCGGCACGGACGCGTCGGACCCCCGCCCGCTCGAGGAGCCCACACCATGAAGGTCCTGGCGTCGTACAACATCAAGGGCGGGGTCGGGAAGACCGCAACCGCGGTGAACCTCGCCCACCTGGCCGCGACCGGTGGTGCACGGGTCCTCGTGTGGGACCTCGATCCGCAAGGCGCGGCGTCGTTCTACTTCCGGGTCAAGCCCAAGGTCAAGGGCGGCAGCCGGGGTCTGGTGCGAGGGAAGCGCTCCCTCGACGACGCCATCAAGGGAACCGACTTCGACGACCTCGACCTGGTTCCGGCCGACTTCTCCTACCGCAACATGGATCTCGAGCTCGACGCGACCAAGAAGCCCACGCGACGCCTCGCCCAGCTGCTCCGGCCCCTGAAGGGCGAGTACGACTACGTGTTCCTCGACTGCCCGCCGAGCATCTCGTTGGTGTCCGAGAGCGTGTTCGAGGCCTCCGACGTGCTGCTCGTCCCGCTCGTGCCCACGCCCCTCTCGGTGCGCACCTTCGACCAACTCGAGACCTTCCTGGCCGAGAGCACCTGGCGTCGCCCGCCCGCCGTCGTGGGCTTCTTCTCCATGGTCGACGGTCGCAAGAAGCTCCATCACGAGCTGATCGACACCGTGACCACGACCCATCCCGAGATCGTCTCCCCCACCATCCCGTCGTCGATCGACATCGAGCGGATGGGCGTCCACCGAGCGCCCGTCACGGCGACGGCGCCCAAGAGCCGCGCCGCCAAGGCCTACCGCGACCTGTGGGCGGCGATCGCGGACCGGATCGGCTGAACCATGTCGCGCACCTCCCACCGACACGACGATCCCGGCGACCCCGACGACGAGGGCCTTCCGGGGGACCGGCCACGAGGGATCCTGCGCAGGATCATCGGCGGTGCGTTCTCCTACGGCGTCGTCGCCATCGTGCTGGTGTCGATGTTCCGCAAGCTGAGCGATGCGTCCGATGCTGGGGTGGAGCTCGCGCCGGTCACCGCGATCGAGGTGCTCGTGATCCTCGTGCTCGGTCTGATCAACATGTGCACCAACCTGCCGCCGATCATGTTGACCCTGGACGGCCTGCGCTTCCGTGAAGCGTTCGTCACGAACACGGCGTCGGCGGCGCTGTCGAACACCGTGCCCGAGGGGGGCGCGGTGGCGACCGGTCTGAACTTCGCCATGTTGCGCTCCTGGGGCTTCACGCTCGACCGCATCACCTCGAGCTTCCTCACCACGGGCATCTGGACCAACCTCTGCCGGTACGGACTCCTCGCCCTGGGGTTGGCGGTGCTCGCCGCGACCGAACCGGTCGCATCGTTCGTTCCGATCGCCGGCGGGGTGCTCTCGGTGGTGATCGTGGCGGCGGTGGTGCTGCTCGTCCTGGCGTTGCGCCGAGAGGCCTTCGCTCGGCGCATCGGAGCGATCATCGGGGGCCTGCTGCGACCGGTGATGCGGATCCTGCGCAAACCGCCGGTGGACGACATGGACGAACGAGTCGACGCGTTCCGCGGGCTCGTCTCGGCGACCGTCGGTTCGCGCTGGCGAGCGCTCACCGGCGCCATGATGCTGTCGCAGTTCACGGCGTTCCTCATCCTCGGCGTCGCGCTGCGGATGCAGGGGATCGACCAGGCCACCATCAGTTGGTCACGGATCATCGTGGCGTGGGGCAGCATGTCGCTGGCATCGCTCATCGTGCCCACGCCGGGCGGGCTCGGGGTCGCCGAGGCCACGCTGACGGCGGTGCTCGGACCCAGCGTGCCCGCCGACCAGCTGCCGAACGTCGTCACGGCCGTCCTCCTGTTCCGAGCAGCAACCTGGCTGCTGCCGATCCCGATCGGCTCGATGAGCTACCTCTTCTGGCGCAAGACCGACCGGTGGCGACGCCCGCCCGAGGAGCGCTACGGACCGGACCTCGACCTCCACAGCGCCGCGCCGACCCCGGCCACTGGTGGTTCTTCCGGTGCGCTCAGCGTGGGCGGCTCCTGATGGCGTTCGGCCAGCAGAGCGGACCGCCGGCATCGGCGAAGCAGATGAAGTACCTCCTCTCGCTGGTGCACGAGGCCGGCCACGACGGCTTCCGCGACGCCCGCCACCCCCTCGGGCTGACCCAACGCCAGGCCGGCGGCAAGTTCACCACCCGTGAGGCGTCCGAGCTCATCGATCGACTCGTCGCCGGCGAGTTCGCGACGGTCGACGACGAACCCCCACCGTCTGGGCCCCGTCCGGACCGCCCTCCGCGAGCGGTGGATCTCCGATCCGATCTCGCCGCCGAGCGCGCCCAGCAGCGCCTCGACGACCAGCGCGCCGAGCTCATCGCCGGCGTCCCCGCCGACGATCTCGCCGTCGAGCTGGAACGCCGGGGGTGGACCTGCACCCCGCCCGTCGAGCCGGCCCCACGGACGCGCCGCGGCCCCGGCAAACCGGGGACCCCGACCCGGGGTTCCGCGAGCTGACGGTCAGCCGGGCGGACGCAACTCGGCACGAACGACCTTGCCGAGCGGATTGCGCGGGAGCGCATCGAGGCGGTGCACGATCCTCGGTCGCTTGTACGGACTGACCCGTTCGGCGATCCACGCCAGCAGCTCGGCGTCGTCCACCTCGCTCCCGAGCTCGACGAAGGCGGTGACGACCTCGCCCCACTCCGGTGACGGCGTCCCCGCCACGGCGGCATCGACGACGGCGGGGTGCGAACGGATCACATCCTCGACCTCTCTCGGGTAGACGTTGTAGCCGCCGGAGATGATCAGCTCCTTGGACCGGCCGATGATGCGCAGGTAGCCGTCGGTGTCGAACGAGCCCACGTCGCCGGTCCGGAACCAGCCGTCGGCGGTGAACGCCACGGCGTTCGCATCCGGTTGGTCGAGGTAGCCGGCGAACACGTTGGGGCCGCGCACCTCGATCTCGTCCGTGTCGGGGTTCAGACGAAGATCGACGCCGGGGAGGGGGAACCCGACGGTGCCCGGACGCCGTTCGCCGTCATGGGGGTTCGAGGTCAACATCACCGTCTCGGTCATGCCGTACCGCTCCAGCACCACCTGGCCGCTCCTGTCGGCGATGCGCTGGTGCAGCTCGGCGCTCAGCGGCGCCGATCCCGACACGCACAGTCGCAGGTTGCCGAGCCGATCGAGGCCAGCCGCGCCCGCCAACCGCGCGTACATGGTCGGCACACCGAAGAACATCGTCGCCTCGGTGGCCGCATCGAGGACCTCGTCGGGGTCGAACCGGTCGTGGAGCACCGCGGACGCACCCGTGAGCAGGGTGCCGTGGAGCCCGACGCCCATGCCGTGCATGTGGAAGAGCGGGAGGCAGAGCACCAGTCGATCGGAGGGCCTCCACCGCCACGCGATCCGGAGCCCCTCGGCGCTCGCCAGGAGGTTCCCGTGGGTGAGCGGCACCCCCTTCGGCACGCCGGTGGTGCCCGACGTGCACGGCAGCAGCGCAGGGTCGTCGGGCCCGGCGACATCGAGCGGAGTCGGCGGGCCGTCGTCGATGCCCACCTCCTCGGACGTGGTCAGCACGCCGGGATCGATCTCGGCCGCCCACTGCCGCATCGTGTCGTCGGCGATGATCGCCACCCTCGGCTGGGACGCTCGCATGATCGACTCCAGCTCGCCACGGGTGCTCGCGGGATTCACCGGAACCACCACGAGTCCGGCGCGCAGCAGAGCAACGTGCGCGACGACGTAGGCGATCGACGTCGGGCCGGCCAGCACGACGCGGGCCCCCGGTTCGATCCCGGCACCGCGCAGACGTCGGGCCACGAGCTCGGTGCGCTCCAGGAGCTCCGATCCACGCCACCGACGACGGGACCGGTCAGCCAGGACGACACGATCCGGGAGCGACCTCCAGTGCGCCACCCAGGCGCGAGGCAACGTCCCCGCCGCCAGCAGGTCGATCGATGACGGATCGGAGCCCGGCTCGAGGTGACGAGCCCAAGGGGGCGCCGGCTCGCTCATCGGCGCACCCGATCTTCCCGCTGTCCGATCATCTGCTCATCCGTCGTGCTCCGGGCCGGCCGCCGAGCGCTGGGTGCGCCGTCGGGCTCGGTGTCGCTGTGTGGTCTGGGTCGGGCGGCGATGGGGCACGATGGCACAGACGGGGCTCAGACGCGAGGATGAGCCCCCCAACCCGAGGAGAGCCATGCGTGCATCGGTCGATCAGGTCCGTGATCTCACCCTCGACGTCATCGACGTCGCCCGGGACCAGGCCTCGGGCCTGGTCGAGAGCGGAGCCGGCCGCCTCACGTCGCAGATCGACGCCCGCGCCGACCGCATCGCGTCCGGCATCGACGTGCTCGCCGAGCACGTCCCCGCCGTGGCCATCGAGGTCGGCCGTCGTCGCGGGCGGCGTCGTTGGGTGCTGATCGTCGTCGTCCTCGTCGGGGGCGCCATCGCGTTCGCCGCGCTGCGACGTCGCGGGGGCGGGCCATCGACCGAGCCGCCGACGCCCGCTCCCGTCCCCGCGACGACCACCTGACCCGACCTCAGCGCTCGGCGTCGCCGAGAGGCCGACCGTCCGCCGGTCCGGGCCGCCCCCATCCGAGCGGGCGGCCCCCTCCCTCGACGACGCCGAGCGGGAGCCGGGCCGGAGCCGGGCCGGAGCCGTCGGACTACACCGCGTCTCGGCCGCGCTCGCCGGTCCGGATGCGAACCAGGTCCTCGATCGCGGTCACCCAGATCTTGCCGTCGCCGATCTTGCCGGTGGCGGCCGACGAGACGACCGCATCGACCACTGCGGGCACCGTCTCGTCATCCACCACCACCTCGAGTCGCATCTTGGGCACGAAGTCGATCTGGTACTCGGTCCCTCGGTAGGTCTCGCTGTGCCCGCCCTGACGGCCGAACCCCTGGACCTCCGAGACGGTCATGCCCGCGATGCCGGCGGCCTTCAACGCGCTCTTCACCTCCTCCACCTTGAACGGCTTGATGATGGCGGTCACGAGCTTCATGTGTGGTCCCTTCGTGGTCGGGTGAGCTGGTCGAGGCCGGTCACAGCCGTTCCATCCGCTGGTCGCCACCGTGGTAGGCGGTCTCGGCGTGCTGGGTGAGGTCGAGTCCGCGCTCCTCCTCCTCCTCGACCACCCGGACACCCATCACCAGATCGAGCACCTTGAGGATGGCGAAGGTGACGGTGAACGAGAAGGCGATCGTGACGGCGGCGGCCAGTGCCTGCTCGAGCAGGAGCGACGCGTCGCCACCGTAGAACAGACCCGCCTTGTTCGAACCGCCGAAGAACTCCGGATCAGCGAACAGACCGATGAGGAGCGAGCCGACGAGGCCACCCACGAAGTGCACGCCCACCACGTCGAGCGCATCGTCGTAGCCGGCCTTGAACTTGAGGTGCACGGCGAAGACGCAGACGGTGCCCGCCGCCAGACCGATGAGGATCGGGGACATCCCCGACACGAAGCCGGCGCCCGGGGTGATGGCGACGAGGCCGGCCACGATGCCCGAGGCGACGCCGAGGTTCGTGAAGTGCCCGTCCTTGATCCGCTCCACGACGGCCCAGGCGATGCCGGCAGCGGCGCCGGCGAGGAAGGTGTTGAGGAACGCCTGGACGGCGGTGCCGTTGGCGGCCAGCGCCGATCCGGCGTTGAACCCGAACCAGCCCATCCAGAGGATGCCGGTGCCGAGCATCACCAGGGGCATCGAGTGCGGTGGGTGGCCCTCTCGAGGCCAACCACGACGCTTGCCGACGACCAGGACCGCGGCCAGCGCGGCGATGCCGGCGTTGATGTGGATCACCGTGCCACCCGCGAAGTCGAGGGAACCACGAGCGCCCAGCCAGCCGGTGAGCCCGTCGCCGAACGAGCCGCCGTACACCCAGAACGACACCGGGCAGTACACGAGCACGATCCAGATCGGCACGAAGATCGCCCATGCCGAGAACTTCATGCGGTCAGCAACCGCCCCGGAGATGAGCGCCGGGGTGATCACGGCGAACATTCCGAGGAACGCCACGGTGACGAGCAGCTTCCCGCCGTCACCCCCCGCATCGACCGGCGTGATGTTCATCCCCTGGAGGAAGAACCAGTCACCGTTCCCGAGGAACTTGCCGTTCCCGCTGTAGGCCAGGGAGAACCCGATGGTCACCCACACCAAGGGCACGGCCAACAGGCACCAGAAGCTCATCATCAACATGTTGAGCACGTTTCGACTCCGGTCCATGCCCCCGTAGAAGAGGGCCAGCCCGGGTGTCATGAAGAGCACGAGCGCCGCCGAGACGAGCACCCACGCAACATCACCTGCGTCCATACGACATCCTTCGCGTTCGGGTGGACCGGGTTGGGTCCACCGAGGGTCAGGTGCAACGTACGGATCAGCTGTTTCTGCAATGTTTCCGGGGCCGGACGCCTGTGTTTCCCTTCCGACCGGCCACCCGATCGGGCCTCCGACGGCCCCTGGGCTCAGGAACCCGCGTCGGGGGTGCCCGCCACCGCGCCGGCCGGCGCCGCCTGCGGACCACGGATGAGGCGGCCCGGGAGGGGCCCGGCCGCCTCGCCGCGCTCGTAGGTGACCTGGCCGGCGACGATCGTCGCCACGTACCCGTCGGCGCCCTGGACGAGGCGCTTGCCACCTGCGGGCAGGTCGTGGACGATCTCGGGACGGCGAGCGGTGAGCGCGGCGAAGTCGATCACGTTGACATCGGCCCTATAGCCCGGCGCCAGGACCCCACGGTCGAACAGACCGACCGCTCGGGCGGTGTCCCGGGTGTGTCGCTGGACGAGGTACGGCAACGACAGCCGCCCACGATCGCGGTCGCGCCCCCAGAGGGTGAGCAGCGTCGTCGGGAAGCTGGCATCGCAGATGGTGCCGAGGTGGGCGCCGCCGTCACCGAGACCGGGCACGGTGAACTCGTGCGCCAGCATCTCGCCGGCCGCGTCGAGGTTGCCGTCGCCGTAGTTGAGCACCGGCAGGTAGAGGAACGCCGTTCCGCCATCGCCGAGCATGAGGTCGTACGCGAGTGCCATCGGATCGCACCCCTCCCGCTCCGCTCGTCGGGCCAGGCTGGACTCGGCGGCGGGCTCGTAGTCGGGCGGATCGCCCAACTCGAACACCGTGGAGAGGTCCTGGAGACCCCGACGAGGGCCGAGCGCTGCCGCCGCCAGCTCGGCGTCCGCGGCGAGGACCCGCGCCCGGAACGAGGGATCGGCGAGGACGGCCACCTGATCGTCGAGGGGGCGCCCGGCGATCTCCCCGAAGACGGGGTTCCCCAGGAACGGGTGCAACGTGCACTGGAGGCCCATCACCAGTCCGACGGCGCGAGGCGCAACCTGGCCCGTCATCGTCACGCCTTCGGCGTTGGCGATGGTCAGCAGCTCGAGCTGGCGGCGGTAAGCGGCGCCCGGCCGGGTCTGGAGCAACGAGAACGACAGCGGCCGGCCGGACTCCTCGGCCATCCGGCGGAACAGCGCGAACTCGGCATCGACATCGGTGAAGTCCGAGACCGCCTGCAGCACACCCCGACCGGTCGCGCCGATGGCCCGCGCGATCCCGACGAGCTCGTCGGCCTCGGCGGTGAGCGTCGGGGTGGGCTCGCCCGTGCTCGTCCGGTGGTTGAGGGTCCGCGACGTGGAGAAGCCGAGCGCACCTGCCCGGATGGCGTCGGCTGCCTGACGCGCCATCTGGGCGATGTCGTCGGCGGTCGCAGGTTCTCGGGCGGCCCCCCGCTCTCCCATGACGTTGAGCCGCAGCGCGCCGTGGGGCACCTGGAGGGCGACGTCGACGTCGAAGGGCCGGTCGTCCACGGCGTCCATGAACTCGGGGAACGACTGCCAGTTCCATGCCAACCCCTCGGCGAGCACGACGCCGGGGATGTCCTCGACGCCCTCCATGAGCTCGATGAGCCGCTGATGATCACCAGGGCGAACGGGCGCGAAGCCGACGCCGCAGTTGCCGGCGACGACGGTGGTGACGCCGTGCCACGACGACGGGATCATGCGTTGGCCCCACGAGGCCTGGCCGTCGTAGTGCGCGTGGATGTCGACGAACCCCGGCGTGACGACGAGTCCGTCTGCGTCGATCACCTGCCGAGCCGGCCCGCGGACGCGGCCGACCTCGGTGACGATGCCGTCGACCACGGCCACGTCGGCGGTGCGCGGCTCGGCACCGGTACCGTCGATCACGGTGCCGCCCCGGATGATCAGGTCGTGCTCCACCATGGCTCCCCTCGAGTCGGTTGCCGGCACGCAGACGTGTCCGGCCCCGAGGGCGAGCATACGGGTGACGAGCGGAGCTCGCGATCAGCGGAACGAGCGACGACCTTCCGACGCCCGCATGTGGCGGCGCTTGAACTCGACGATCAGCAGCTCCAGGAGGCTGAGGACCACCGACTTCACCGACTCCTTGTAACGGGCGTCGCAGAGCACGATCGGATGGGTGTCGTCGAGATCGAGCGCTTCGCGGACCTCGGAGAGGTTGGGGGTGTCCTCGTTCTCGAACCGGTTGATCGCCACGGTGAAGGGGACGTCGCGCGACTCGAAGAAGTCGATCGCCGGGAAGCAGTCGTCGATGCGCCGAAGGTCCACGAGCACGACCGCGCCGAGCGCGCCCACCACGAGGTCATCCCACATGAAACCGAACCGGTCCTGCCCCGGGGTGCCGAACAGGTAGAGGATGAGGTCCTCGTCGATCGTGATGCGACCGAAGTCCATCGCCACGGTCGTGGTCGTCTTGGACGACACCTTCGACGTGTCGTCGATGCCCACGCTGGCCGTTGTCATCGCCGCCTCGGTGGTGAGCGGGGGGATCTCCGACAGGGTGCCGACGAGGGTGGTCTTGCCCACACCGAACCCGCCGGCGATGACGATCTTGGCCGACCTGGGTCCCTTCTTCGTGGGCACGGTCGCAACCGCATCGGAGGTGGAGAGGGTGGAGGGCATCAGAGGCTCCGGATCTTGTCGCTGATTCGGGTGAGCATGTCGAGCTCGTCGTCGCTGTCCGCGACGACGTCGTCGAGGAACACCTCGACGTGACCGCTCTCGACCAGGTCCTCGATGAGGACGTTGACGACGCCGACGACGAGGTTGAGCTCGGCGGCGATCTCCGCCACCGAGATGGGCTTGGTGGCGAGCCCGACGACCAGCACCTTCTCCGACGCCATGGTGCTGCCGACCGGCACGTCGGGGTTGCGCTGAACCAACGTCTCGAGCCGGAGCTCGAGCTTGTGACTCGCCGTCCGACCGCCGGTCATGATGAACGGTCGAACGAAGTCGTGTCCCCCTGCGACCCCCCGATCGTCACTCACCGAACCAGCACCAGGCTCTTGAGCTCGTCGACCAGTTCGGGGGTGAGCATCTCGCCGGCCCGCTCGACGAGCAGCGTCATCTGGTAGCCGACGTTGCCGATGTCGCATCGCGGCGTGGCGACGACACCGAGACATCCTGCGGTGCCCATGGCGGTGACGAAGAGGTAGCCCCCCTTCATGGCGATGATGATCTGGTTCAGGTCCTCGAACCCGAAGCACCGGGTGGCGCCCTGACCCAGGCTCACGAAACCCGAGATGATCGCGGCCACCTGATCGGCGCCGGCATCGTCGAGGGTGTTCGACTTGGCCATGAGGAGCCCGTCGGACGACACCGCCACGGAATCGGTGACCCCCGACGTTTCCTTCACGAAGTTGTTGAGCATCCAGTTGAACTGCTGGGCGTCGTCAGCAACGCTCATCGGTCTTCCTCCGTCGCATCGTCGTTGGCGGTCTCGGCCTTCGCCCGCTCGGTGCCCGCTTGGAGCCCCGAGAGCATGGAACGCATGCCGTCGGCGGTCGAGGTCGGCGCGGCCTCGGCGCTCGGGGCGCCTTCCGCATCGCCCCGTGCCGAGAGCACCTCGGTCCGGGGGACGTTGGCGCCCCGAACCCGCTTCTTGTACCCGCTGGCGGTCGTCTCGGCGGCCGGTTCGGGGGCAGACGCAGCAGACACGGCGGCGACGTCGTCGACCAGCTCGGCCGGTGAGTCGGGGATGTCCGACGTGAGGGGCGAGGTCTCGGTCTCGGAGTCGGCGGCATCGACGGCGAACCGTTCGGGCGTGAACGACTCGTCGGCCAGGTTGCGGACATCCGTGTCGCTCGACGTCTCCTCGGTGGCGAGCACCGACGAGATGTCGATCCGGGCGGTGACCCCGCCGGTCGCGGTCTCGGTGAGGACGACCTCGACGCCCAGACGGGCAGCCTGGATGCCGACGACGTAGTGGCCGAGGTAGCGGGAAGGTGCCACGGTGAACGACTCGCCGCCGGCCAGACGGGTGTTGGCCTCGGCCAGCGACTCGGCGTCCATGCCGACCCCGTTGTCGACGATGGCGAGGGTGTAGCCGTCGGGACGGGCCTGCCCGGCGATCTCGACGTCGCGCCCGGGGGGCGAGAAGTTGAGGGCGTTCTCGAGCAGCTCCGCCACCAGGTGGGTGAGGTCGGCGGCCGCGGTGCCGACGACGGTGGTCTCGTCGAGGCGGTTGATCGCCACCCGGTCGTAGTCCTCGACCTCGCCGAGGGCGCCTCGGAGCACGTCGATCAGCGCGACGGGAGCCGACCACTGCCGGTGGGGCTCGAGCCCGGCCAGGAGCAGCAACGACTCGGCGTTGCGGCGCATGCGGGTGGCCAGGTGGTCGAGGGCGAAGAGCTTCTTGAGCTCGTCCGGATCGGTCTCCTCGCGCTCCATCTCGGTGATCGAGTCGAGCTGGCGGCTGAGCAGGTTCTGGTTGCGACGTCCGAGGTTGACGAAGGAATCCGAGATGTTGCGGCGCAGGACCGCCTGCTCGACGGCGAGGTCGGCTGCGCTGGCCTGGACGGTGTTGAGGGCCCCCGCCACTTCGGCGATCTCGTAGCCACCGGCGCTGGAGACGGCGGCGAGCTCGGGCATCACGACGTCCTCGCCGAGCGGCGCTTCGAGGATGCCCTGGACCGTCTCGGGCAGGCGGGTCGTCGCCATGTCCTCGGCGTCACCGACCAGACGGGACAGCGGACGGGTGATCGAGCGGCTGATCAGGAGCGTGATGCCGATGCCGATGACGATGACCGCACCCGAGACCAACAGGACGAGGCGCTGCTTGGCTTCGGCGTCGGACTGCTGCTGCTCGGCTGCGTTCAACAGCGAGTCGGCGTCCGCCTCGAGCTGGGTGGCGGCGGATGCGCCGAGGCCGGTGATCACACCGAGACCCTTGGTGCCCTCTTCGCTCAGGAGCTGTCCCACGTCGACGGTGCCGCCGGCGATGGCTTCGTTGAGCACGTTCCGGAAGGAGACGAGGTCCGGCGCCTGGACGACGTCGTCGACCATCGACTCGTAGGGTCCGCTGGCGCTGGCCTGCAGGTCGCCGTCGAGCGCTTCCACCTGGGTGCGCAGCGCGACCGTCTTGGCGATCTCCTCGGGCGTATCGATGCCCCCGAGCACGGAGTCGAAGATGACCTCACGGGTGAGGCGGGTCTGGATCTCCTCGGAGCGGGTGGCGAGGTCGATGATTCGGGCACCGTTGCGCAGGGATGCGTCGTCGACCGCCAAGGCGACTCGGGAGTTGGCGTTGAACATCGTGTCGACGACGGCCGAGTACTCGTCGAAGATCTGAGCAGCGACGACCGTCGCCGTGAGGTCACGGGCACCGGTGAAGTCGTCGGCGAGCGCACGGGCCGTGGTCACCCGGTCGAGAGCATCGACGGCCGGCTGGTAGGCCGCCTGGATGGCTTCGGGCTTGGTGGCGATGGACGCCTTGAAGTCCTCGATCGCCTGATCGTTGAGCCGCCGGGTCTCCATGCGGTCGGTCGCCCCGCCTGTCGCCTCGGTCATGCCGATGACGTCGATGGCCTCGGCGTTGCGCTCGTTCTGGATGGTGTCGATGACACCACCGGGGCCGAGCGAGGCGGTGGCCAGCCCGACCTGCTCGCGGATGACCGTGGCCCGGTCGGCCGCGGCCGTCGCATCGCTGGCGGCTTCGGACACCACCACGAACGACATCGCCAACAGCGCGACCAACGGGATGGCGAGGGCAATCGCCAACTTCGAGCGAATGCGCATGGAATCGAACACGGAGGGCTCCGATCGGTGGAGAGCTGATGGCCTGCCGCTGCCTTGCACCGATGTCGTGTGCGTGGATCGCGACGGATCGTCGTGGGGCGGGCCAGTTCTCTCTTCGGTCGCCGCATGACCCACGCTGAAGCGCGTGTGACACCCATCACGGTCCCATGCCCGAAATGGTTCGAAGGACTCAGGCCCCTGACAGATCGGTGCCATCACCAGGACAGATGGCACCGCCAGAGTCGCAGCAGGTGCGGATCAGCCTCGCTCCCCGCCGTCCGATCCCCTGCGGTCCCGTCCGCCGTGCCGTCAGCCCGCCACCCAGGCGGCAGCGAGGGAGCTCGGTGCGGTGTCCATGCCGACCTCGTGGAAGAAGCCGGCGTCGTAGGCCTCCTCCAGGCTGTGCTTGTCGCCGACGGGCAGCTCCACGTCGACCGGCGCCACCAGTCCCCCGGGGCCGCCGTCCTCGGCGCACGCCGCCGACGGGGCGGCGATGGCCACGTCCAGATCGATGTCGAGCGCCAGGTCCGGGGTGGTCACGAGCGAGGCGCCGAGGTTGAGGGCGTTGCGGTCCCTCGACGTGAGGTTCCAGTCCGACGCCCCGCCTGGCCCTTCGGCCGGCGCGCCGAGGAACCGCCACTCGAGGAACCGCAGGATGGAGGTGTGGTCGTAGGTGCGGTGGTCGACGAACCCGCGCCGTGCGTAGGGCGACACCAGGACGGTGGGCACCCGGAACCCGGCCTGGCCGAAGTTGTCGGCATCGACCGCGCTCGCCCGGTCGTCGACGAACTGGGGCGGTGCGACGTGGTCGAAGAAGCCGCCCCACTCGTCGTAGGTCAGCACGGCTAGCCCTCGCGAGTAGTTCGGCGAGCGCATGAACGCGGCGAAGACGTCGCGAACGAAGCGCTCACCCGCTCGGATGTCGCCGTGGGGGTGGTTGTCGGTGCGCGAGCCGGTGAGGAAGCCGGGGTCGACGAACGAGACCGCAGGAAGGGTGCCGGCGGCGCAGTCGGCGAAGTAGTCGTCGATCGGGTGCACGTACGGGGCCATGCGGCTCCCCCACAGCGCGAGCACCGGCAGATCGGTGTAGTAGGACCGCATCGAGACACCGGCCGCCGAGAGCGTGTCCCAGATGGTCGTGCCCGGGAAGCCGGTGGACGGCGGCAGGGCATTGGTCTTGTTCCCGTAGGACTGGGCGGCGAACAGGTACTCGCGGTTGGGGTAGGTCGGACCGAGGAGCGACGCATGGGAGTGGTCGCACACCACGAACCGTCGAGCGAGCTGCGACGTGAACGGCAGGTCGTCGCCCAGGTAGTACCCGGTGGCGAACTCGTCGTTGCCCGATCCCGTCGCCAGGAACCCGCTGTCGCGCTGGACCCGCCCGCTGCCCCAGCTGTGGCCGGGATCGGGATGACCGCACCCCCGGTACGGGTCGCCGCCGGCGAGGAGCGTGACCAGGTGCGCCGTTTCGACCGGACCGGACGGACCGTCGAAGCTCTGGTGCTGCTGCCCGTCGACCGTGAACCCGGCGCCGTAGCGGCTCTGCCCGGCGGACAGGTAGGCGGCATCGGTGGCCAGCCAACCCAGCCAGTGGTCGAACGAGCGGTTCTCCATCATCACCACCACGATGTGGTCGATCGGCGCCTGCGCGGCGGGACCATCGAGGATCGAGCGGGGCAACGGGGGCGGAACGGTCGCTGCCGCAGCGGCCGGGGCCGACACGATCGTCGGTGCGGTCCACGCGGCAGTGACGGCGGCGCCCGACCCGATCAGGAACGACCGACGAGAGGGTGGTGACATCACCCGCCCGACAATACTGAGGAGATGGCACGGACGAGCGACCACGCGCGCCTTCGGGCGTCGCGGGTCGGGCGGACATCGGGCGACGGATGCCGGTGAGCCGACGGGTCCGGGCGTGGCTCGGCCCCCATCGTGCCGTCGTGGTGGTGTGCCTGGCCACGACGGTGGTCGGGCTCAACGCCACGGCCATCGGGGTCGCGACCCGAGGCATCGCCGGCGAGTTCGACCTCGCACCGACGACGATGTCGTGGATCCTCGGCGCCTACCTGATCACCGCCGCCGCGTTCTCCCTCGCCGGTGGCCGCCTCGGCGACGTCGTCGGCCGGACCCGGACGTTCCTCGCCGGCGTGGCGGTCTTCGCGATCGGCGCGCTCCTCGCGGCGGTCGCACCGACGAGCACCGTCCTCATCGCGGCCCGGGTCGTCGAGGGCATCGGCGCCGCGCTCGTGCTCCCCGCGTCGATCGAGCTCGTCGCCAGTCGGCCGCCTCCCGGCGGAACCCGATCCGGCTTCCGGGCGCGCGGCATCGCCTACGTCAGCGCGTTCGGGATCGGCCCGCTCTTCGGTGGCCTGCTCACGGACGAGATCAGCTGGCGGGCGATCTTCTGGTTCGAGGTGGTCGTGCTCGTCCTCACCGGTTGGCTGGGATCGCCGCTGCTCCGTCGGGCACCGACACACGACGAGCCCCCCACGCGCGACGTCGCCGGCGCCCTCCTCTCGGCCCTGTTCATCGTGGTCGTCCTCGGATCGCTGGCCGGCGCGCCGACGTGGGGTTGGTGGTCCTGGACATCGGCGCTGATGGCGACGATCGGCGCCGTGGTCGGGGTCCTCCTCGTGCGGGTGGAGACTCGGGTCGCCCATCCGCTCATCCACCGTCGTGTGCTCACCGACCGACTCGTCATCGGCGCCAACACCGCGACGATGGCTGCGTCCATCGGCATGATCGGGCTCGTCTACTTCTTCAACCTCTTCGCCCAGTCGGCCGCCGTGTTCGACGCCCCAGCCGTGGCCGTCGCCATGGCCCTGCTCCCGTTCACCGCCTCGATCATCCTCTTCAACGTCGTGGCCCGCCGGCTCTCGGCACGTTTCGGGTACCGGGGTCCGGTGCTGGTCGGCCTCGGACTGGCCACCGCAGGCTTCTTCTGGTTGTCCACCACGGGAGCGACCACGACCGAAGCCGCCCTCACCCTCCCGCTCGCGGTGTGCGGGATCGGCGCCGGCTTCGCCAACGCCGGGCTCACCACACCAGCGGTGCTCGCTGTACCCGGCACCCGGCTCGACGAGGCCGCGGGACTCTTCAGCCTCACCCGCTACGTGGGTGCCGCGTTGGCCATCGCCATCGGCACGTCCACGTACCTCTCGATCGCCACGCCGCCGTCGGTTCCCCCGCAGCTCGCGGCCGACGTCGACCCGGAGGTCCTCGTGACGGGGCGCGGCACGTTCCACGACGCCGTCGCCACGCTCGACGAAGACCTCCGTGCCCCGTTCGAGGCGGTCGCGCTCGCGCAGAGCGCGGATGCGTTCGCGTCCACCATGCGCCTCGCAGGGATCACCGTGGCGGCTCTCACCCTGGTCAGCTCCGTCCTGCTCCGGGGAGGGCCGGACGACCCCGACCGTCGCGGCGGTCGCCGCGGGGCGGGACCCTGACGGGGAGGTGCCGGCCCTGCCGGCCGAGCGGGTCGGAGACCTATGCTCCCCCGATGACCGACGACGGAACGGGCACGGTCACGTCGCTCCCACCGTCGCCCGGCGGCCGGCCTCCCGACCCGGTGGGCATCGGCTTCCGCGGCGACATCGACGGGCTCCGAGCCGTGGCCATCGTCGTGATCGTCGGGTACCACATGGGCCTCGGGTTCCTCCCGGGTGGGTTCATCGGCGTCGACGTCTTCTTCGTCATCTCCGGCTACCTCATCACCCGGAACCTGCTCACGGAGTCGGCCACCACCGGCCGGGTGGCGCTGCTGCGGTTCTGGGGACGACGGATCCGACGGCTCGTCCCCGCCCTCGCGCTGATGATCGTGGTGGTGCTGGCGCTCTCGATCGCCGTGCTCTCCTCCCTCCAGTGGCAGGAGGTCGCCAGCCAGGGACGAGCCGCCGCGCTCTACGTCTCCAACATCGTGTTCGCCAGCCAGGCGACCGACTACTTCGCCCAGGACATCTCGTCGAGCCTGTTCCTGCACACCTGGTCGCTGGGGGTCGAGGAGCAGTTCTACATCGTGTGGCCGCTCCTGGTCGCAGGAGCGGCAGTTGCGACGGCGCGTCGCAGGACGCTCCTCCGGCCGCTGTTGATCGCTGCGTTCACCCTCACCCTGGTGGTGTCGTTCGCCCTGAGCGTGGTGCTCACCGGCCAGGGGTCGGCCCATGCGTTCTTCGGCTTGCCGTCGCGTGCCTGGGAGTTCGC
Organism: Acidimicrobiales bacterium; assembly: GCA_038235385.1. Classification (GTDB taxonomy): domain Bacteria; phylum Actinomycetota; class Acidimicrobiia; order Acidimicrobiales; family Acidimicrobilacustridaceae; genus JBBSTY01. The sequence goes on along the minus strand of JBBSTY010000045.1, from coordinate 6,961 downwards.
CGCTGCCGGACTGCTCGCCACCCTTCCGCTCCCCCGGGCCCTGCGCCACCGCTGGGTTGCGACCGTGGTGGCGATCGTGGGCGCCGTGCTCATCGCCGGTGCGCTGGTGGGCCTCGGATCCGGAACCGAGTACCCCGGTGCGTGGCCGATCATCCCCGTCGCCGGCACCCTCCTCCTGATCGCCGCGGGAACGACCCCCCGAACCGCATCCGACGGCCACGCCACCAACGTGATCAGTCGCCTGTTGGACACGGCACCCTTCCGGGCGATCGGCCGCGTCTCGTACTCGTGGTACCTCTGGCACTGGCCGCTGATCCTCCTGGCCGTCGCCGCCTTCGATCGCGACGACCTCTGGATCACCGGCGGCGCCGCGCTGGTCGCGCTCGCGATCGGAACGATCACCTACGTCATCGTGGAGAACCCGGTCCGCAGGAGCACCCGGCTGGCCCGGTCGCTCCCTCGCACCTATGTCCTGGGCGTCGTCATCACCGCCGTCGCGGTCGTCGCCACGTTCGGTCTGAACCGGTACTCCACGGTCGAGCTCGACCAGATCGCGGCGAGCAGCACCGCCGCACCCACGGTCTCGTTGGCCGATGTACGGGCGTCGAAGAAGGACTTCCGGTGCCTCGAGGACGCCAGGACCGAGAGCGGGATCGAGTACTGCCTCGACGGCGACCCCGACGGCGACCGGACGATCGTCGTGATCGGCGACAGCCACGCGCGCCACTGGAAGCCGGCGTTCGCCGAGGCGGCGCGGCAGCAGAACATCCGCCTGGTCCTGCGGTGGCGGAGCGTCTGCACCGCCTTCCCGATCCGAACGGTCAAGGTCGACGGGTCGGGCGAGGACATCGAGTGCCAGGAGTTCCGTGCCGACACGCTCCAGCTCATCGGCGAGCTCGAGCCGGATGCGGTGGTGACATCGAACAGCGACGACTACGGGCTGCTCGTGATCGGGAACCAGCCGGCGATCGACCAGGCCCAGCGCACGGCCCTCTGGCGCGAGGCCTACGAGGAGCTCGCACGATCCGTCCGGGCGTCGGGGATGGCCTTCGGCTCGGTCGTGGACACCCCCCGCATGCCGGCAGATCCGCTCGACTGCGTCGCCGAACGAGGCATCGACGCGTGTGCCGTGCCGCGCGACACCGCCCTCGGCGTCGGGCAGGACTACTCGGACGCCGAACGATCCGTGCGTGAGGAGCTCGGCCGGGTGCCTGTCCTCGACATCAACGCCGCCCTCTGCGACGAGCGGGTCTGTCCGGTCGTGATCGACGGCCGCTACGTGTACACCGACCTCGATCACCTCCACGACCAGTTCGTCCTCACCCAGGTCCCGGCCGTCCGCCAGTTCTTCGACGAGCTCCTGAGCCGCTGACCCGGAGAGCCGACCTGCGCCGGGAGAAGCGCCCGCGCGAAGCTGCACACCGCCCGCCTGTCGACCTCCGCGTGGCACCGCTCCTCGAAAGGCTTCCTCTTGCGACCGTCTCTTCGCACCATCCTCGTCGGCGCGACCGCCGGAGGTCTCCTCCTCGTGAGCTGCTCGAGCGGCGGTGGGACGACCGAGGCCGCCACCGCCAGCGGCGATCCGGGCGCACAGGATCCCGACGTCGCCGTCGAATCGACCACGACCACCGAGCCGTTCGTGCCACGCTCGTTCACCATCGGGGCGTCGGGCGACATCTTGATCCACGCGCCGGTGCAACGCAGCGCCGCCGCGTATGCAGGTGGCAACGGATTCGACTTCGATCCGATGTTCGACGATGTGCGCGAGATGATCACCGCCAGCGACCTCGCCATCTGCCACCAGGAGACACCGATCTCGGCGGACAACACCAACCTGTCGGTGCCCAACACCTTGAGCTTCAACGCCCCGCGCGAACTCGGAACCGCCCTGGTGAACGCCGGGTTCGACGGATGCGACACGGCATCCAACCACACCTGGGACCGCACCCTGAAGGGCGTGCAGCAGACCAGCGAGGTCCTGGACTCGGTGGGTCTGCGTCACACCGGCGGCGCCGGATCCGAGGCCGAGATGGCCGATCCGCCGATCTACAACGTCAAGGGCGTGCAGGTCGGCCAGCTGGCGTACAGCTACACGATCTACAACACCTTCGGCCCCGACACCGTGTTCCCGGACGAGGCACCGTGGATGAGGCGGATGCTCTGGCCCGTCGTCGGCGCCGAGGGGATCCTCGCCGACGCCGCCGCGCTCAAGGCTCGCGGCGCCGAGGTCGTGGTGGTGAGCATGCACTGGGGCGACCAGTACATCGCGCAGCCCACCGCCGACCAGACCGACCTCGCGTCCGCCCTGCTGGCGTCGCCCGACATCGACCTCATCCTCGGCGATCACGTGCACGTGATCCAGCCCTGCCAGAAGATCGGCACCAAGTACGTGATCTACGGCATGGGGAACTTCCTCTCCAACCAGGCCCCCAGCCAGGCGGCGGGACTCACGCCCGAGAACCAGGACGGCGCCTACTACGAGTGGTCCTTCACCGAGACCGCGCCCGGAACGTTCTCGGCGACGTCGATGACCTTCGCCCCCACCGCGGTGCAGACCCAGGGTCACAAGATCCTCCGTTCGCTCCCGACCACGAACCCGGCATCACACGACCGGACGGTGAAGTGGGTGGGGCTGCTCGGTCCCGAGGCATGCGACGCCACGCCCGTGTACTGATCACCGGCCACCCCTCGCCTTCACGGTTCGGGGTGCGGCCGTTCGTGCCCCATCACGCTGGCGACCGACGAGCCATGCACTCGCCCCACCCCTCCCGATGTTCACCGATGGGGCACTAGGTTCGGCCCGTGCACGATGACCGATCGATCGTCGAAGCCCGCCTCCGTCGCGTCATGGCCGAACGGGTCCGGCCTGCGCTCCGGGCGGCCCGCCTCCCCCTCTCCGTCGAGGCGTGGGACGTCCCCGGCGAACCCGTGCCCGTCACCGACGCCCTCGACGCGACCTACGAGCCGTTCGCCATCGGGTCGCCGTGGGGTCGCCCGTGGGGGACCACCTGGTTCCGCATGACCGGCGACGTTCCCGCCGACTGGTCCGGCAGGCGCGTCGAGGCGATCGTCGACCTCGGGTTCACCAACGCCCCCGGGTTCCAGGCCGAGGGCCTGCTCTGGGGACCGAGTGGCGACGCCAGCGAACCGTGGGTGCCGCTCCGGGGCATCCATCCGTTCAACCACGACATCGCGGTCGCCGACCCAGCTGCCGGCGGCGAGCACGTCGACCTGCTGGTCGAGGCCGCCGCCAACCCCACCCTCACCGAGGCCCGACCCGATCCGAGCTCGGATCTGCTCACTGCGGACACCCACCCGATCTACGCGCTGCACCGAGCCGAGCTCGTCGTGGTCGAGGCCGACGTCGTCGAGCTGCGCGAAGACGTGCGGACCCTCACCGAGCTGATGGCCGTGCTCCCGCTCGACCAGCCACGACGCCACGAGATCCTTCGCGCCCTCGAGCGCATGCTCGACACCCTCGTCCTCGACGACATCGCCGGCACCGCCGTCGCCGCCCGCGCCCAGCTGCAACCGGTGCTCTCGCAACCGGCGGTACCGTCCGCGCACCGGATCTCGGCGGTCGGTCACGCCCACATCGACTCGGCGTGGCTGTGGCCGATCCGGGAGACGAAGCGCAAGTGCGCCCGCACGTTCTCCAACGTCTTGTCGTTGATGGACGACCACCCGGAGCTGATCTTCGGCTGCTCCCAGGCGGCCCAGTACGAGTGGATGCTCGACGGGTACCCGTCGATCTTCGACGGCATCGTGACGCGCGCCGCAGAGGGACGTTGGGTGCCGATCGGGGGCATGTGGGTGGAACCCGATGCCAACCTCGCCGGCGGTGAGGCGCTCGTCCGCCAGATCACCCACGGTCAGCGGTTCTTCACCGAGCACCTGGGCCGCCGATCGACCGAGGTGTGGATCCCCGACGTGTTCGGGTACCCCGCGTCGCTGCCCCAGATCATGCGCCTCGGTGGCATCGAGCGTTTCCTCACCCAGAAGATGTCCTGGAACAAGACGAACCGGTTCCCCCACCACACGTTCTGGTGGGAGGGCATCGACGGCTCGACGGTGTTCACGCACTTCCCGCCGATCGAGAGCTACAACGCCCTCTTCAAGCCGATGATGCTCGATCACGCCGTGCGCACCTTCGCGGACAAGGGCGGGGCGACCCGATCGTTGATGCCGTTCGGGTTCGGCAACGGCGGCGGTGGGCCGAACCGCCAGATGCTGCAGCAGTTCCGCCGCGTGCGCGATCTCGAAGGACTGCCGCGCGTCGAGATGGAGTCACCCGAGACCTTCTTCGATGCGGCCATGGCCGAGTACCCCGACGCGCCGCGGTGGGTCGGCGAGCTGTACTTCGAGACGCACCGGGGCACCTTCACGAGCCAGGCCCGCACCAAGGCGGGCAACCGCCGGTGCGAGCTGCTGCTGCGCGAGGCGGAGCTGTGGTGCTGCGCGGCCTACGGAACCGATGATGACGGCGGCTACCCGCGAGCGGCACTGGATCGGATCTGGAAGACCGTGCTGCTGCACCAGTTCCACGACATCCTCCCGGGCTCGTCCATCGGGTGGGTCCATCGCGAGGCCGAGTCCACCTATGTGGCGCTCATCGGGCAACTCACCGAGATCATCGACGACGCGCTCGGTGTCCTCGCCACCGACGCACCGCAACTCGCGAACAGCGCTCCGCACGACCGCGACGAGGTGATCGTGTTCGGCTCCGACGGCGAGCCGCTCGGGTCGCCGCGCACGTCGATCGCCGGCTCGGGGCTCGACCCCGCCGACGGCACCGTGCAGGTCCTGGCCGACGGCACGTCGGTGGCGGCCCGGGTTCGTATCCCGGCGCTGAGCGTCGTCCCGCTCGTCGCCCTCCCTGCCGACGACTCCGTCATCTACGAACCGACCGGACGGGTGCTGGCGAACGGCCACCTGCGTGTCGTCTTCGACGACGATGGGCTCCTGTCCTCGGTTCGCCACCTGGACTCGGATCGCGAGGTGCTCGCGCCGGGCGGGCGCGGCAACCTGCTCCAGATCCATCCGGACTTCCCCAACGAGTACGACGCCTGGGACCTCGACGAGTTCTACCGCCGACAGGTCACCGACCTCGTCGCCGCCGACTCGTTCGAGGTCCTCGACATCGGACCGCTCCTGGCGCGGATCCGCGTCGTGCGCTCGTTCCGCTCGTCGAGCGTCGTCCAGGTCGTGTCGCTGCGAGCGCACAGCTCGCGCCTCGACGTCGAGACCGAGATCGACTGGCACGAGCGCGACCACGTGCTCAAGGTCTCGTTCCCGCTCGACCTCCAGGCCGACCACCTCACCCGCGAGATCCAGTTCGGCCACGTGTCGACCGCCTTCCACACCAACACGAGCTGGGATGCTGCTCGCTTCGAGGTGTGCGCGCACCGCTGGGTCGATGTGGCCGAGCCGGGCTTCGGTGTGGCCCTGCTCAACGACGCCAAGTACGGACACGATGCCACCCGCGTCCGGTCCTCCCTCGACACCCCTGCGACCGACCTGCGCCTGACGCTGCTCAAGGGCGCGCAGTACCCCGACCCCCATGCCGACGAAGGTCATCACGCGTTCACCTACTCGTTGCTCCCCCACGTCGGGGACCTCCGCGACGCCGGCCTCGTAGCCGAGGGCTACCGCCTCAACGTCGCACCCCGGGTCGTGGCCGGATCGACGAACCGGTCGGTTCCCGTCACCCCCGATGTCGCCCCGCTGGTCGTGTGCTCCAACCCGGCCGTCGTCGTCGAAGCGGTCAAACCGGCCGACGATGGATCCGGCGACCTGATCGTACGCATCTTCGAGTCGTTCGGTGCGCGGTCGTCGTTCACCCTCGAGCTGGGCGCACCCCCGGCCTCGGTGCAGGTGACCGATCTGCTCGAGGAACCCAACGCCACCATCCCGGACGTCCCGGTCGACGTGACGGGGCGAGCGATCAGCGGTGAGCTCCGTCCGTTCCAGATCGCGACGCTTCGCGTGACCCGCTGATCACCGCGTCGCCGACCATCGGTCGTCGCGACGGTGAGGTCAGGATCGGTTGGCGGCTTCTGCGGCGGCGCTCGCCCGGCGGAGGTGGCGGAGCTCCGGGAAGCCGTAGAGGGCGGTCGTGCGCACCCAGGCGCCCCGGTGGTCGATCCCGGCCCGTCGGGCCCAGCGCCGGGCGAGCAACGTCTCCATGATGTGGATCACCGCGGTGCCGCCGAGCGCGGTGCGCACCGTCTCGCGCGGGATGGCGTCGGTGACGCTGTCCTGCCACCACTCCCACGCTGCGTCGCTCGTCGAGAGCACGGTCATGGTGCCGATGCCCCCGAGGGCGAAGCCACGCCACAGGAGGTTGGGTCGGGCGATGGGTGCACGCATGGTCGACACCCTAGGTGGCTCGTGCGCCGATCCGGATCGCTGGTGCGGCGAGTCCGACGGTCGGGTGGTCCGACGCACCCGGCCGCGCCGAGACCGATCGCGCCTCGATGCAACCCGAGTTCTCACCGGTCCTTCCAGGTGCGATAGAACCGAGTCATGTTCGATGATCTCTTCGACTCCAACCAGCGCTACATGGAAACCTTCCGCGACACGGGCATGCCGGGGACCGCGGCCAAGCACCTCGCGGTGCTCACGTGCATCGACACGCGCATCGACCCGCTGGCGATGCTCGGCCTGCACCCCGGCGACGCCAAGATCATCCGGAACGCCGGTGCCCGCGTGACCGACGACTCCCTCCGGTCGTTGGTCCTCGCCACCAACCTGCTCCACGTCGAGCGCGTGTGCGTCGTCGCCCACACCGACTGCGCGATGAGCGGCGCCACCGAGGACGAGATGCGCGGACGCATCACCGAGGCGAGTGGGACCGATGCCAGCGGGTGGTCGTTCCTCACCACCACCGACCAGACGCACACCCTGCGTGACGACATCTCCCGCATCCACGCCTGCGAGCTGATCCCCGACGACCTCGTCG
>JBBSTY010000044.1:0-26386 GCA_038235385.1 Acidimicrobiales bacterium | reverse complement strand
CGTGCCGTCCACGAGCTCGAGGTCGGGGCCGTCGCCGGGCCCGGGATCACCTCGCTGCTGTCCGAGCACCTCGGCGAGACGGTGCTGGCCCCGTACCGGGAGGCCGGGTACGACATCCCGGCGCTGCTGATCGACGCGGTGCCGCCCGGCGGCACGGTGCAGGTCGTGTCCGAGATCGCGGCGGCGCCGGCCACCACGATCCTGCGCGACGGCGACGTCGTCGACTGCGGTGATCGGGTGTTCGAGGTGCTCCACCTCCCCGGACACAGCCCCGGCGGCATCGGGCTGTGGGAGGCGGCGACCGGCACGTTGCTGTCGGGCGACGCCATCTACGACGGCCCGCTGCTCGACCAGCTCGACGGCTCGGACATCGATGCCTACCTCGTCTCCATGGAGCGGCTCCGGGCGCTGCCGGTCACGGTCGTGCACGGAGGTCACGAACCGAGCTTCGGTCGAGATCGCCTCGTCCAGCTCTGCAACGCCTACCTCGACGCGCACCGTTGAACACGCCGCGGTTCGTGAAGAGCGCAGCTTGGCAGCGCCGCCCGGTCGTAGGTGTCGATCTTGTTCGCACGTCGCCGTTGGGGGTGAGCCCCGGGACCACCGCGCGCCAGACGACGACGTCAGCGACGAGGTCGCGGCTCGCGACGATGGGAAAGCGTTTGGCAGAGGGCGAGCGCGAGACCGAGCCCGTGGCTCTCGAGTCGCGCGCTCAGCGAGACGCGACGACGATGAGCTCGGGGGTGTGATCGGAGACCGGACGGCCGTCCCACCCGCCGTCGACCCGGTCGATGGTGAGACCGGCAGCGGTGAGGGAGCGCTCGAGGTCGTCGAGCGTCCGGAACCGGAGGCGGGCCGTCGACACGAGTTCCTCACCGGTTCGCAGGAACCGGAAGTGGTTGGCGTACTCGACCACACCGGCAACCATCGGTTTCGCATCCGACCAGGTCTCGATGGGCCCGGCCGCCGCATCGTCGACCTCCACCCGGTGCTCCGGTGTCCATCGGTCCCACTCGTGAGCACGGGGATCGCGGGTCTCGAACGCTATTCGTCCGCCGGGTCGCAACGAGTCGTGCAGCTCCGACAGTGCGTGCGCCCACGAGTCGTCCGAGACGAAGAACTGGGCGACGTGGCTCGTCATGATGGCGAGATCGGCACGAGGCGTACCGATGGCGGATACGTCGCCGACGATCCAGGTCACTCGATCAGCGTCGCGGCCTCGACGAGCAACGGCGATCATCGCTGCCGACGGATCGACGCCGATGACCCGATGGCCTTGCCGGGCGAGCTCGCGGGCGATGAGGCCCGTCCCACATCCGAGGTCGACGATGGTCGCCTCGGTTGCATCGCCGAGCACCCGTCGGACGAATGCCGGTTGCTCGTCGGGGTCGTGGGTGTTGACGGCGTCGTAGATCGCCGCCAGTCGAGGATCGTCGAACTCGGCGATCACCGTCGGGGGCAGGTCCGCGGCGTCACCCATCTGCGGGTTCGCCGATCTGCGGGCGGATGGTGCGGGCCTCGGTGACGATGGCGGTGACGAGGTCGGCCGGGGTGATGTCGAAGGCGGGGTTGAGCGCGAGCGAATCGGGAGGTGCGGTGCGGTGCCCGTCGAACGACAGGACCTCGTCGCTGCCGCGGTCCTCGATGGCGATGCTCGCGCCGTCGGGCGTGGTGGGATCGATGGTGGATTCGGGAGCGGCGACGATGAACGGGATGCCGGCGCGGGCAGCGGCGAGGGCAAGGGAGTAGGTACCGATCTTGTTGGCGACGTCGCCGTTGGCGGCGATGCGATCGGCACCGACGACGACCGCGTCGCTCTCGCCACGCGAGATCAGGAACGGGCCGGCGCTGTCGACGACCACACGGAAGTCGGCCCCCATCTGGTCGAGCTCCCACGCGGTGAGCCGCGCGCCCTGGAGGAGGGGGCGGGTCTCGTCGGCCAGCACCCGGCCGAGCCGACCGCGCTCGTGCAGCGTGCGCACGACGCCGAGGGCGGTGCCCCACTCGACGCACGCCAGCGCGCCGGCGTTGCAGTGGGTGTGGACCCGGATCGGCTCATCCGTGCCGCACAGCTCGGCGAGGAGGTCGGCCCCCCGCGTTCCCATGGCGCGGTTGGCGGCCGCGTCCTCGTCGAGCAGGGCGAGCGCGTCGGCGAGCATCGCGTCGCGACCTTCGGGCCGCCGAGCGGCGATGCGGTCGACGCCCACCGCGAGGTTCACCGCGGTCGGCCGGGCGCTTCGGATCCTGGCGATCGCGTCGGCGACGCCGGCGTCGTCCCATCCTTCTCGGGCGCCCTGCTCGCCGGCGAGCACGGCGCCGAGCGCGCCGGCGCCGCCCAGCGCGGGCGCGCCCCGCACGGCGAGCCGGACGATGGCGTCCACCAGGGCATCGACCGCGGTGAGTCGAAGCGTGCGCACCTCGTGGGGCAGCGCGACCTGGTCGATGATCACGACCGCGCCGTCGTCCCAGTCGATCGTCCGCATCGGCGACACCCTACCGGGACGCCCCTCGGGCGATCCCCGCCGGCGACCCATCAGCGGTGGGACCGGATCGCTACAGTCCGGCCATGACCTATCGCGTCGTGGTGTGGGGGACGGGCAACGTGGGGCGGCCGGCGATCCGGGCCGTGGCCGCGCACCGCGATCTGGAGCTCGTCGGCGTGGTGGTGTCGAACCCGGAGAAGGTGGGCAAGGACGCCGGCGAGTTGGCGGGCATCGCGCCGCTCGGGATCATCGCCACCGATGACACGTCGATCGCCACGGCCCACGGCATCGACGCCGTGGTCTACACCGCCACGGCCGACACCCGACCCGACGACGCCTACGCCGACCTCATCGGCTGCCTCGCGGCCGGGGTCAACGTCGTGTCGACGTCGTTCTATCCGCTGCTGCACCCACCCAGCGCACCTCGGGAGCTGATCGAGGTGCTCGAGCCGGTCTGGGCCGAGGGCGACGCATCGGTGTTCGTGTCGGGCATCGATCCCGGTTGGGCGCTCGACATCCTCCCTGCGCTCCTCAGCGGGGTGAGCGCCGGCATCACCGAGATCCGCGTGCAGGAGGTGTTCAACTACGCGCTCTACGACCAGCCCGAGGTGGTGCGCTCGGTCATCGGCTTCGGCGGTTCCATGGACGAGATGCCCCTGATGCTCCTCGATCTCTCGCTCGACATGGTGTGGGCGCCCATGGTGCGCGTGGTCGCCGACCTGCTCGGCGTCGAGGTGGAGGCCATCGAGATCGAGGTGGAGCGTCGGCCGCTCGAGCGCACGATCGAGGTTCCCGGCATGGGCACGTTCGAGCAGGGCGGTCAGGGTGCCTTCCGCTTCGAGGTTCGTGGCGTCGTCGACGGTCGTCCCCTCATCGTCATGGAGCACATCACCCGCATCGACGACGAGTGCGCCCCCGACTGGCCGACATCGAGCTCGCCCGGCGGTGAGCACCGCGTGCAGATCACCGGCCACCCCAACCTCACCGTGTCGATCCACGGCACCGAGCCGGGCGAATCCGGTGCCGCCGGCGGCGGCAACGCCACCGCCGCCAACCGCATCGTCAACGCCATCCCCGCGGTGGTCGCCGCACCGGCCGGACCGCTCAGCTCGCGGGACCTACCCCCGATCACCGGGTCGGCCCAGCTCGCTCGCTGACCGGTCCAGGTCAGACCGGAGCGCACACCTCGAGCTCCATGCCGTCGACGTCGCGGAAGAAGAGCGACCAGGTGTCGCCGCCGAGGTTCTGGATGTCGCCGATGTCGGCACCCAGAGCGACGAGTCGATCGCGCACCTGCTCGAGGGTGGCCAGCGAGTCCACGGCGATGCCGAAGTGGTCGATGGCGCCACGCCCGCCGATGGTGCGCCGATCGCCGATGATCGCATCGGAGGAGACCTCGAACACGTTGAGGGCCGCACCGCCGCCGAGGCCGACGATCGCCATGCGGGGGTGGTGGCCCTCTGCCGCCATCTCGAAGGTCTTCTCGGCGTCGAAGGCGTCGGCGTACCAGGCGACCGTGCGGTCGAGATCGGTGGTGAGCGTGGCGACGTGGTTGAACCCGCAGGTGATCGGCATGGGGAGGCTCCATTGGCTAGACTCGATCTCAATTCAATAGAGAGACGATCACATGGAAGTGGTGAGATTGTCAACGTCGAAGCGGGCGTACGACGCATCGGGGAGGCAGGCCCAGGCCCGGGTCACCCGCATCCGGGTGCGAGAGGCCGCGGCCACCCTGTTCGTCGCGCAGGGCTACGCCGGCACCTCGATCGCGGCCGTCGCCCGTGAAGCCGGCGTCGCGCCGCAGACGGTCTACGGCGCGTTCGGTTCCAAGGCACAGCTGCTCCGAGAGGTGGTCGAGGTCGCGCTGGTCGGCGACGACGAACCGGTCGCGGTCGCCGACCGGCCGGACGCGCAACGGGTCATCGAGGCCGCGAGCGCGACGGAGGCCATCGACGCGCTGGCATTGATGTGCCGCCAGATCTTCGACCGTGTCGCCGCGCTCCTCGCCGTCGCGAACGTCGCCGCCGCCGACGAGCCCGAGATCGCGGCGATGGCCCGGGGCGGGGCCGAGGGTCGGTTGGTCGACATGCGGCGCACGGTCACGGCACTCGCAGCGCGGGACCTCCTGCGTGCCGGCATCACCCCGGCCGAGGCGGTCGATCACGTGTGGGCCGTGACCAGCCCCGACCTCTACCTCTCGTTCGTCCGCGATCGGGGTTGGTCGGTCGCTCGCTACGAACGGTGGTTGCGATCGGCGTTGGCGCTGGTCATCGGTTGATCCCGGCGGCGACGTCCGGTCAGGTCCATGCGTCGGCCTCGATCCCCGAGGTTGCGCACCGTGTGCAACTTGCCCCGGAGGCGTCGATCGCGGCAAGAATGGTCGAGAGCAGTGGGGAAACGACCCGGGGTGACACCTGCACCCACGATCGAAGACCGAGGGGACGCCATGACCGACATCATCACGCCTGCGACGTCGAGCGACGAGCTCGTCGACGAGCTCGGCACCTGGCTCGAGGAGAACTGGGACCCGGATCTCACCGTCGGCGAGTGGTGGGAGCGCCTCGGCCTGTCGGGCTGGGCGGCGCCGATCCTGCCCACCAACGCCTACGGCAAGGGGCTCGGTCGCAACGACGCCGTCCGGGCCCAGAGCCAGATCGCCGAGTTCGGCGCGCTCGGCGCGCCGGGCGGACTGGGGTTGCTGCTCGCCGCTCCGACGATCGCCAGCCACGGCACGCAGGAGCAGATCGACCTGTACGTGCGCGACATCGTCACCGGCGTGAAGGCCTGGTGCCAGCTGTTCAGCGAGCCCGGGGCGGGTTCGGATCTCGCCGGTCTCACCACCAAGGCCGAACAGGACGGCGATGTGTGGGTCGTGAACGGCCAGAAGGTGTGGACCTCGATGGGCTCCACCGCCGACATGGGCATGCTCATCGCCCGCACCAACGTGGATGTCCCCAAGCACCAGGGCATCACCTGGTTCGCGTGCGACATGCACCAGGACGGCATCGACGTGCGCGGTCTGCGCGAGATGACCGGCCACGCCATGTTCAACGAGGTCTTCATCAGCGACGCCCACGTCACCACCGACTCGATCATCGGCGGGCTCAACAACGGGTGGGCCGTGGCCAACACCACGCTCATGTACGAGCGCTCCGGCCTGGGCGCCGGCGGCGGCTCGGCCGCGGGTGGCATGGCCGCGCCGGGGAGCATCTCGAACCAGCTCGGTCGGCGCGCCGGCGAGTTCGTCACCGCCCCCGGCGACAAGCCCAAGGCGCGTCGTCGTCCCGGCCCGGGCGGCGGCGGGAGCGCCAAGATGCTCACCGACATGGCGCGCGGCGAGGGCAAGCTCGACGATCCCACCATCCGCCAGGACCTGATGCGCCTGCACACGATGGGCGAGCTGGCCAAGTACAACAACCTGCGCCTCAAGGCCGCCAAGGCGGCGGGCAAGGACATCCCCGGGATGGCCAACCTCTCGAAGCTCGCCATGAGCGACATGGTTCGCATGCAGCGCGACCTCGGCCTGCGCATCATCGGCGCCGCAGGCACGCTGCACGGCTACACCGACGAGCAGCGCACCAACCTCGACGCGGCCACCGGCAACCCCTTCAACGCCATGATCACGGGCACGGCGCTGTTCGCCCAGGGCCCGCCCATCTACGGCGGAACCGACCAGATCCAGCGCAACATCGTCGGCGAGCGCACCCTCGGTCTCCCCAAGGAGCCGAACAACGACAAGGTCATGCCGTTCTCCGAACTGCCCAAGAACGCCTGACCTCCGACCCCACCGGGCGGCGTGGGGTGCGAGGCCGGTCGGCTGGTCGCTGACGACGGGCCCGGTCGGTACAGTCGGGCGCCGAGAGGCGGCCGACACGTGGGGGAACCGACGATGGGTACCAACCGACAGATCGTGCTGGCGCGGCGGCCGGAGGGACCGGTGACCACCGACTGCTTCGAGGCCGTCGACGGCGCGCGCCCCGAGCTCATCGCGGGCAAGGCCCTGCTCCGCACGCTGTACGTGTCGATCGACCCGGCGATCCGCGGGTGGATCAGCCCACGGGGGAGCGGGTACCTGCCGCCCGTGGGGATCGGTGAACCGGTGCGCTCCAACGGCGTCGGCGTGGTGGTCGAGACCGCCAACGATGACCTCCCGGTCGGGTCGGTGGTCACGTCGCTCACGGGCTGGCAGGAGTACTCCCTCGTCGGTTCGGACTGGGCCGAGCCGTTCACCGTCGGCACCGTCGTCCCCGACGGCGCCACCCCGTTGCAGGCGTTGACCGACGTCGGCCAGTCGGGCATGACCGCCTACGCCTCCATGAAGGCCGTCCTGAAGCCGGCCGAGGGCGAGAACGTCGTGATCTCGGCGGCGGCGAGCTCGGTGGGTTCGATGGCCGGCCAGATCGCCAAGATGACCGGTGCCCGGGTGGTGGGCATCGCCGGAACCGATGCCAAGTGCGCGTGGGTGGTGGACGGTCTCGGCTTCGATGCGTGCATCAACTACCGCACCGACGACGTCGCGGCTCGGCTGAAGGAGCTCTGCCCCGGCGGCGTCGACGTCTTCCTCGACAACGTGGGCGGCGAGCTGCTCGACACGGTGCTGCGGCGCATCGCACCGAACGCCCGCATCCTGCTCTGCGGATCGCTGTCCACCGACGACGGCGCCGAGCCGTACCGCCTCCGCAACTACCCGCGCCTCATGAGCCGCCGGGCGTCGATGGTGGGGTTCAACACGATCGACCACTGGGGCCTCTACGACGAGGCCACCACCGCGATCGCCGCCTGGATCGCCTCGGGCGATCTCACCACCCAGGCCGAGGTGGCCGACGGCCTCGAGCGGGCCCCCGAGCTGCTGGTGCGGCTCTTCGCCGGCGACCACCTGGGCAAGCTGGTCGCCAAGGTCGCGTCCGTCTGATCGACCCGTCTGATCGACCCGTCTGCACCGTCGGCTGCGGTTCCGCCGGTCCGGTTCGGGGGCGAGGTCCTCGACGGCCGTCGACGCCGGTGTCGTGCGCCACCGGCGATACCCTCCCGACAGCTCAGGTGCGATGGCGCCGAATCGAAGGGATCAGCGATGGACGTGTACATCGACCGTGGTGACCTGCGCCGTGGCGAGATCGTCGAGGTGCACATGCCCGCCCTCGAACCCGGCCAGGTGCTCCTGGCCGTCGACGCGTTCGCGCTCACCGCGAACAACGTCACCTATGCGGCGATCGGCGACATGTTGCGCTACTGGGAGTTCTTCCCCGCCCCGGCGCCGTGGGGTCGGGTGCCCGTCTGGGGGTTCGCCGACGTGGTCGAATCCGCCAGCGCCGAGGTCGCCGTCGGCACCCGGGTGTACGGGTACCTCCCGATGTCCGACGAGCTCGTGGTCACGCCCGGTCGCGTGGGCCCAGACGGGTTCAGCGATGTCGCACCGCACCGGGCGGCCATGGCGGCCGCCTACAGCAGGTACCAGATCGTCCCCACCGGAGCCGACCGCGACCTCATGGACGAGGCGCGCCGGATGCTGCTGTTCCCGCTGTTCTTCACCTCGTTCCTGATCGACGGGGCGCTCGCCGACCGACCGTCGGCGGCGAACGAGACGGTGGTGCTCTCGAGTGCGTCGAGCAAGACCGCCATCGGCACTGCGTTCCAGGTCCGGGCCCGCGGGGTGCCGGTGATCGGGCTCACGTCGCCGGCGAACCTCGCGTTCGTGACCGGTCTCGACCTGTACGACCAGGTCCTGACCTACGACCAGGTGCGCTCCGGTTCGGCCGAGTTGGATGCCCCCGCGGCCGTGTACGTCGACATCGCCGGGAACGCAGCGGTCACGGCCGCGGTGCACGGCGCGCTGGGCGACCGGTTGGCGGCAAGTCTCATCGTCGGCGACACCCACTGGGACGACGCTCCCGAGACCGCCGCCGACCTCGAGGGTCCCGCGCCCACCTTCTTCTTCGCTCCCGACCAGATAGCGGCGCGCGCCGCCGAGTGGGGCCGAGCGGGTCTCGACGAGCGGGTCGACGCAGCGTGGACCGCGTTCACCACCTGGGCCGATGGCTGGCTCACCATCACCCGCCGGTCCGGCCCCGAGTCGGCGCTCGCCACCTTCGTCGAACTGGTCGACAACCAGGCCGACCCCTCCGAGGGCTTCGTCATCTCGATGGGATCGGCCCGAACCTGACCACGCGGGGATGATCGCACCGTGAGGCAACGACCCGCCTCACCGGGCCTCGGCCGACGTGCGTGCGCCGACCGGCGTCCCGGGAGGAGCACCTAGTATCGGACGCGATGGGATGCTGCGCACCGGAACGAGGGCACGGCGACGACGGTGATGCCGGCGTCGAACGGCCCGCGGCCGGCGCCGTGCCGCCACCTCCATCGGCACCGGCGGGAGCCGATCCGAGCTCCGGCCTGATCGCGCTGCCCGGCGGCACGTTCGTGATGGGCGACGACAGTCGGTGGTCGTACCCCGACGACGGCGAGGGGCCGGCCCGGCTGGTGCGCGTCTCGTCGTTCGCCATCGCGTCCACGGCGGTGACCAACCACGAGTTCGGCCAGTTCGTCGACGCCACCGGGCACATCACCGAAGCCGAGCGCTTCGAGTGGTCGTTCGTGTTCAGCGCCTTGCTCCCCGACGACTTCGAGGAGACCCGGGGCGTGGTCGGCGCCGAGTGGTGGCGCCAGGTCTTCGGCGCATCGTGGCGCACCCCGGAAGGCCCGCAGAGCTCGATCGACCAGCGTGGCGAGCACCCGGTCGTGCACGTGTCGTGGAACGACGCGTCGGCGTACGCCGCCTGGGCGCGCCGCCGCCTCCCGACCGAAGCCGAGTGGGAGTATGCGGCGCGGGCCGGGTCCAGCACCACCTTCCCGTGGGGCGACGAGCTCGAACCGGATGGCGTGCATCGGGCCAACGTGTTCCAGGGCGTCTTCCCCGGTGGTGGCATCGCCGCCGACGGATGGGCGGGCACGTGTCCCGTGGACGCGTTCGAACCGAATGCGTTCGGACTGTCGAACATGATCGGCAACGTCTGGGAGTGGACCGCCGATACGTGGGCGGCGCCCCGGTTCGAACGATCGGTCGGCGATCCGGCGGCGACGGAGCCGATCGACGACCCGGCCGGTCCGCCGGTCGGCGATGGCATCACGCTGAAGGGCGGCTCGTACCTCTGCCACGAGTCGTACTGCCGGCGCTACCGACCCGCCGCTCGGATGCGCTCGACGCGCGACAGCTCCGCCGGCAACATCGGGTTCCGGTGCGCCGCCGCTCCCGGGGCGGCCTCGGGGAACGGCCGGTGACCATCGCCGACCCCCGGCGCGACCGCAACCGGTCCGTCCCACGAACCGAGGCCCCAACCGTTCAACCGACCGCCGACCCCGCCGGCGCAGTCGCGGTCGATCCGTCGCAGGGATCAGGCGGGCGTGGCGCAGGGGCGTCGGTCGTCGACGGGCGCACCGCTCGCCGGGATCGCAACCGCGATGCGGTGCTCGACGCAGTGATCGAGCTGTTCACCGAGGACATGTTCATCCCCGGCGCCAACGAGGTGGCCGAACGGTCGGGGGTGTCGCCGAGGTCGGTGTACCGCTACTTCGAGGACGCCGATGCACTCACCCGGGCTGCGATCGACCGTCAGCTCGAGCTGGTCGAACCGCTCTTCCACATCCCCGCCATCGGCGAAGGTCCGCTCGACCAGCGCATCGAACGCTTCGTGGCCTGTCGGCTCCGGCTCTGGCAGGCCGCCGGTCCGGCCGCTCGGGCGGCCGGGTTCCGTGCCCCGGGCAACTCCGTCATGCGCGAGCGGTTCGACCAGACCCGCGAGCTGTTGCGAGGTCAGGTCACCCTGATGTTCGCACCCGAGCTCGACGACCTCCCGAGCGCCGATCACCGTGCCGTGCTCGGTTCGATCGACGTCCTGAGCGAGTTCTCCGGCCTCGATCACCTCCGTCGCGTTCGCGGTCTCACCGACGCCCAGACCCGCGACCTCCTCGTCCGCTCCCTCAGCCTCCTCCTCGACCGCCACGACCCCGAAATTGCGGCGGTCAGCGCCGACTAGGTGTCCGACAGCCGCAATTTCGGGAGTGGGTCCGGATGTCAGGACCTCACCGAGGTCGAGGCTCCAGCTCCGTGGCAGCTGCGCGAGCCCGACCGTACCGGCACGCTCGCGCCAGCGGGGAGGGGTGGTCGCCGTAGGATCGATCGATCGAGAGGGGATGCTCATGGACTTCGGAATCGCGTTCGCCAACACGGGGCCGTTCGTCGGGGGTGAGGCGGCAGCGGCGTTCGCGCTGGCGGCCGAGTCGGCCGGGTTCGAGTCGCTGTGGACGATCGAGCACGTCGTCGTGCCGTCGGGGTACGAGTCGGAGTACCCGTACAGCCCGACCGGCAAGATGCCGGGTCCGGAGGAGTCCGACATGCCGGACCCGTTGATCTGGTTGGCGTACCTGGCCGGGGTCACGTCGACGATCAAGCTCGGCACCGGGATCCTGATCCTTCCGCAACGCAGCCCGATCGTGCTGGCGAAGGAGTGCGCCACGCTCGACGCGATGTCGAACGGTCGGTTGCTGCTCGGCATCGGCGTCGGCTGGCTCGAGGAGGAGTTCGACGCCATCGGGGTGCCGTTCGCCAAGCGGGGCAAGCGCACCGACGACCACGTCGAGGTGATGCGGTCGTTGTGGACAGGGGAGAAGGTCAGCCATCACAGCGAGTTCACGAACTTCGACGATTGCATCGTGCGTCCCACGCCGACGCAGACGAGCATCCCGATCCACGTCGGTGGCCACACCGACGTCGCGGCACGACGCGCCGGCCGACTCGGCGACGGGTTCTTCCCCGGCAAGGGAAGTCACGAGGAGCAGGCTCGCCTCTTCGACATCGTCCGATCCACCGCGATCGAGCACGGGCGTGACCCCGACGCCATCGAGCTCACCAGTGGCGGCAACGGCGCGGTCGGCGACGGGGCGCTCGACGAGGTCAAGGCACTTGCCGACCTCGGGGTGTCCCGCGTGATCCTGCCGTCGTTCCTGTTCTGGAACGACACCGCCGATGCGCTCGCCCGCTACGGCGACGACGTCATCGCTCGCGCCGGCTGATGAGATGAGACGCGCGGTCGATCGGTTCGCGCGAGGCTTCGACGAACTGAGCGCCAACCCGCCGGCGGGTGGCCGGTTCGGAGGGTCGCGATGTTCAAGAGGATCAAGGAGTACGGCCAGGCCTATGCCGGGGCGCTGAAGACCGCGTACGACCCCGAACGTCTTCGCTCGGAGTTGGAGAAGGCGCAGAACCTCACGTACGCCATGCCGAACGCGTCGCCGGAGCGGCTCCCGGATCTGGTGGGCCTCACGCCGGGGCCGATGGCCGATGCGGCCGACGCGGCCGAGCAGCGCCGTCAGGCCGCAGCTGCGTTCATGGCCCCGACCGTCGCGTCCGGTGCGACCCCGGGCGCCACCATCGATCGGGTCTTCACCCGCCAGCCCCGGGCCGACGAGATCGTCACGATCCTGTCTCGGTCCGGCCTCGACGGCCGGTCGGTGCTCGGCGTCTATCCGAGCGCAGATCTGCTCCACCCGACCGTGTTCGGTGACGGTGACATCTGGTGGGAGTGGTGTGTCGCCCACACCGGCGGCGCCGGTGCATCGGCCGATCTCGCCGACGCCGCAGCCGTGAACCCGACCGATCCGGTGGCCCTCCCGATCGTCGAGTGCGCCGAGATGTCGCGGGGTGAGCGATGGATCGACCGATCGCGGCGCGATCCGGTCCTCTTCGACGAGGAGGCGGCAGCCATCGTGGCCGCGCAGTCTGGCGTGGATCCGGCCCAGTGCCTCGGGCTGCATCGCATGCTCGATTGGGGTCGGTTCGGGATGGAACCGGATCGCATGGTCGGGGTGATGCCGATCGGGGCACGGATCCTGCGTCGCCCGTTCGTGGACCCTGCGCTCGTCGAGGAGGCACGTGCCCGCGCCGCGGCCACCCATGGCGACGGTTCCCGGCAACGCCTCTCGGCGGGTGGGCGCGAGTGGATCGACCGCCAGGCAGCTGCGGCCGCCGGGGTCGACGACGGACCGGTGCAGGCGCTCGTCGACGAGCCGGTCTGCTACGGCTGGGGCGATCCGCTGCCCTTGCAGATGGACCTGCTCGACTGGACCACGATCGCCCTCGCCGTCACCCCGCGATGGACCGAACCGACTCCCGACGCGACCGCGTACCCGAACCTCCCCGCCACCCCTGAGGAGCTGTTGCTCCACTACCTCGCGATCATCGGACTCGAAGCCGCCGACACGTTCGGCGTGGCGTGCACGGTGTTCGAGCAGCAGTCGGCCTTCTTCCCACCCGGCTCGGAAGCCGCCGAGCGTGGCCGGGCGGCGAGCATGGTCTCGATCGTCTACCGCGACCGCCCCGCCTACGCCGACGGACGGGCTCGCTTCGAGCAGTACCGCGCGCAACACCTCCGGGTGCCGCTCGGCATCGAGCGACCGGTGGTCGGTCGGGCCATGAAGCTCGCCATGGCGGGCATGAAGTGGCACCTGCGCTCGGCGATCGGTGACGCCCAACTCCACGAGGAGATCGGTGGCGACGACTCGGTCGACGGGGATCTCTACCCGTACATCATCGGTCCGGCCCCGCAGCGCTGATCGGCGCCTCGGTCGACCGTCGATGGGTCGATGGTCAGTCGTGGTTCGAGCGATCGACCCGGCGCGACCAGAACGGGGCGTCGGACCAGCGCCGCTCCACGGCGTAGGTCGCTCGCTGCTCGTCCAGGTAGCGGTCGACGAGCGTGCGGTACCGAGCATCGAAAACGGCGGTTCCGGCATGGGGATCGACCAGGAGACTGATGGCGGCGTCACCGGCGGCACGGCCCATGAGGATGGCGGTGAGCAGACCCTGTGACGAGAGCGGGTCGAACGCGGCGGCGGCGTCGCCGGCCGCCAGCCAGCCCCGTCCCGACGGTCGGACGAGGTGGGTCGTACCCGCGGCCACCAGCTCGGGTGGGGCGACCAGGATCGCGGCGGTTGCTGCGCCGGGGACCAGACCGGCGACGAGCGGCGCCGCATCCCGGAGCCCACGCAGGAACCCGTCGGTGGAGCGCAGACCGGGTGGTACCAGGTCGCCATCGGTGAAGAACGCGATCACCCGACGTTCGCCCGGGATGGCGGCCGAGTACCACCAACCGCCCTCGGTGGCCTCGATCGTGGTTCGTGTGTCGAGCCCGTTCGCTTCGCCGCTGACGGCATCGCACCGAGCGACCGCGACCACCGCGACGAGGCGGTCGTCGACGACGATCTCGCCGCCGTGGCCCCGGGCGAAGGCAGCTCGACGGCCGGTGGCGTCGCACACGATCGAGGTGACGACCTCGCAGGTTCCTTCCGGCGCATCGATCCGCAGCGTCCAGACCCGATCGAACGGCAGGTGCTCCGCATCTCTGGCCGTGGCGGCGCCCGTCCAGAGGAGCGCTCCGGCGGTCTGGGCGAGGTGGCGGAGCCGCTGGTCGAAGGCCACCCGGTCGAGGTGCCAGCCGGCGCCGAACGGGTTGAACATGAAGTCGGTGTCGCCCGGGCGCGGCGATCCCCACACGGCGCGGTTCCCGTAGCTGCGCAGGTGATCCCCGGTCACGAAGGCGCCCGTGCCGAACACCTGGTCGACCGCCTGGTCGAACCCCGGCGGGGCGCCCTCGCCGACGCGGAAGGCAGGTGGGTCGCGCCGCTGGTCGACCAGCAGGACGGATCGTCCGTCCATGGCGAGGGTGCGGGCCGCGGCGCAGCCCGCAGGCCCGGCGCCGATCACGACCACATCGAAGGTGGCGTGCGCAGCCGGGATCTCGTCTCCCCGACGGGCCACCGACGGGTCACCGAAAGGTCCCCCGAGGGTCACCGGAAGGTTGCCCGGAGGGTCACCGGGTCTGCCCATCCCCGGGCATCGGCGGATCGACCTGGTCGTCGCCGTCCCACACCTGTGGGTTCGAGCGCTCGAGCGCCGCGTTCCAGCTCACGTCGGGCTCGGAGCCGAACCCGACGGAGGTCTCGACCTTCATCACCCGGGGGAAGGCGCCGTCGTCGGGACCGGGTTGCTCGGTCACGATGCCGAGGTCGCTCCACCCGGCCACCATGTTGTCGAGGGTGGTGTTGGCCTCGGCGTCGGTGACGAAGCGCTCCCAGTCGAAGCGGCGGTCGAAGGCGGCCTGGCGGTCGGCCATCGACGCGCGGGTGTCGATCACGATCTCGTAGTCGACCTGGCGGAGCACGTGGTTGGGGATGCGAGCCGGCCAGAACGTGGGGAGGACCGGTGAGATGGATGTCTCGTACCCGGAGCGGCAGCTGGCGGCGTCGCTCTGCCACGGCACTCCCTGCCAGCGGGTGAGGTCGCCGGGCCCACTGGCGGCTAGCGGGCCGTCGTCGGCCAGCGCCGCCCGGGGGGTGAGCCGGTCGCCGTAGTCGGTGTCGTCGACCGCCGTGGATCGCAGCTTCAGGCGGGGTTGACCGTCCTGCCACAGCGACCGCACCCGAAGCGTCCAGGGGACCTCGATGCCCGGGTGAAACGCGCCGCCGAGGCACGCGTCCAGCCCGGCGCGGTCGAGGGCGCCGGGTCGCTCGGCGACCGGCAGTCGATCGAGCTCGCCGACGGCCGGCTCGCGGTCGCGGTCGTCGACGAACGTCCCGGAAGCCCACTGCGCCAGGTGGCGGTACTGGATCGGGGTGACGGTGAGGAGCTGGTGGTCGTTCTCGGCCGGGAAGGCGAGTCCGTCGCCGTACACCTGCGGGATGGCGTCGGTGGCTCGACCGTCGCGATCGGGGTTGCGGAACTGCTCGAAGATCTGCGTCCGTCGTGGCGCGTTGTCGGGGCTCGGATCGGCGAGGCGGTCGAGCCACACCGGGTCCAGGTAGTCGGCGTCGCTGCCCCAGCCGTTCGATCCGAGGTAGCCGGCGTTCACCCACTGCATGTCGACGAGTCGGGCGAAGATCGGCAGGATGTCGTCGCGGAAGCTGATCGGGCGGGCCGACTCGTCGGTGCGCTCGAGCGCGTCCCACCCGAGGCGCGACGAGTCGTAGGCGGTGACGAGGCCGGCGGTGAGCCCCGGCCCGTAGTTGGGCGGGGTCACGACCACCCAGCCGGGATCGGCCTCGAGCGTCCGGTCGCCGATGGTCACCGACGCCAGCACCGGCCCGTCGCAGGTGTCGTCGACCCACCCGTCGTTGTCGGAGAAGGTGGTGAGCGGCGCCTGGTCGGGTGCGTAGCCGCGGCCTTCGGCCGGCAGGAACACGAGCCGTCCGTGCTCATCGGTGATCAGCTCGCCGAGCGGCACGCGCTCGTCGAGGAACCGGCCCTGGTCGAGGGCCACCGGTTCGGCGCCCGGCCCGCGGATCGACTGCGCGCCCGACGCCACCACCAGCCGCTGCCGGTCGGTGCCGCGGATGCGCGCGTTGCGCCTCCGGACCGGCTTGGCGACGGGAAGGTCCATGGCCGTGTCGAAGTCGTACCAGGCGGCCTTCGTGTTGGCGACGCTCACCGTCCACTCGATCGAGGCGTCGTCGGCGGTGAGCTCACGAACGACGGCTCCCGACTCGTCGTAGCCGTAGATGCGGAACCGGGCAGCCTGTCGGGCGATGGCGCCGCGGGCATCCTTGAAGCCGTCCGGCGCGACGGGGAGCGTGCCCGGGACATCGGGACCGAAGAAGAAGCTGTCGACGCTGTTGCCGACCCGGGCGATCCCGATCGCCGGGTGCACCGCCACCCGCACGATCCGGTCGAGGTCGAGACCCTCGGTTGGCGGCTCCGGGGACGGCGACGGCGACGTGGAGGTCGATGCCGTCGGGTCGACCTCGCCGCCGGTGCACGCGCCGAGCACGCCACCAGCACCGAGCAGCGCGCCGGCCGCTGCGGTCCGGGTGAGGAACTGCCGACGCGTGACGATCACCGGTTCCGACACCCGCTGCCCTCCCTCGACCAGCCCCGGATCCTAGGGGAGCCCGCGCCAGGAGGGGCACCTCCCCACGGCCACCGGCCGGGCACGCAGCTCCCGTCAGCGGTCGGCCCCGGGGTTCTGGTCAGCCGCCGCCGCGTGGCGCATCGGTGGGGGCGCCGGGCTCGTCGTGCAGCGGACCGGCGGTGAGGATGAAGATGCCCTCGGCTTCGGCGGTCACCACGTCGCCCGCCCGCATCTCGCCCCGCATGAAGAGCTTGCGCCCTTCTTGGCGGTCGAGCCACCCGCGCAGATCGAGCGGCTCGAGGATGGGTGTGGGCTTGCGGTAGTTGATGGTGAGCTGGCCCGTGAACCCGCCGCCGGCGGCGGCGATCGACCCGACGCCGAGGAGCTCGTCGAAGATGGCGGCGATCACCCCGCCGTGGGCCAGGTTCCAGGGCGGACCGTTGTAGCCCTCGTGCAGGGTGACCCGGCCTCGCATCGTCCGGTCCGGGAGGATCTCGAGCTCGACGGGCGGGGCGAGCGGGTTCATCGGGCCGATGATGGGCGAGTAGGGGAAGAACTGCTCGGGCGCGGCGCCCGTGGCGAAGTCGGGGACGCCGAACCCGATCTGGCAGTGGGGTCCGGGGTGCACGTCGGACTCGAGCAGCGCCGCGGCCTCCTCGAGCAGCGCCGCCGCTCGGGTCCGGGTGGCGTCGTCGACCAGCGACACCCGCAGCGCCCGGTTCACCCGCCGGGCGGCGGCGACGGCGGCCAGCGCGTCGGGGGTGGGTGTGGGAGAAGCCCCGGTCGAGAGGGTGCCAGCGGGGGGTGACGGGGCGTCGGGATCCATCGGGCGACGATACCGCCGTGGTCCGGGCGCCGGCCCGATGCGCTCGATGGCCGACCGGGCACCCGATGTCCCGGGGGGTGGGGCGGGTGGGCGACAATGGGCGGATGTCGATCCTGGACGCGCCGCACGCCCTGCTCACGCTCGGGCGGGCCGGGCTGCTGCGACCTCAGAACCCGTTGCACCTGGTGGGCGCGGGCAAGGCCATCAAGCGGTGGGGCGTGTCCTACGCCGGGGGCATCGCCGCGGCGGCCGCTCTCCACCCCGACAACCTGTTCCTGATCGACGACGCCGGCTCGCTCACGTGGTCGGACGTGGACCGGCGATCCAACGCGCTCGCCCACGCCCTCGCCCGCCGGGGGATCACCGCCGGCGACCTCGTGGCCGTGCTCAGTCGCAACCACCGTGGCTTCGTCGACGCCACCGCCGCCCTCGCCAAGATCGGTGCCGACACGCTGTACCTCAACACCGGCTTCGCCGGGCCCCAGCTGCGCGAGGTGCTCGTCCGCGAGCGACCCGTGGCGCTCATCTACGACGAGGAGTTCACCGATCTGGTGGGCGACGGCGCGGATGTGGCGCTGCGCATCCTGTCGTGGGTCGGTCCGCCGGCCCCCGATGCCGCACGCCGAGCGGCGACGGGGGTCAAGGCGAGGAGCAAGGCGATCTCGAGCAAGGCGACCACGTCGCCGATCCCCACGCTCGACGAGCTCATCGCCGAAGGACCCGAATCGCCGCCGCCCGGGTCGGGTCGCGTCGGCAGCACGATCATCCTCACCTCGGGCACGACCGGTATCCCCAAGGGCGCCCCGCGCGAGCAGACCAGCGGCGTGCACCCGGCCATCTCGATGCTCGACCGGATCCCCTACCGCGAGGGGGAGGTGACGCTGGTGCCGGCGCCGCTGTTCCACTCGTGGGGCTTCGGCAACCTGTCGATCGGTCTGTTGCTCAACGCCACCTTCGTGCTCCACCGCCACTTCGACCCCGAGTCGGTCCTGGCCGACATCGAGGCCCATCGAGCCAACGTGCTCGTGGCCGTCCCCGTCATGTTGCAGCGCATCCTCGAACTGCCGGCCAGGACCCGACGCCGCTACGACACGTCCTCGCTGCGCATCGTCCCGCTCAGCGGCTCGTCGATCCCTGCCGGCATCGTCACCCGTTGGATGGACGAGTTCGGCGACAACCTCTACAACCTCTACGGCTCCACCGAGGTCGGGTGGGTGTCGATCGCCACCCCGACCGATCTGCGGCGCGATCCGCGCACCGCGGGGCGAGCCCCGCTCTACACCCAGATCCGCGTGCTCGACGGTGCCGGTGAACAGGTGCCCACGGGGGAGGTCGGCCGCATCTTCGTCGAGAGCGATCTGCTGTTCGAGGGCTACACCGGCGGCGGCCACAAGGAGGTGATCGACGGCTACATGAGCACCGGCGACACCGGTCGCCTCGACGCCGACGGTCTGCTCCACGTCGAGGGTCGCGACGACGAGATGATCGTCTCCGGCGGCGAGAACGTCTTCCCGCGGGAGGTCGAGGACCTGTTGTCGTCGCATCCCGACATCATCGAGTCGGCGGTCGTCGGTGTGCCCGACGACGAGTTCGGCCAGCGGCTCAAGGCGTTCGTCGTCGTGCGCGACGGGGCGACGCTCGGCGCCGACGACGTGCGCGCCCACGTGAAGGCGAACCTCGCCCGGTTCAAAATCCCCCGCGACGTCGAGCTCGTCGCCGTGCTCCCCCGCAACGCCACCGGCAAGATCCTCAAGACCCAGCTCGTCTGATCTCGACGGGTATCGACGCGTACGGCTCCTTCGAGCCATCCATGGGGAAGATGCTGAAGCTGCACGAGCCCGGGGCGGCGGTGCAGTCGACCTCGGGGGAGCCGACCGGGTCGACGGCGGGGGAGCCCACGGTCCCGCGAGCAACCGTGAACGTCGCGCTCAGCTGCCCATCGGCGTCGACCGGGCGGTCCATCGATCGAAGGTCGAAGTAGCACGACCCGTCGTGTTCGCCCGTGCGGCACAGCCCGATGCTGATCCCGCGCCCGCCGGGAGGGAAGTTCGCGCCGGTGATCGTGACGGTGGACCCGACCTCGATCGGGCCGGCCGGCTCGACGGTCAGGGTCGGACGGATCGGCGGTCCGTCCGAGGAGAACACCAAAGGCGTCTCGGCCAGCACCGTCGACGTGTCGCGGACACCGCGTTCGTCGACGGGGTAGAGGCGAAGCACGCAGCGCTCGACCGCGCAATCGTGCCACCGATCGTCGTAGAAGCTTCGCTGGGCGGTCCACGACGCGGCGAGCTCGCCCATCGTCCCGATCTCGACGGTCGGCGACGGGTCCGGTTCGACGGCGTGCCAGCAGGGGTTCGACTCGGACGGATCGTCCTCGAGGCACACCGAGAACGTGGCGCGGACGTTCGGGAGGCCAGCGATGGTGACCATGTGCACGCTGCCGTCCACCAGCGGCCCATCGGCCACGATGCCGAGCACGCCCGCAGGCGCGTCGGGGTCGGTCGTGGTCGGTGCGGTTGACGGGGGCGGGGTGACCGGGACCGAGCCATCGGTCGTGTCGCCGGGAGCGGGGCCGGTCGGGCCGGTGGCGACCGCGGTGAACCCGATGGTGGTGGTCGCGCCGGACCGGTCGAGCGTCCACTGCGCGGCCCACGGCCGTCCGTCGAGTTCGAGGCCGGCGGTCTCGAGCGCCGGGTCGAGTGCGGTGAACGACCGCTCGTAGCCCGGACCACCATGCACCGCGTACGCACCGGCTCTCGTCACGGCGACGATCGCGCCGTCCTCCCACGGCACCAGGTCGACCACGTCGTGGTTCACCCGGAACCACGTGTCGGGCGGGGATGCCGCCGCGCCGAGCGGAAGGTGCTGACCCATCACGAACTGGGCGCCGCCGAACCACAGTCGATCGGTCGAGACCGCCAGGTGCGGGTACAACGACCCCCCGAAGTCGATCGGCTGGGTGGCGAGGTTGACGCCGGTGAGCGGGTCCATCTGCACCAGCGTGGTGCTCGTGAGATCGAACCCGTAGAGGCCGTCGGCATCCATCGCCAGGTCGAAGAAGCCCCAGGTCGACACGGCGGGGCCGAACACACTGGCTCGGAAGCCCGATCCCATCGCATCGGCGATGGGAGTCGACGCGATGACCCCGGCGTCGTCATCGATGATCTCGATGTGCACCCCGTCGGACGCCGCGAGGCGAGTGCCGTGCGCCGCGACGGGACCCATCCCGAACAGCGGTCGGGTGTCGGTGGTGGTGCCGGTGGCGGGATCGATGCGCACGAGGGTGCCGGTCGCGGGGACCCCGGTGGCCGGGTCGGTCGACGTCCACTCCTCCTGCTCGGTGCGGACCCACAACCACCGATCGGTTGCCGCGGCGTCGATCACGCGCCCGGGGAGGACCACCTCGGACAGCTGCTGCGCGGTCGCCGGATCGTAGGAGCGCAGCCGCGACATCGACGCGACGGCATCGACCGCGCTCGTCACCCAGATGCGACCGAACGCGGCGTCGACGCGTGCGATCCGGCCATCGGGGATCACGATCGGGGCGGGGACCACCGGGTCGGTGTGGTTGCCGTCCTCGCCTGGATCGGTCGAGACGTCGAGCGACCGGTCGCTGCGCTGCACCACGAAGAGGATCCCGACGATGAGCACGGCGGCGGCCGCGACGGATGCGAGCACGAGCGCTCGCCGGTCGGTGCGTCGGGGAGTGCCGACGGTGGCGGCCGCGCCCGGCTCGGGGGTGCTCGCCGATGCCCACACGGCATCGGGCCCCTGCGGGTGGCCGCGATCGGCGTAGGCATCGAGCGCCGAGGTCAGGTCGTCGAGCGTGTTCATCGGAGCGGCTCCGTGGGGTCCAGTTCGAGACGAAGCGAGCGGATGGCGCGGGACGAACGGGCCCGCACGGCATCGGGCGAGAGGCCGAGCACCTCGGCGATCTCGTCGGTGTCGCGGCCTTCGACGAAGCGCAGGAAGAGCACGGCGCGTTGGTCGACGGTCAGCTTCGACAGGTCGACGAAGTCCGAGGGGTAGACGTCGAGGTGGTCCGCCGGCGGTGGCGCGGCCGAGAGGATCAGCGCTCGCCGGGTGCGATCGCGGTGCTCGTTTCGCACCCGGTTGACGATGGCCCGGCGCAGATACGTCGTCGGATCGTCGAGCCCGCCCAACGGGCCACGGCGGAGCGCGTTCGCCACTGCCTCCTGCACGAGGTCGTCGGGTTCGGTGCCGAGGTTCGAGACCGCAGCCGCGAAGCGGCGCAGGGGCGCGTAGATCGCGGCGAACACCTCGGCATCGTCGGCTGCTGCCATCTGATCAATCCCACCCCCCACCGTCGTGGTGTGTGACGGGCCTCGTGAACCAGTGGTCCTTCTGCTCGGCCGGCCGCCGGTCGGTTGCGATCAGTCGGCGGCCGGATCGTCGGTCTCGTCGTCGCCGAGCACGGCGAGATCGTCGGGCACGTCGACCGCGTGCTCGCGCAGGGTGCCGAGCGGGACGATGTCGAGCACCCGCTTGTTGGTGGACGCCAGCACGACGTGGGCGGCGCTGCCGTCGAGGTGGGCGCGCAGCCAGTTCGCGGCGGTGACGCACCACCGATCGCCCGGGACCAGCCCGGGGAACCGGTACTGGGGCATCGGGGTGCTGAGGTCGTTGCCGATGCGGCGCTGGTGCTCGAGGAACTCGGCGGTGACCACCGCACAGATCGTGTGGCTGCCCACGTCCTCGGGTCCGGTGCTGCAGCACCCGTCGCGGAAGAACCCTGTCATGGGTTCGGTTCCGCACGGTTCCAACTCGCCGTCGAGGACGTTCAGCTCGGCCATGTCGCCAGTGTCGCGGACGGGCCGCCCACCCGAAACTCCGGGCCGCCGGTACGACGGGCAGTTCTCCCCGTGGTCGCGCCGCCCGGGGCGCCGTAGGTTGGCCGCGTGGATCCGTTCGTGGGTCGGGGACGATGAGCGAGGTGTGGGGCGCCGACCCCGTCGAGCTCGACGCCCTCGCCGTCCGGCTCACCACGTCGGCCGAGCGGCTGGACGAGATCAGGAGCTCGTCGCGTCGCGAGCTCGTGGCACCGCCGTGGGAGGGACGCGACGGTGAGCAGTTCCGCAACCGGTGGGAGGCCGAGGGGATGCGCCGGCTCGCCGCCGCCGCCACGATGCTGCGCTCGGCCGGCGAGGTCGTGCGCGCCAACGCGGACGACCAACGCAGGACGTCGGCGGGCGAC
The DNA here is from genome assembly GCA_038235385.1 of Acidimicrobiales bacterium. Classification (GTDB taxonomy): domain Bacteria; phylum Actinomycetota; class Acidimicrobiia; order Acidimicrobiales; family Acidimicrobilacustridaceae; genus JBBSTY01. Next base: position 3,967 of record JBBSTY010000044.1, on the reverse strand, counting down.
GGCGGGACGTTCGGCGGCGGGACGGGGTCCGGCGGTTCCGGCGCTGGGGCTCCCGGCGGACCGGGTGCTCCTCGTGGCGGTCCGGCGGACGGGCCGCGCACCGGTCCGTCGGGGGCCCCGGTGCCCGGCGCGGGGTACCCCGATCGGATCGCCGACACCCGCACCGCCATGGAGGACGAGCTCGCCGCCCGCCGAGCCCGCCTCGCCGAGCTGCGGGACCGGCTCGATCATGCCGATGGCGGGCCCGAGGAGTGGTTCAAGGACATCGTGCCCCTCTGGGACTCCGATGCCGAGGCGATCCGCGCCGAGATGAACGACGAGGAGCGGTCGATCGGTCGGCTCGAGGACCTGCTCTCGGATCCGGACCGGCAGTTCCTGAAGGTCGACGTCGAAGGTGACGGCCGGATCATCGAGGTGCACGGCGACCTCGCCGGCGCAGATCACGTCGCCGTCTTCGTGCCGGGCATGGACACCAGCATCGACAGCTACACGAGTCGGCCCCACGACTACGCGACCAACGTGTTCGCCGAGATGCGTCGCATCGCCGCGCCGGGCACCAACGTCGCGGTGGTGTCGTTCCTCGACTACAACCCACCCGACCTGGATTGGAGCCTGCCGCTCGGGGCCGGTGAAGGCCGGGCCACCGAAGGCGCGGTGAACCTGTCCGCCTTCGTGGGCGGCTTGCGTGATTCGGGGTACCCGGCCGACGCCATGTCGGTGATCGCCCACTCCTACGGCAGCACGGTCACCGGGATCGCGCTCGAGCACGAGGGTCTGGGGGTGTCGACCGTCGCGGTGGTCGGCAGCCCGGGGCTCGGCGACGGCGTGGACGACATCGCCGATCTCGGCCGGAGCGACGTGCGGGTCTTCGCCGGCCGGGCCGAGGGCGTCCCGCTCCCGGGCGGATCCGGCGACCCGGTGAGCTGGCTGCCGGTCCACGGCGAGGATCCCGCCGATGCCGGCTTCGGCGCCGAGCGCTTCGACACCGGCTCGGTGAGCGGTCACTCCGGGTACTTCGACGACGAGAGCACGTCGCTGCGCAACCTCGCCCTGATCGCGCTCGGCGAGGAGCCTTCCCTACGATGATCCGGTGCCGACCCCTGCGAGTGATCAGATGTCCGCATCGCGGATGATCCGCTCGTCCTGCGTCGTGGCCCTGGCGCTGTTCGCCGTGCTGGCGATGCCGCTCACCGTCGCCTGCACCACGACCACGAACCCATCCGACAACGCCGGGGAGCCCACCGTGTCGTTCGAGACCGAGTTGCGAGAAGCCGAGTCGATGGTGGCCGAGGCATCGGCGTTGGCCGGGGTGACCGCCACCCCGGAGCACACGAACTCGAGCGGCGCCTCCATGGCCGGGGCGCCGGATCCGTCCACCCGACGACGCGACATCAAGGTGACGTGGGTGTCCGGCGAACCGCCACCGTTCGAGGCGATCCGCGATCTGTGGGTCGGCTCCTACGGCTACACGGTCACGAGCGAGGACGCCGAGAGCGTCTTCCTCGCCAAGGGCGACCGGCGAGCCTCGATCGGCCAGGGCCTCCGTGCCGAAGACGGCCGGCGCAACGTCTGGTTCGGCGTCGCCACCGGCCTGCACCCCGCCGCCGAGGTGCCCGAACCCGGCTGACGCGACCTCCTTCTGTCGTCCGCCCCACCCCGCCCTCGGCCAGGCGGCAGCGTCGGACGGCGGGTCGAGCGGACCGCTCGGGGACGGCTCCTGGCGTACCGGCCGCGCGGAGCAGAGGGGCGAAAAATCTGGACGGGCGTTCGCCGCCGCCGTGCGACGATGGGCCATGGCGACCTACGTGGTGCACCGGTCCGAGAACCCCGCCGCTGCGGCACAGGCGGCGGGGACGTTCCTCGAGTCGCGGCCGATCGAGCACAACATGATCCTCACGCTCCTCCGCGAACGCATCGAGCGGCCACTGCCCGGCCGCTACTGGTGGATCGCCGAGAGCGGCGAGGTGCGCGGCGTGGCGTTCCAGTCCCCGCGCTCGTTCAAGGTCACGGTGACGCCGATGCCCCTCGACGCCGTCGGCCCGCTCGTCGACGCGGTGATCGCCGACGCCCCCGACCTCCCCGGAGTCACCGGTGGAGCGGCGACGGCCGCCGCGTTCGCGGGCGCCTGGAGCGAGCGGTCGTCGGCGGCGCCGCGGCCGATCGAGGGTCAGCGTCTCTACCGCGCCGACCAGATCCGTCCGCCCGACGGCGTGGTCGGTGCGCCACGGGTGGCCGTGCCCGACGATCTCGACCTCCTCGCCCGGTGGTTCGTGGCGTTCCAGGACGAGGTCGGCGGGCTGCCCGTCGTCGACGACCCCCGCGTTGCCCTCGCCGAGCCGCTGGCGGGCGGGCGGATCTGGGTGTGGGAGCACGACGACCAGGTGGTGTCGGCGGCGATGATCTCGAGATCGGTCGCCGGTGCGGCCCGGGTGTCGTTCGTCTTCACCCCGCCCGAGCAGCGGGCGCGCGGCTACGCCGGAGCGACGGTCGGGTCGCTCTGCGCTCGGTCCCTCGGCCCGGAGCGGCCGTTCGGGACGGTGGACGCCTGCCTGCTCTACACGCAGCTGCACAACGCGACCTCGAACGGCGTCTACCGGCGCCTCGGCTTCCGGTGCGTGCTCGAGGTGCTGGCGTACGAGTTCGGCGATCCGTGAGCGCGGTCGTCAGCGAGCGGTGAGCTCGCCGACGCGGATGGTGGAGCCGCGCGGCGAGCCGACGACCTCGATGCCAACGCCGATGCGCTCCCGCAGCCCGGCGACGTGGCTGATGATGCCGACCATGCGACCGCCGGAGCGGAGCTGATCGAGCTCGTCCATGGCGAGGTCGAGCGAGCTGGGATCGAGGCTCCCGAACCCCTCGTCGACGAAGAGCGCGTCGAGGTGCACCCCGCCGGCGTGGCGTTGCACGGAGTCCGCGACGGCGAGGGCGAGGGCGAGCGACGCCTGAAAGGTCTCGCCGCCCGACAGGGACTGCACATCGCGCTCCTCGCCCGTGTGGGCGTCGAACACCCGCAGATCGAGACCGGACTTGGCGCCGCGCCCGGAGCGCCCACGGCGCACCCGCAGCGAGTAGCGGTGCGCGCTCATGGCGAGCAGGCGCACGGTGGCGAGCTCGCAGATCTCGCTCAGGTAGGTGGCCAGCACCCATCGCTGCAACGAGACCTTGTCGTCGTTGCGGCCCATGCACTGGTCGGCCACCTGGTGGAGCACCTGCACCTGTTGGCGCTGCTCGGCGATGCGGGCGTCGCCCGTTCGGTGGCGCTCGGCCAGCGTGGCGACGGCATCGGCCGCGTCGACCAGGCGGGTGGCGCGGGCTGAGGCGGACTGCGCCTCCCGGGTTGCGTGGTGCACCGCCTGTTCGGCGTCGGCGAGGTGGTCGGCGTGCAGCGGGAGACCGACGAGCTCGGGGAGGTCGAGGGCGGCGGCGACCGCGGCGGTGGCTTCGTCGTGGAGGGCAACCTGGCGCGCCCGCGCGGCGCGCTCGGGTTCGGCGAGGACGGCCGCCTCGGCATCGGCGAGGTCGCGGAAGGGCGATGCGTCGAGCGCGTGGGCGAGCCGCTCCTCGGCGCCGGCGGGTGCGTCGCCGGCGACGAGGTGGCTCGTGTGGGCGGCGGCGAGGATCCGCAGCGCGTCGAGCGCGGCAGCGAGCGCGACGAGCGCGGCGTCGAGGGCGACGCCGTGGTCGAGGGTGCCGGCGAGCTGGGCGGCGCATGCCCGGGACTCCCGACGGGCGCTGGCGCCCGCAACGCGCGCCGCGGCGGCTTCGGGACCGGCCCGCTCGATGAGGTGCTCGTGGTCGGCCAGCTCCTGGTGGAGGAGGGCGAGCTCGGTGTCGAGCTGCTCGTGGGTGGCGGCGCTCGCGGCGGTGACGGCCACGAGCGAGATGGCTGCTCCGGCCGCGCCGATGGCGGCCGCCGGATCGGCGGCGGCCGGGCCGGCCCGGGTCTGCAGCAGGAGCAGCGCCTCCT
>JBBSTY010000043.1:0-27036 GCA_038235385.1 Acidimicrobiales bacterium | reverse complement strand
GGCTGCGAGATCGGCGGAGCCGTCAAGAACGTCATCGCGATCGCTGCGGGCATGGCCGACGGCCTCGGCTACGGGTGGAACACGCAGGCTGCGTTGATCACACGGGGCCTCGCCGAACTGACCCGCCTCGGCGTCGCGCTCGGTGGGCTGGCGCTCACGTTCCTGGGCCTGGCCGGCAACGGGGATCTCATCGCGACGTGCAGCAGCACCCAGAGCCGGAACCGACGGGTCGGCGTCGAGCTCGGCCGGGGCCGGGAGCTGGCCGAGATCGTCGCCGAGACGAACACGGTCGCCGAGGGCGTCACCTCGACACCCGCGGTGCTCACCCTCGCCGAGGGCGCCGGTGTCGAGCTCCCCATCGCCGCGTCCGTCCGGGCCGTGCTGACCGGGAGCTCCTCGCCGTCCGAGGTGGTGGATGCGCTCATGGGGCGAGCGGGGACCTCCGAGCTCCACGGGCTCCACGGCTCGGCCGGTCCCTGACCTCGCCGATCACGTCGAACATCGTCCCGCCGGGCCGGGCGGCGGTCTGCCCCGGGCTCGCGGGTCGACGGTCCTCAGCCGGTGTGCGTCGGCTGCCGGGGCGCTCGCGCTTGAGCCTGGATGGCGGTGATGGCGACGGTGTTGACGATGTCGCGCACGGTCGCGCCGCGCGACAGGTCGTTCACCGGCCGCTCGAGTCCCTGCAGCACCGGGCCGATGGCGACCGCACCCGCTGAGCGCTGGACCGCCTTGTAGGTGTTGTTGCCCGTGTTGAGATCCGGGAAGACGAACACCGTGGCGCGGCCGGCCACGGTGGAGCCCGGCAGCTTGGCCCGTCCGACGGCGACGTCGACCGCGGCGTCGTACTGGATCGGGCCATCGACGAAGAGATCGGGACGGCGCTGCCGGACGATCTCGGTGGCGGTGCGGACCTTGTCGACGTCGGCACCCGATCCCGACTCGCCCGTCGAGTAGGACAGCATCGCCACCCTCGGTTCGACGCCGAACTGGCTCGCCGTGGTCGCCGACCAGATGGCGATCTCCGCCAGCTGCTCGGCGGTGGGATCGGGGATCACCGCACAATCGCCGTAGACGAGGACACGGTCGGCGAGGCACATGAAGAAGACCGAGGAGACGCTCGTCGTGCCCGGAACCGTCCTGATGATCTGGAACGCGGGCATGACGGTGTGCGCGGTGGTGTGGGTGGCGCCCGAGACCATGCCGTCCGCCAGACCGAGGTGGACCATGAGCGTGCCGAAGAACGAGACGTCGTGCACGATCTCGCGGGCACGATCGAGGGTGACCCCCTTGTGCGACCGGAGGCGGTGGTACTCGGCGGCGAAGGGGTCGAGCAGGTCGGAGGTCGAGGGATCGATGATCTCGACGCCCCCCAGATCGAGGGCCAGCTCCGCCGCGCGGGCCTGTACATCCGCCTCGTCGCCCAGGAGCACCAGATCGACGACCTGCCGGGCGAGCAGGCGAGAGGCGGCGCGCAGGACGCGGTCGTCGTCGCCTTCGGCCAACACGATGCGTCGTCGGTCGGCACGGGCCCGTTCGAGGAGCATGGACTCGAACGCCAGGGGGGTCACGACCTCGCTGCGGGGCACGTCGAGGATCTGGAGGAGCGACTCGGTGTCGATGTGCTGCTCGAACACGGCGAGAGCGGTGTCGACCTTGCGCTGCGAATCCCGCGAGAGCACCCCCCGCACCGAGCTGACGATGCGGGCGGTGTCGTAGGTTCCGTGCTCGGTGAACACCACGGGGAGCCGGGAGCCCAGACCGCGCACCAGGTCGAAGACGAGGTCGGCCGGGCGGTGCTCGCCGTTGAGCACGATCCCGGCGAGTGAGGCGAAGCCCTCGGCGGTGTGCGCGGTTGCCAGGGTGATGAGCATCTCGGACCGGTCGCCCGCAGCGATGCACAACTGGCCGTCGCGCAGGCGTTCGAGCACGTGGTCGGCGTTCATGGCGCACACGAGCCGGTCCTCGATCTCGCGGCTCAGCAGCGCGGGATCACCGCAGATCAGCTCACCCTCGAGCGCCGCCATGATCTGACCGACGGTCGGCGCCGACAGCAGCGCCGCTTCCGGCAGTGCCCACACGGCCAGGCCGAGGTCAGCGAGTCGATCCCGTACCTGTGCCAGCGCGTCGGGATCGCAGCGGTTGGCGAGGACCCCGACGGTCGTGGCGTGGCTGTTGGCGATCTCGGCCACACCGATCTCGGCGACCTGCGCGATCTCGGCGGGCGTGCGGCCGGCGCCGCTGATCACGAGCACCATCGGCGCGCCGAGGTTGGCGGCCACCCGGGCGTTGAAGGTGAGCTCGGTGGGTCCGGCGACGTCGGTGTAGTCCGAGCCGATGATGACGACCGCATCGCAGTTCCGGTCCACCGCCCGGTACCGGTCGACGATCGTGGCGAGCGCCGCATCCGGATCGGCGTGCACGTCGTCGTAGGTGACGCCGATGGCATCCTCGTAGGTCAGGTCGACGGCGTCGTGGCCCAGGAGGAGGTGCACCACGCTGTCGTCCCCGGTGGACGAGCGGGCGATCGGCCGGAAGAAGCCGCTGCGCTCCACCTTGCGCGTGAAGAGGTCCACCAGTCCCAACGCCACCAGCGATTTCCCCGAGAACGGCTCGAGCGATGCGATGTAGATGCTTCGTGCCACCCGCGCAGTCTCGCAGGTCTCCAGGGAGCGATCGATCGTCGACACCGTGGCGTCGACCTCCGCCGGCGCAAGCAGCGGCGACCGGCCCTCGAAGGGCGGCGTCGAAGGGCGGGGGCGTCGAAAGGCGGCGTCGACCGGACGTGAGGTGGCGCTGCGATCGTCAGCCGAACCGGAAGCGGGTGACGTCGTTCGGGAAGTCGAACCAGGCAAGGCCCGTCCGGGGCAGGAACCGCACCAGCCCGCCAGCCGCCTCGCCCTCCCATGCGTCCGGTTCCGGTGAGTACCCCTTCGCCGCGTACTTGCCAGCGATCGCTTCCGCGATCCGGCCGCCGAGCTCGAGGCCGGGCGGGTCCGCTGGCGCCGCGAGGCCTTCGACGACCACGGCGCGCCAGCCGTCTTCGAGATGGAGGCTGCATGCGGGATTGCTGATCAGGTTCCTGACGTGGATCGTGGTCGGCGCCCCGTCGTAGTACAGGCCACCGTCGAGCCACACACCCCAACGCGGTACGACGTGAGGCCGGCCGTCCGGTCGGGTGGTGGCCATCCAGTACTGATCCGAACCGATGAGTCGCTCCTCCACCGCCTGCCAGGTGAGGAGCCCCTCGTCGGACTCGGGCACGCCGTAGCCGACGGGGATCTGCGGGCGGTCTCGACCAGGATCAACCATCAGCTTCTCCTCACGTGTCCACGGGTCCGACGATTCGCTCACGAACACGCCCTCCGCTCTGGCGGTCGGCGACCGCGACGACGTGGGTGGTCCGCATCGAGAACGCCTCGACGGTGTCGATCAGTCTGGCCCGAACCTCGCCCGTGGTCGCCTCGACGCCGTCGAGATCCGGGCGCAGCGCCAACGAGCTCGGGCGCAGCGTCCAGAGCGGGGTGACGGTGCCAGCTCAGGCGAACGCGCCACCGGCGACGGCTGCCGCCGCCACCCCCGCCGCCGCGGCTCGGGCCACGCGCCGGGCGATGTCGCCGGCCTCGTCGTCGCCTGCGACCAGCGCCTCGATGCGCGCCTCGGTTGTGCGGCGGTCGCGGTCGGGGAAGACCGCCGTGGTGAGGCGAGCAACCGGGACCAGTGCGAGCAGCAGCACCTCGTCCGGCGTCGGGTCCCGCTCCCCGTCGAGCACGGAGGCGAGGCCCCCGATGAGGTCCTGCCCCGGTCGTTCGTCGAGCTCGCGGTAGCGATCGCGACGGAGGATCGCCGACTTGCCAGTGTGGTCCAGCACGCCTCGTTCGGCGAGGTGCTCGTAGACGGGCGTGGGCAGGTGCTTCACCAGACGGGTGGGCTTGTCCACCCACGCCCGGAACTTTCGGACCCTCGAGTCGTCCTGGATGGCATGCCACGCCTCGGCCAGGAGCGGGTCGGCCGGTGCGCTCCCAACGGCAACGACCTCGGTGTCCTCACCCAGTTCGACGCAACCTGCGGTCTGCAGATCGAGGATCAGCGTGGCGCCGAGCGCGTGCGGCAACGCGCTGCCCGCCCGGTCGTAGGTGACGCCCCGGTCCTCGTCGAAGGCCAACAGGGCGAGCTCTTCGGACAGCAGGATCATGGCCCAATGCTAAGCCGATCCGCGAACAGCGGTGCCATGGCGCATTGACACACTCGGACCTCGGCGCGGTGGGATTCGTCGCCTCATGTAGATCCTCCACCCGGGAATGCGGCCCGCTACCGGCAGGAGTCACTGCCGGCAACGTCTAGAGCGCTGGCACAGCACCGGAAGGCTTGAGCCCCGGCGGCAGCCGATCCGGCGATCGGGGGCACCCTGGCGGCGGTGTTCTGAGACAGGACCAGCCGGTTCCATGGGGCAGGCGCGAGGCGCTCGTTCGGATCGCCCGTACAACCCGGTCGGTGTGGGATGGGCGCTGTAGGCCGAACGCTCGCCCGATCTGGGCAGGGTCGATCGGTCCCGGTTCATACGACGTCATGCACGTGCCAACACGCTCACCCCACTTGGCTCGCCGCTGCACTCGACAACGGTCAGGCCATGGTTCTGGACCAGTTGAGGGAGCGAGTTGGTGTCGGAGAAGCGGACGATGCCGGGGACGTGGACGTAGCACGCGGTGCGGAGCCGCCAGTACAGGTTCTGCGATGTGGGCGAGGTGCGGGTGTGGGAGGGAGCGGTGATCAACAGGTGCCCTCCGGGCCGGAGGCAGCGACGGATCTCGTTGATGAAGGCCCCGGGGTCGGCGAGGTGCTGGAGGACGAGGATCGCGAGCACACCACCGAGCGACGCGTCGGCGAAGGGCAGCGGCGCGCTGACGTCGTGCACGTCGAACCTCGCGTGGACCTCGTCCCGTGCTGCTCGTGTTCGCGCTACCTCGATCATGCGGGGTGACCCGTCGACCCCGACGACGTCGTACCCGCGCCTTGCGAGTGCGAGCCCGTGGGCGCCGGGTCCGCAGCCCAGATCGGCGGCCGGTCCCGGCGGTGCAACCACGCTCGCGAGCTCATCGGCCGTTCGCTCGACCAGTTCACGGTGCTGCGGCGAGTCGCGCCGCCGTTCCCAGGCAGTGCTCTCGCGGTCGTACATGAAGCGAAAGAACCAATGCGGAGCGGGCATGGCGGCGACGCTACGCGTGCGGCCAAACAGGCACCGCGCCCGGCAGGTCGAGGTCACGTCGACGATCGCGGGCCAGTGCTCGTCGGCCGTGACGCACCGCGACGACGTACACCCACGTGCCAGGCCGTTCCATCGATCCCACCACACGCCATCATCGAAGGGGCCCGCTCGAAGCCGACCTGGACACAATCCTCGGCCGCTTCCCGGTCGCCGAACGCGATCGTCAACGACCGGACCACCGAGTCGAACTCCTCCTCGACGAGCTGCTCGAACCCGACCACGTGCCCCATCGAGCCTTTCGGAGCCCAGAAGGTTGAGCGCCCTCGGGCCTTTTGGTCCGGGCCCGGCCCGGGACGGGTTGGTCGATGCCTGCAGCAGCGCCAAATATCGGGCACCGGCCCGACGATGTTGCTCGCTGTGCCGTTGCCGTTCGCCGGCCCCTCCAATCGGCATCGAACCTCACGCGAGACTCATCCGCTCGCGTCCTGGGCGCGTCCTGGACTCCCTGACCGAAATCAGTCGTCGTCAGAAACCGGCTCTGACCTGCTCAAACGTGGTGGGCGTGGAGGGACTCGAACCCCCGACATCTGCCTTGTAAGGGCAGCGCTCTAGCCAACTGAGCTACACGCCCATCGGGTCGGCCCGAGAGCCGAAAGGGGACACGGTACGCGACATCGGCGCGACGCCACCATCCTCCGCCGACGGCCGACATGTGCTGCCCACGCTGCCCGTGCTGCGTTGCGAGTGCGGGGGTCGAACGCAACACACTCGGCCACGGTCAGCCTCGACGCGGGGTCGTGCAGGTGACCGTTTGCCCGCCCGCTGCACCTCGAGCACATCGAGCCCGAGGCCGAGGAAGGTCGGGAGCGGGAAGGCGGCGAACGACGAGCCGAGGGCGCTCACGAACGACGGGAACGAGGTCGGGAACAGGGCCTCGATCGTCGGTTCGACCGCACCGATGAAGTCGTCGACCACGCGGGCCCTCACCGACGTGGCCGGCGGCGCCGAGATCTGCGGCGCGAGCACACGGCCCACCGGGTCGTAGGCCAGGTCGAAGCCCAAGGGTGCGTCGACCGCGAGGGTCAGGTGGACGATGTCGCCGACGCCGGGCCTGCTCTCGACGAACTTGATCTGCAGGTGGGCCAGGTTGAGCTCAGCCGATTCGCCGTTCGGTCCGGCGTCCTCGTCGAGGAACGGCGCAACCGTCGGGACGACGTCGATGTGCATCGGCGTGTTGGGCGCGATCTTCGTCCCGAACTCCGGAACGAGGACACCCAACAGGCTCGACGTGAGCGGCAGCGGCGGTCCGCCGAGGGAGATCTCGATGACCCGCTGGTTGAGGATCCCGCACTCGGTCATCGAGCCGAGGAGCTGGTTGAACGCCGACGAGGCGATCGGCCGTGCGGCGAGCCTGCGATACCGTTCGGCGTGGCTCCCGACGAGGTACCGACCATCACCGGCACCCGTCTCGCGATGATCGTCGGGAGTGCGGTCGCCGACGGCACCGGCGCCCAGCCCCATCACGAGGTGCGGGTCGACACACCCCACGGACCGGCTCGGCTCTTCGACACCGGCGAGGTCGTTGTCGCCCATCGCCACCACGCCACCTCCGCCGGCTACGCGCTCCCCCACGCCGTGGACCACCACCGCACCATCGCCGCGCTGTGCGCTGCTGGTTGCGACCGCGTGCTGGCCGTCGCATCGGTCGGCAGTCTGCGCGGTTGGCCCGTCGGCACGGTGGTGAGCCCGTACGACTTCTTCGCGCCCGGCGTCGCCCCGACGTTCCACCGTGACGCCGCCGGCCACCAGGTGCCCGGCTTCGACGAGCCGTGGCGCGACATCGTGCTGGGTGTGTGGGCCGAGCACGCCAACGCTGATCTGCTCGACGGCGGCGTCTACGCCCAGACCGTCGGTCCGCGCTTCGAGACGCCGGCCGAGGTCCGAGCGCTCGCACGCGACGCCGACATCGTCGGCATGACGATCGCCAGCGAGTGCATCCTCGCCCGTGAGGCGGGACTTGCCTACACGGTCGTGTGCATGGTCGACAACGCGGCCAACGGCACCGGCGACCAGACCCTCGACGTCGAGGACCTGCAGCGCAACGTGATGGCCAACCGCGTGCACCTCCTCGGCGACATCGCTGCGGTCCTCCCCCATCTCGTGGCGACGCCTCGATCCAACTGACCGAGCGTCTCCGGCGCGTGCTAACACATCGACCCATGGGTCTCTTCGTCCGTCATGGCGACCTCGACGGTGCAGTGGTCAACCTCCGCAGCGAAGGTGGCGTCATCGCCGAACTGGGCGCCGACGTCGTCGCCCGGCCCGACGACGACGTCGTCGACGCGCGCGGCATGGCGATCGTCGGCGGTCTCGTGAACGGACACGGCCACGCCGCCATGACGCTCTTCCGCGGCTACGGCAGCGACCTCCAGCTCCAGGAGTGGCTCACCGAGAAGATCTGGCCCGCCGAGATGGATCTGACGGCCGAGGACTGCTACTGGGGAACCCGTCTCGCCGCCATCGAGATGATCCGCTCGGGCACCACCCACTTCCACGACATGTACTGGCACCCCGAGGCGGTGGCCCGAGCATCCGAGGACGCCGGCCTGCGAGCGACCGTGGGTGCTCCGCTCCTCGACAGCAGCGGGCCGACCAAGCTCCGCGAGGACGCGTTGGCATCGCTCGACGCGCTCGACTCCTACGGTCCGCTCATCACCCCGAGCCTGACCCCGCACGCGATCTACACCGTGGGCCGCGACTCGCTCGAGTGGGTGGCCGAGACGGCGGCCGAACGCGACCTCGTGGTGCACCTCCACCTCTCCGAGAGCCGGCGAGAGGTCGACGATTGGATGGCCGACCACCACGACCGCCCGGCGATCTACTGCGACGAGCTCGGGCTGCTCGGACCGAAGACGATCCTCGCCCACGGCTGCCACCTCGATCAGACGGAGCTGGAGACCATCGCCGAGCGGTACGCCACGGTGGTCACCAACCCGTGCTCCAACCTGAAGCTCGCCGCGGGAGCGGTGTTCCCCTACGCCTCCGCCCGTGCGTGCGGCGTGCCGGTCGGTCTCGGCACCGACGGCGCAGCGTCGAACAACAGCCTGGATCTGCTCGCCGAGCTGAAAATGTTCGCCCTGATCCAGAAGCACTCCTCCCACGACCCCACCGCGCTCCCCGCTGCCGAGGCGCTGGCGATCGCGCAGGGGCGACGATCCGCCGTGCTCGGCGGGGTACCGGTCGCGGTCGGCGCGCCCGCGGACTTCTTGCTGATCGACACGTCCCTCCCGGAGATGAACCCGGGCGCCCTGGTCGACAACCTCGTCTACGCGGCGAGCGGTGCGGTGGTCGACACCACCGTCGTCGCCGGCGCCGTGCTCATGCGCCACCGCCACATCGACGGCGTGGACGAGGTCATCGGACGTGCCCGGGAGTGCGCCGAGCGCCTGACCGCCGGCGGCTGACCTCGCACGGACATCTCGACCGGAGCCTGGGCCCCGCCACCGGGCAGCGGGCGGTGTGCCGGACCGCGTTGCGTCAGCGGTCGGTCAGGCCGAGCGATCCTCGCCGAGCGGCAGGGAACCGAGGACGGGAACGATCGGCACGCGTCGGGGCGCGGTGGCAGCGCGGGCGAGCGCCACGAGGGCGTCGGCTGCCTCGAACTGGAGCTCGGGCAGGTGGTCGCGGGCGAACCACCGGACCTCGGTGATCTCCGGCGATCTCGGCGCGACCGCTCCGAGATCGGCGCCTTTCACGGGACGCGCTCGGAACACGAGATCGATGCGCTGGGGCACGGCGTCGACCACCACCGCCGGCTCGCCGAGCAGCTCCACCTCGAGGCCGACCTCCTCGAGCACCTCACGCCGGGCAGCGTCGGCCGGATCCTCGCGGCGCTGGAGCAACCCGCCGGGAACGCCCCACCGCGACCGGTAGGCGTGGCGCACGAGCAGCAGGTCGCCGTTGGATCGCTCGATGAAGCAGATGGCCCCGACGGTGAACGACGGAGCGATCAGCCGCACGATCCAGCGTCGCAGCAGAACCGGGAGCTGGCGATACGTGCGCAGGGAGAGCCGATGGAACATGCCTGCCATCCGGTGAGGCTACCGGTCGGTTCGTCGATCTCGACCCCGGGTTCTCGACCCCGGGGTCTCGCCGACGGGGTGTCGACGCCTCACGTCGACGAGAAGGTGGCCCGTTCCCGGACGAGGGCGTCGAGCAGCGCGGGTGTTCCCGCAGCCACCGGCGTTCGCCGGTCGTCGTGGTCGAGCACGACCAGGTTCCGATCGCTTGCGTCCACCACGACGGCGCCGGCCTCGCGACAGATGAGGAGACCGCCCAGGTAGTCCCACGGTCCGTGGGCATCGGGACTGCAGTCGACGTAGCCGTCGAGCGTTCCGCACGCGACGGCACACAGGTCGAGCGCCACGGCACCGAGCGCCCGGAACTGCCTCCAGCCGAGGTGGCGAGGCGGCCACCCCGAAAGACCGATGATCGATCGATCGAGTCGCTGCGCATCGGTGGGGCCGATGGCCGAACCGTCACGTGTCGCTCCCGCCCCACGGGACGCGGCGAACCGCTCGCCCGACACGAGGTTGACCACCACCGCGGCGACGGGGCCGTCGGCATCGACGGCGCACAGGCTGGTGGCGTACCACGGGATCCCGCGCGAGGCGTTGGTGGACCCGTCGAGCGGGTCGACCACCACCGTCACCGCCGCATCCGGCCGGTGCCGGCCCGACTCCTCCGACAGGACCCCGACGCCGGCCGCATCGAGCACCTCGAGCGCCGCCGCGTCGGCGGCGAGGTCGCTTCGGTACTGACCCGGTTTGGCTCCCGACAGGCCCCAGTCCCGCTGGGTGGCGAGCGTGGAGGCGATGGCGTCGGCGGTCTCGTCGAGGAGCAGGCGGAGCTGGTCGGCGTTCACGGTGGTGGACGGTAGCTGCCACCCCGAACCCGTGGCAGGCTAGGGGTTCCAGCCCCGAAGCGGAGGATCGTGTTCCATTGGCCGTCATCGACGTCCCCGGCTTCATCGCCGACCTGAAGGACCACGCCGTCGATCATCAGTTCCACGTGCACGACGAACGCCACTTCGTCGAGACGTACTCGCTGCGCCAGGCGTGGGAGGTCGACCTCCACCCCGAAGAAGCGTGCGGCGGACCCCTCGATCTCCACCTGTCCCTCGAGGTCGATCCCCGGGTGCTCCTGGCGTTCGAGGACCAGATGATGGAGATGCCCGAGGGCAGTGATCCTCCCGAGACGTTCCACTTCCCGCTGGTGTTCACCTGGGTGCTCCCGCCGCTTCCCAAGGGCCCCGATCTGTTGGTGCTGGCCACCGATCTCGCCGGGATCGGCGGAACCGAGCTCCCCCTCGAGGTCTCGGCCATCGACTCGTTCGCGTCGGTCACCGACGCACCCGAACGAAGCCTCACGATCGTGGCGCGGATCGAGGTCGGGCTCGACAAGATCTTCCTCGGGCAGGAGCAGCTGTGCGATGTCCTCGACCGGTGCCACGAGGTCAGCATGTTCCTCCTCGACCGCGCTCCCGCGTGGCTCGACGAGTTCTGATCCGATCCACCCCACGCGTCCACGTGCTCCCGGCGGTTCGACACTGACCCGATCGACCCGGCCGACACCCCCGCGTCGACAGCGATCCCGACGGAGGAACCACGAGCGCGACGCCGCCGTCGGGCGAGCGATTTCAGGCCGCGATGCGCGCCCGGAGGCCGTCGATGTGCAAGAGTCGCCGACAGCAACCCCCTGAAAACACTGACGTACGGAGATCCCATGAACCGCAGAGAACTCGTCCTGGCGCTGAGCGAACGCCTCGACGTCGACCGAAAGACCGCTGACGAGGCACTCACCGCTGTCGTCGACGAGATCACCGAGCGGGTCGCCAAGGGCGAGACCGTGTCGCTTCCGGGCTTCGCCAAGTTCGCCCGCGTCGACCGCCCCGCCCGCATGGGCCGCAACCCGGCAACCGGCGAGACCATCAAGATCAAGGCCAAGCGCGTGGCCAAGATCACCCCGCTGAAGGCGTTCAAGGACGCAGCCCTCACCGGCAAGATCGCCAAGAAGGCTGCTCCCGCCAAGAAGGCCGCGGCCAAGAAGGCACCCGCCAAGAAGGCTGCTCCGGCCAAGAAGGCCGCGGCCAAGAAGGCACCCGCCAAGAAGGCTGCTCCGGCCAAGAAGGCCACCGCCAAGACGGCACCCGCCAAGAAGCGCTGATCGCTCCACGCGGACCGATCGAGATCGAGATGGCCCGAGGCACCTGCCTCGGGCCATTCACGTTTTCACCATCGGCCGAAGGACGGCCGTACCAGCCCTGCCTGCGCAGATCAGTTGCGGGGCACCTCGCGCCACGGCATCCCCTTGTCGACGCGCACGTCGCCGGGCAGACCGAGCACGCGCTCGCCGAGGATGTTCTTCATGACCTCGGTGGTGCCGCCTTCGATCGAGTTGGCCCGCATGCGCAGGAACGCCTTCTGCGGGCAGTCCCACGACATGGACGCCTCCGGCCGCACCATCTCGTAGCTCGTGTAGAGCATCCCCTCGGCACCCATGAGCTCCACCGTGAAGTTCATCACCGCCTTGTTGTGCTCGGCAGCGAGGCTCTTGCCGACCGAACCCTCCGGACCGGGGGTACCGACCGAGCGCAGCTGCGACGCCCGGATGTTGGTGAGGCGCAGCACCTCGGCCTGGATCCAGAGCTTGGTGAGCTCCTGGCGCTGCACGGCGCGCTCGGCCACGCCAGAACCGGTGGGCTCGGGTAGGGAGCGCCAGACCTTCAGCGCCTCGCGGATGATGCCACCCTCGCGGGGCGGGACACCGCCGCCGATCGAGACGCGCTCGTTCATGAGCGTCGTGATGGCGACGTGCCAGCCGTCGCCCACCTCGCCGAGGCGTTCGGCGTCGGGGATGCGCACGTCGGAGAAGAACACCTCGTTGAACTCGGCCTCACCGGTCATCTGCCGCAACGGCAGGACCTCGACGCCTGGGGCGTGCATGTCGACCACGAAGTAGGTCATCCCGCGGTGCTTGGCGGCCTCGGGGTCCGTGCGCACCACGAGCATCCCCCACCGGGCGACGTGGGCGAGCGTCGTCCACACCTTCTGCCCGTTGATCGTCCACTCCTCGCCGTCGAGCACCCCGCTCGCGGCCAGCGATGCCACGTCGCTCCCGGCGCCGGGCTCGCTGAAGAGCTGGCACCAGATCTCCTCGCCGGTGAAGAGCGGGCGGAGGTAGCGGCGCTGCTGGGCGTCGCTGCCGTGGGTGACGACCGTGGGTGCGCCCATGCCGTGACCGATCGGGTTGCGGGCCATGGCGACGGGTGCCCGCTCTGCCGCCAGTCGCTGGTTCACGACCTGTTGCAGCTGCGGGCTCAGACCGAGGCCGCCACGGCCTTCGGGGAAGTGGACCCACGCGAGGCCGGCATCGAACTGTGCGCCGAGGAACTCCCGGGCCGGGACCTCGGCCGGTGGGTGGTCGGTCATCAGCTGGTCGAGCCGCTCGAGAACCATCTCTTCGTCACGCACGTGTCGCACCGTCCCCGTGTCGTTCCGCCGACCCCCGACGGACGCCGGAACCCTACCGGCACCACAAGCGATCAGCGATCGCACACGAGACGACCCACGCTGAGGTGCGGTGGACGGAGCGTCAGCCGAACCACCCGGCGACGTCGGCCACCAAGTCGACCTCGCCGGCGTGGTTGTACACGAGGACATCGCCCTCGTACCCGAGCATGGCCGTGACCGCGTTCGGGACGATCTCACCCGCCAGTGCGTTGAGGTTCGAGCTGGCCTCGGGACGAAGCGCCCCGGTGGGCCACACCTGCACGAAGGTCGAGGAGGACGGCTCGATCGCCGTGACGTTGAGCACGACGGCGGTGGCGCCGCCGGGCACACCGCTGCGGCCGGCGATCGGCACGGCTCGCACCCCGCCGAGTCCCCAGCCCCAGGGCGTGGTGAACGGACCGACGTTGCTAGCCGGACGCGAATCGAGCACGCGATCGGGCATGACGGCGTGGAAAGCGGAACCGCCGTCGTCGGTGTAGTACCCGCTGACGTCGATCACCACGTCGACCGATCCCTGGGCGTTCATGACCCGCACGCTGCCCCCGGCACCGAGCTTGACCGTCACGGCGTTGGGCACCACCTGACCGGCGGTGAAGTTGAGGCTCGACCCGAACCGGGGTTGTCCGGAGCCGGACGGCCAGAGCTGGAGGAACGAGTCGGCGCTGGGGTTCACGACCGTCACGTTGAGCACCACCGCACTGGCGCCAGCCGGAACGGCGCCCACCCCGCCGATCGCCACATCGCGGGCAGCTTCGGCCCCCGCGCCCCACGGCGCAGCGAACGAGCCGACGTTGGAGGTCCCCGGGCGCGAGTCGAGGACGCGGGCAGGGGTCAGCGGCCGGTACCCGGCGCCGTCGGGGCCGGCCCGGTAGTACCCGCTCACATCGATGACCACGTCGGTCGACCCGACCGCGTTGAGGACCCGGACCCGACCGCCGTCGCCGAGCTTGACCGTCACCGCGTTGGGCACGATCTGGCCGGCGGAGAAGTTGAGGCTCGATCCGTACCGCGGTCGCTGGGAACCGGTGGGCCACAGCTGGAGGTACGACCCTGCCGTGGCGTTGACCACGGTGACGTTGAGCACGACCGCGTCGGCGTCGGGCGGGACCTCGCCGATCCCGGCGATGGCGACGTCGCGTGAGCCGGCCAGCCCCTCGCCCCACGGCGATGCGTACGCGCCCACGTTGCCGGGGCCGGGTCGCGAGTCGAGGACTCGAGCGGGCACGAGCGGGTGGTAGCGGGTGGCGACGTCGGTGACGGTCAACCCGCACGTCGTGCCGTCGGAGTGCACCGAACGCGAACCCCAGGCGAGGCCTTCCCAGGAGCCGTAGGACACCAACGTGTTGCCGTGACACGCCTTGAGCTCACCGGGGTCGTTCGGGCTGCCGCCGCCGCCGAACCCGCCGACGTTGTCGTCGTACTCGAAGTGCAGGTGCGGCGTGCCTCGGGTGTCGCCGGTTGTCCCGACGAGCCCCACCTGGGTGTTCTGGTCCACCCATTGACCGGGAGCGACCGAAGCTTCCGCCAGGTGCCCGTAGAGCGTCTTCCCGAAGGCGCCATGATCGACGATCACGTAGTTGCCCCACCCCGATGCGTCCCAGCCAAGCGTGGCCCGGCCCGCACCGGCGGCGAAGACCGGCGCCCTGTTCGCACCGAGCGCCATGTCGATCGCCCAGTACTGGTGATGACCGCCACAGACCGGAAGCTGGCTCCGGTAGGTGCAACCGACCAGCAACTCGGCGCCACCCGGGGCGCCGGTGGACGTGCGGACCGGGAGCCACTCGGGGGCACTCACCTGGTTGACGCCGGCGGCTGCGGCGCGCTCGCCTCCGAACGACAGGCCGGTGCTGGCGGTTCCCCCCAGGAATCCCACCAGCACCACGATGACAGCGAACGCTCTCAGCATGATCTCGGCCACGCTACCGGGTCGGCGTCACGCGATCGCAACTCACCGGTCGCCCGGCCGGAGCTCGGGCGCTGGGGAGATCGACGGTGACCGCCGACCGGCGCGCTCTCGAGCGCTGGGCTCGGAGCGCTGCGTCGGTCGGGACCGGCCTCGACGGCTAGGAGAAGAGCAGCGAGTAGTCGGCGCCGTGACGGAGGTGGTGCCCACCGTCGATCGGCAGGTTGATCCCGGTGATCCACGACGACTCGGGACCGGCCAGGAACCGGACCGCCTCGGCGATGTCCTCGACGGTGCCCACCCGCTCGAGCGGCATGCCAGCGATGTAGTCGTCGAGCAGCGCGCCGCCGCCGGTGATGAACGACATCAGCTCGTCATCGACGATGCCGGGCTGGATGCTGTTGACCCGGATCCTGTCGACGCCGAGCTCCTCGGCGGCGCTCTTGCACACCATGTCGATCCCTGCCTTGGCCGCGCCGTAGGCCCAGAGCCACCGGTGCGGGAACGCCCCGGCGCCCGACGACATGCCGATGATCGAGCCGCCCCCGGCCTGCTTCATCGCCGGCACCGCGTGCTTGATGCACAACATGGTGCCGATCAGGTTCAGGTCGACCGTCGCCCGCAGCGCGTCGGCATCGGCGTCGGCGAACGCCCCCATGTGCAGGGAGCCTCCGGCGTTGGCGAACAAGATGTCGAGACCGCTGGTCGGTTCGCTCGCGAAGGCGACTGCCGCAGCGACCTGGTCCTCGATGGTGATGTCGGCGACGATCATCCTGATCGACCCGCCCTCGCCGACGTGGGGTTCGATGGCGGTGACCGCGTCGGCGAGCTTGGTCTCGGTGCGACCGCAGATGGTGACGTGGGCGCCGTCGGCCGCGAGGCGGGTGGCGGATCCGAGTCCGATCCCGCTCCCGCCGCCGGTGACGAGTGCGGTCCTTGCGGTGATGGTGGACATGGCCTCTGTCTAGCGCGTGGCCCTTTGGACGCGCCGCCACGCATCCATCGACCGGGCGAACGCGGCCCTCACCGACCAGGTCACTCGCCGGTGGGACCGGTGAAGTTCGGATCGCGCTTCTCGGTGTGGCTGGCCAGGCCCTCGCGGGCGTCGGGGCCCCCGAAGCCGATGAACTCGTAGGCGAGCGACGCATCCAGGATCGCCGACTGGGCGCGGTACCAGTTGTTCAGCGTCTGCTTGGTCCAGCGGATCGCCGACTGGGAGCCTCCGGCGAGCTGCTCGGCCACCTCGAGCGCGCGATCCTGCACCTGATCGTCGTCGACGCAGATCGAGACCAACCCGATGCGTTCGGCCTCCTCACCGGTGAGCGTGTCGCAGGTGAGCAGGTAGTACTTCGCCTTCGCCATGCCACACATCAACGGCCAGCAGATCGCGGCGTGGTCGCCCGCCGTGACCCCCAGGCGCGTGTGCCCGTCGATGAGGCGAGCGCTCCTGGCCACCACGGAGATGTCGGCGAGGATGCCGGCCACGAGCCCGGCCCCGACGGCCGGTCCGTGCATGGCCGACACGATCGGCTTGGAGCAGTTGATGACGTTGAACACGAGGTCGCGCGCCTCGCGCATGACCCGGACTCGCACCTCGTGGTCGGACATGAGCGAGTCCAGGAGCTCGAAGCTCCCGCCGGCCGAGAACGCCTTGCCCGCACCTCGCAGGAGCGCAACCCGGGTTTCGGGGTCGCGATCGACGGTGAGCCAGATGTCGGCGAGCTCGCGATGGATCGCCGGGCTGACCGAGTTGAGACCCGGTGCGTCCATGGTGATGCGCAGCACCCCCTCGGACGGACGGTCGACGGTGAGGCCGGGGAACTGCTCGTAGCGATCGCTCATGGTGCACGTCCTGTCGATGGTCGGGGGCGTCGAGGCGAGGCGACGTCGAGCCGTCGCAGACGCCACCACCCTCGCAGAGATCGACGACGAGCCTGCGCGCCGAGTTGGCCGCTGGTGCCACGGCCGACCGGCCCGCTCGACCGCCGAACGGGACCTTCAGGACCCGACGGCAGCGGAACAGTCGGCGAGGAGCGCTGGAGAGGCGCGAATGGGCCGCCCCACCGGCACTCAGCCAGGCCATCCACGACGCCGACGCGATCGTCCCGACCAGCGCGACCGCGAACAGCGCCCGCACGGCATGGCGGCGGAACACCGCGAACACCCCGATGACGAGAAGCGGGAAGAGCAGGTAGAACTGCTCCTCGATGGCGAGGCTCCAGGTGTGCTCGAGCGGCGAGTGGGAGGCGTAGGCGGTGAAGTAGTCGGCGCCGGTCGCCACCCCTCGCCAGTTGGCGACGTAGAGGAGCGTGGCGCGGTTCTCGCCTACCACGGCGGGGCCTGCTGATCGATCGGTCGGGGCGTGCGTCGTCTCGCGTCAGGCCGTCGGCGTCGAACGCGTCTCGACCGTCAGCGCACCTCCTGGGTCCGGGCCCGCTGCGCCGCCGCAACCAGTCCGGTGAGCGAAGCTCGGGTCTCGGGCCAGCCCCGGGTCTTGAGCCCGCAATCGGGGTTCACCCAGAGACGGTCGCTGCCGAGCGCCTTCACCGCTCGGGCCAGGAGGTCGTCGAGCTCGGTATCGGTGGGGACACGGGGGGAATGGATGTCCCAGATCCCCGGCCCGATCTCGTTCGGGTACTCACGCGTCACGAAGTCGTCGAGCAGCTCCATCTGCGAACGGGAGGCCTCCATCGAGATCACGTCGGCATCGAGGTCGACGATGGCGTCGATGATCTCGCCGAACTCGGCGTAGCACATGTGGGTGTGGATCTGGACGGGGTCCGGAGCTCCGCCGGCAACCAGTCGGAACGCCTCGGTGGCCCACGCCAGGAACGCCGGCTGGTCGGCGCGGCGCAACGGCAGGCCTTCACGCAACGCCGGTTCGTCGATCTGCACGATCGGGATGCCGGCGTCGACGAGGTCGGACACCTCGTCGCGCAGGGCCAGCGCGAGCTGTCGAGCGGTGGTGGACCAGGGTTGGTCGTCACGTACGAACGACCACTGGAGGATGGTGACCGGCCCCGTCAGCATCCCCTTCATGGGTCGGTCGGTGAGGCTCGCGGCGAAGGTCGTCCACTCGACGGTCATCGGTGCCGGTCGGACGATGTCGCCGAAGAGCACCGGCGGCTTCACGCATCGGGACCCGTAGCTCTGGACCCACCCGTTGGCCGTGGTGACGAAGCCGTCGAGTTGATCGCCGAAGTACTCGACCATGTCCGTGCGCTCGAACTCGCCGTGGACGAGCACATCGAGACCGAGGGCCTCCTGCTCACGGACGCACGACTCGGTGGCGGTGCGCAGGCCCGCGTCGTAGGTGGCCTCGTCGATCTCGTCGTTGCGGAACCGCCGCCGGAGATCGCGGATCTCCTTGGTCTGCGGGAACGAGCCGATCGTGGTGGTGGGGAACGCCGGCAGTTCGAGCGCATCCGCCTGCAGGGCGCGACGCTCGGGGTACGCCGACGTGCGCGAGGCCATGTCCGGGGTGATGTCGGCGACGCGTTCGGCGACCTCCCGACGGTGGACGCGCGTCGACGATCGTCGAGCGGCGGCTGCGTCCCGATTGGCGTCCAGCTCGGCGGCAACGCCCGCGGCCCGTCCGTCGACCACCTCGCGCAGGATGCGGATCTCGTCGAGCCGCTCGGTCGCGAACGACAGCCACGACCGGAGCTCGGGATCGAGCGCCTGCTCCTGGGACAGATCGACGGGGAGGTGCAGCAACGAGCACGACGGCGCGAGGTGCACGGCGTCAGTGCCGCAGGCGGCCGAGGCCCGACGAACCTCGTCGGCCAGGAGCTCGAGGTCCGAGCGCCACAGGTTGCGGCCGTCGACGATGCCGAGCGACAGCGAGAGTCCGTCGGGCCGCAACGCAAGCACCTCATCGAGTTGACCGGCCCCGCGGACGAGGTCGAGGTGCAGCACGTCGATCGGCAGGGTCGCGGCGACGGATGCCGTGGGGCCGAGCGTTCCGAAGTAGGTGGCGAGCGTGATCTCGGCAGTGCCGGCTGCCTCCCGGAGCGCCGCGTACACCGTCGGGTACGCGGCAAGCGCGACGTCGGGCACGTCGGTGACGAGGAGGGGTTCGTCGAACTGGAATGCGGTGGCTCCCGCGTGCCGGAGCGCCTCGACCAGTTCGACGTACGCGGGCAGCAACCGGTCGATGAGCTCGAAGGGATCGCCACCGTCGGTGCGCTTGGATCGGCTCAGGAACGTCAGCGGGCCGAGGAGCACCACTCGAGCCGGGACGTCGAGGGCCAGCGCCTCGGCCAGGTGGGCGCGAAGCCGTGCCGGTCGCGCCTCGAACCGCTGCCCTGGCTCGAGCTCGGGTACGAGTTGGTGGTAGTTGGTGTCGAACCACTTGGTCATCTCGAGTGGAGTGCGGTCAGCGCCATCGAGCGCTCCACCGCGGGCCATCACGAAGTAGCGGGCCACAGCGTCGTCACTCACGTCGGGGTCGAACGGCACCCCGCCGAAGCGGTCCGGGACCGCTCCCACGGCCAGCGCTGCGTCGAGCACGTGGTCGTAGTACGAGAAGTCGCCGACCGGCACGCGCTCGATGCCGCGGTCGACCTGCACCTGCCAATGCCGAGCCCGAAGCTGGGCCCCGATGCTGCGCAGCTCGTCGTAGGCGCCCGATCGCCACGCGGCCTCGACCGTCCACTTGAGCTCGCGGGCCACCCCCATACGGGGGAAGCCGAGGTTCGCGGTGATGGTCATGTGCGTCGCTCCTGGAGGTGCGGGTACGGGAAAGAGTTGAACGCGTGGGCGTACGCCAGGCGCACGAGATCAGACGGCCACGGCGCTGCGGGGCTGCGCTGGGGCCGCGAGGCCCCGCAGGCGGGATGAGGCCTCGCGGTGACGGCGGCCGCTGACCATGTGGATGCCCTCGAACGCGCCGCTCTCGCGGAGGCGCTCGGCCAACGCCGCCGCCAACTCCACGCCAGCGTTCGGATCACGGTCGATCGACTCGAGCCAGCGGTCGGGCACCCGCAGGGCGGGGACACGAGCGGCCAGTCGATGGGCCATCGCGACGCTGGGCACGACCAGAATTGCGGGGTACACAGGTCCTTCGAAGCGGATCTGGTCCCGCCAGCGCAGCAGCGCATCGACGTCATAGGAGACCTGCACGAAGAGCCGATCAGCGGCGAGCTTCCACGCCGGCAACGACCCGAGACGCGTGGTCACACCCAGGCGCACGTGCGGTGACCGTTGCCGGCACTCCTGCACCATCGTCCGGACGGTCAGGTCCGACGCCCGGCTGCCGACCTCGGGCTCGTCGCCGTAGACGAGCAACAAGTCATCGATGCCGTCGAGATCACAGGTCAACAGGTCGCGACGGAGCCCGAGCAGGTTGCGGTCCCGCGCGTTCAGACACGCGATCGGGTGCAGCGCCCTGGTGCGGACCTCACGTGCGATCGCGATGCTCGACACCGTGGCCTGTCCGATGTGGTTGTCGGGCACGAGGACGGTGGTGGTCACGCGGGACGCGACATCGAGTTGCGCGTGCAGCAGACCGACGTCGGCGCGGAGCGGAGGTTCGATCTCCCACACGACCTCGAAACCGTGCTCAGAAGTGGACATGTCGTCACCGTACGAACCGGGGAGCACCGTGAGAAGGCACAGATCGCCGGTTTGTCGACCAGTACAGATGGCGAGAACAGGGCAAGGTTCCCGATCTGTACTGGCGTACAGTTCATCGGTGTCCGACGAACCCGACGAACCCGACCAACATCCGCGACCGCTCTACGTCCAGGTCGCCGACGCCGTCGCCCGTCAGATCGCCGATGGCCTCCATCCGCCGGGCAGTCGGATCCCGTCCCTCCGCCGACTGCGGGAGCAGCACGAGGTCAGCCTCACGACCGCGGTCGAGGCATGTCGGCTTCTCGAGGCCCAGGGTCTGATCCGTTCCCGACCGAGATCCGGTTACTACGTGGAGCGAGTCACCCGGACCGAGCGGCTCGAGCCAGGAGCACCGGCGTCGTCGATGCGCGCTCGCCGGATCGACGCCGCGCTGTCGTTGAAGCTGAACCTCGGGATCGGGAACCCCCAGCGCCCGACGCTCGGCGCCGCGGTGCAGGGGCCCGAGCTGATGGCCATCCCGGCCCTGAACCGCCTCCTCGGGCAGGCGCTGCGGCTGCAGCCCACCGTGTGCCACTCCTATGACGCACCGCCCGGTAATCCCGCCCTGCGGCGCGCCGTCGCCCAACACGGCCTCGACGCCGGGTACGCGGTCACGCCCGATGACATCGTGATCACCAGCGGCGCCAAGGAGGCCGTGTACCTCTCGATCCGAGCCGTGACCCGCCCGGGCGACACCGTGGCCATCGAGAGTCCCGCCTACTACGCGCTGCTCGAGGTGGTCGCGTCACTCGACCTGAAGGTGGTCGAGGTCCCGGCCCACCCCCGACACGGCATCGACCTCATCGCCCTGGCCCGAGTGCTCGAACGTCGGCCGATCGCTGCGGTGGCCATCGTCTCGAACTACTCCAACCCGTCGGGCTCGTGCATGACCGACGACGACAAGCAGACCCTGGTGGAGCTCCTCGACGCCCACGATGTCCCATTGGTCGAAGACGACGTGTACGGGGATCTCGTGTTCGAGGGACCGCGACCGAAGGCGGTGAAGGCCTTCGACACCCACGGCCGGGTCCTCTACTGCAGCTCGTTCTCCAAGACGGTCTCGCCGGGACTGCGCGTGGGGTGGGCGATCCCGGGGCGGTACCAGAACGCCTTCGAGCACCTGAAGCTGGTCGTCAACCAGGCCAGCCCCACCGCGCCTCAGGTGGCCATGGCCGCGTTCGTGGAGAGCGGCGGGTTCGATCGTCATCTGCGCAGGGTCCGGCGTCGCTACGCCGAGCAGATGCACCAGATGATCGAGGCCGTCGATCGCGCCTTCCCGGCTGGCACCCGCCACACCGATCCGAGTGGCGGTCACGTGCTCTGGATCCAGGTCCCCGGCCTCGACTCGCTCGACCTCTACGAGCGGGCGGTGCGACGCGACATCCACATCGCGCCGGGACCGCTGTTCTCGGCTTCAGGCCGGTTCGGGGACCACCTCCGGCTCAACACCGGGTTCCCCTGGACCGACCAGATCAGCGCCAAGATCGACGTGCTCGGCCACCTGATGACCTCCGCCGCGACCCGAGCCGGGGGAACGTCGTCGTCGTGAGGGGATCACCGGGATCGGGGAAGGACGGCGTCGACCCCACGTCGGCGACACCCCCACCGACGGCTGCGGACGGCTGCGCACCATCGTCGTCGTAGGGTGGTCCATCGCCAGCGGGACCCCGGGGAGCAGGACAGCACGCATGGAACTGCTCTTGCTCTCGAACTCGACGAACTACGGCGACGCGATGTACGCCCACGCCGCCGAGGCGTTTGCCGCCGTCGCTCGCAACGACCGCGTGACGTTCGTGCCGTTCGCGCTCGCCGACTGGGACACCTACGCCGACCGCGCCATCACGGCGTTCGCATCGTTCGGCATCGAGGCCATCTCGGCGCATCGATCCTCCGCCCCTGACCGGGCGATCCTCGAGGCCGATGTCGTGATGATGGGCGGTGGTAACTCGTTCCGGCTCCTCGACACGCTCTACGGCCTCGACGTGATCGACGGCCTCAGCGAACGCGTACGTGACGGTGCAACCCGATACCTCGGCGCCTCGGCGGGAACCAACGTCGCGTGCCCGTCGATCCGCACCACCAACGACATGCCCATCTGCCTGCCGAAGTCGTTCACCGCGCTCGGACTGGTGCCGTTCCAGATCAACCTCCACTACGTCGACGCCGACCCGGCGTCGACCTTCATGGGCGAGACGCGCGACGAACGCATCAGCGAGTTCCTCGAGGAGAACCTCTGCCCGGTGCTGGCCATGTACGAGGGCACGTGGCTGCGGGTGAGCGGCGCCACGGCCAACGTCGAGGGCCCGGCGAGGCTGTTCGAGCGCACCAGATGCGAGGCGTTCGACGACGGTGTGGACGTCTCGCACCTCCTCGACCTGGTGCCGACCTTCGACGGGGGCCGACGACCGACTCGGGCTGGCGACGACGGCCGCACGGCCTCGGACGACCGGTCGCCGAACCGGCCGACGACCGCCCCCGCTGATGAGGTTCCTTCGACAGGATGAACTACCATGGCGGGATCACCCGGCTCACCGGGGACATCTCGTTGACATCCGGGCCTCATCGGCCGGAACGCTGCCGTCGCCTCCTCTGAGCCCATCTCGAGGAGCACACCATGTCCAGCACGCCATCCGTCGCCCCATCGGGCGCGTCCGAGCGAGCGCGTCCCACCGCCGTGGTGTACTGCGAGGCCAACTTCGGACGCCTCGACGGCAAGACGGCCAACGGGCTGGTGCGTGCGTCGGAGCGCTACGAGATCGTGTCCGTGATCGACAGCACCTGCTCGGGATCCGACGCCGGTGCCATCCTCGACGAGAAGCCGAACGGCGTCATGGTGGTCAACGATCTGGCCGAGGCGCTGACCCTCGCCGCCGGCATCCCGGATTTCTTCATCTTCGGGATGGCGCCGGCGAGCGGCATGCTGTCGCCGATCGAGCGCACCCTCGTCCTCGACGCCATCAGCATCGGGATGAACATCGTGAACGGCCTCCACGAGTTCCTGAACGACGATCCCGAGTTCGCCGCCGCAGCCGCGCTGCACGAGGTCGAGATCCTCGATGTACGACGACCCCGGGCCAAGAAGGACCTGCGGATGTTCAGCGGCCGCATCGCCGAGGTCACCTGTCCTCGCATCGCGGTGCTCGGCACCGATGGCGCCATCGGCAAGCGCACCACCGCCACGGTGCTCACCCAGGCGCTCAACGATCACGGCATCAAGGCGGTCATGATCGGCACCGGTCAGACCGGCCTCATCCAGGGTGCCCGCTACGGCATCGCCCTCGATGCCATTCCGTCCCAGTTCTGCTCGGGTGAGATGGAATCGACGGTCGTCGAAGCGTTCGAGGCCGAGCATCCCGACGTCATCATCGTCGAGGGCCAGGGCGCCCTCAGCCACCCTGCCTACCTCACCTCGACGTTCATCCTCCGCGGCGCCAAGCCCGACGGCGTCGTGCTCCAGCACGCCCCCGCCCGGGCCACGCTCGGCGACTTCCCGGACGTCGCGATGCCGACGCCCCAGTCGGAGATCACGCTGATCGAGACCTTCGCCGACACGAAGGTCATCGGGCTCACGATCAACCACGAGAACATGACCGACGCCGAGATCACCGCGGCGATCACGCTCTACGAGCTCGAGCTCGGCATCCCCGCCACCGATGCGCTCACCCGCTCCCCCGACGTTCTGGTGGACATGGTCCTCCAGGCGTTCCCCGACCTCGCGGAGACGCACACCGCCAGGGTGGGGTGAGCGCGCCTCGCCTCGAGATCGACCTCGACAAGATCCAGCACAACGCTCGGACACTCGTCGAACGTCTCGGCCATCGGGGCATCCGCGTCACTGCCGTCACCAAGGCAGCCCTCGGCTCACCCGAGGTCGCCCAGCAGCTCCGTCTCGCCGGCGTGGCCGGGCTCGGCGATTCACGCATCGAGAACATCGAGGCCATGCGCCGGGCGCGGATCGCCGCACCGATGATGCTCGTCCGTTCGCCGATGCCCAGTCAGGTCGCCCGCGTCGTCGAGCAAGCCGATGTGAGCTGCAACACCGAGCTCACCGTCCTGCGCGCCCTCGACGTCGCCGCCCGAGCGATCGGACGGCGACACGGCGTCCTGCTCATGGTCGAGCTCGGGGACCTGCGTGAGGGCATCCTGCCCGACGACCTCGCCGACGTGGCCGGTGAGGTGCTCGGGATGACCGGCCTCGAGCTGCGCGGGATCGGCACCAACCTCGCGTGTCAGAACGGCATCGCTCCCGACACCGTCAACATGGCGCAGCTGTCGGCACTGGCGACCTCGATCGAGTCGACGTTCCAGGTCACCCTCGACGTCGTCTCCGGTGGGAACTCGGCCAACCTCGACTGGGCGCTCAACGGACACGACATCGGTCGAGTCAACGATCTCCGCTTGGGCGAATCGATCCTCCTCGGCCGCGAGACCCTCCGGCGAGACCCGATCGACGGGCTCTTCACCGATGCCATCACGCTGGTCGGCGAGGTCATCGAGTCGAAGATCAAGCCTTCGGCGCCCTGGGGCACCGTCGCCCTGACTGCGTTCGGGATCGCATCACCGCCCATCGACCGCGGCGACCGCCGGCGGGTCATCGTCGCACTCGGTCACCAGGACACCGACCCCGCTGGCCTCACCCCGCCCGACTCGTTCGAACTGGTCGGTGCCAGCAGCGACCACCTCGTGCTCGATGCCGGCCGCTGCCCCACCGAGGTCGGCGACGAGCTGACCTTCCAACTCGACTACAGCGCCCTCACCCGCGCCATGGCATCGCCCTTCATCGCCAAGGTCATCCGTGTCAGCAGCGGCCTCGCCGCCCAACCGAGAGCGCGCGTACCCCACCGCTGAACGGGGTCCGCATGTCGGCCGGTGCTGCCTCCTTGCTCCGACAGGTTCCTCGCTGGAGCTTGATCGCAGCAATACTCAGTCGATGGCCGTCGACCTTTGCTTCCGTCGAGCTGTCCGCGCCGACCTGCCGGCGATCGTGGCGCTCCTGACCGACGATGTCCTCGGCGCCGCGCGTGAGTCGGGATCCATCGCCGAGTACGAGTTGGCGTTCGCTGACATCGATGCCGACCCGAACCACCTGCTGGTCGTGGGCGATCAGGACGGACGGGTCGTCTCGTGCCTCCAGGCCACGATGCTCCCATGTCTCACCCACGGCGGCCGACGCCGCGCGCAGTTCGAAGGCGTCCGAGTGGCGGGTGATCTACGCGGCCACGACATAGGTCATCAGATGCTGGATTGGGCGATCATCTGGGCCAGGACCCAGGGATGCGGGATGATCCAACTCACCACCGACCGCCGCCGCGGCGATGCCTGCCGCTTCTACGAGACGCTCGGATTCGTGGCCAGTCACGACGGCTTGAAGCTCACGCTCGTTCCGGCCGAACCCGAGGTCTGAGCGCAGTGGGCGACGCCCCGACCGTGCAATTCGAAGCGAGCGCCCTCATCGCGCCATGGCCTCGCCCTTCTTCACCACGGCGATACGCGTCGACAGCGGCCCCGCTACCGAACCGAGATCACCCGCAGCCGACCGAGCCCGGATCAATGGGTCATGACGAGCAGCGCACAAGCGAAGTGCTCGAAGGAGTGCCACTCCACCTTGCTCGCGCCGTCGCGCAACAGCGGTATTTAAAAACAAGTAATTTAAAGCAAGTATTGAAACTCAATGGTATGGTTCCGCTGCAACCCTGGTGCAGTTCCATTCGGCGGACTGCGCAGGTTGCGAGAAAGGGGCCCTGCGATGTTCATCGTGGGAAGTTCTGTCAGCGTCGTTCTCGTTCTCGTTCTCGGTCTCGTCCTCATGCAGCGAAGCAGAATCTCTGCGGTCGCCTTGACGCGATGGGCGGGCGCCGCCCTCACCGTGCTCTCGCTCGCCGCCGGAACCCTCGTCGTCGCCTCGGGCGCGAGCGCAGCGGTCGTTCCCAGCGTTCCTCTCGCCACGGCCGACAACTATGTCGTTCTCGGCGGGTCGACCGTGACGAACACCGGCCCAAGCGTGCTCGGCGGCAGCCTCGGCCTTTCCCCCGGCCCCGCGATCACCGGGTTCCCCCCGGGGTTGGTCGTCGCCCCGGCGACAACCGACGTGGCCAACGCAGCAGCTGCCCAAGCCCAAGCCGACCTCACCACAGCCTACGTCGACGCAGCCAACCGGCCCATCGATGCCAACACGGCTGCGGACTTGGCCAACCTGGAGTTGCAGGGCGGCGTGTACGCAGGGCCCAGCAAGGGCGCACTCAGCCTCACCGGCCCGCTTGTGCTCGATGGCGCTGGTGACCCGAATGCCGTGTTCATCTTTCAAACGGATTCGACGCTCATCACCGGATCGAGCAGCACCGTCACGCTCATCAATGGCGCTCAGTCCTGCAACGTGTTCTGGCAGGTGGGCAGCTCCGCCACCCTCGGCACCGGATCGGTCATGGTCGGCACGATCATGGCGGAGGCTTCCGTCACGGTCACCAGTGGTGTGACCGTCGAGGGACGCGCCCTCGCCCGCTCGGGCGCGGTCACCCTCGACACGGACACCTTCGTCAAGCCCGTCTGCAACGAGGTCCCCCCGACGACCGTGCCCACCGTGGTCACTACTGTGCCCGTCGAGACCACCGTGCCCGTCGACACCACCGTGCCCGCCGACACCACCGTGCCCGCCGACACCACCGTGCCCGTCGACACCACCGTGCCCGCCGACACCACCGTGCCCGCCGACACCACCGTGCCCGTCGACACCACCACCCCCGTCG
>JBBSTY010000042.1:0-27119 GCA_038235385.1 Acidimicrobiales bacterium | reverse complement strand
GTGGGCCTGGACTTCGCCCGCACCCGGTCGCTCAACGACGACCCGGCGGTCATGGCGGCCCTCGCCGAACGGGTGCTCCAGCACGCCGCGACGTTCGACTGATGCCCTCGGAGCGCGGCGCTGCGCCACTGGCGCCATCGAGCGGTCGCCGACGGCGCGTCGTAGTCGTCGGAGCCGGCATCAGCGGGCTCACGACCGCCTACCGGCTGAGCCGCACGCGCCCTGAGCTCGAGGTCGTGGTGCTCGAGGCCTCCGACCGCACGGGCGGCAAGATCCACACGACGCCGTTCGCCGGCCGGCTCGTGGACGAGGCGGCCGACGCCTTCCTGGCCCGCGTGCCCGCGGCGGTGGCACTGGCCCGGGAGCTGGGCCTCGCCGACCAGTTCGTCACCCCCGCCGTCCGGCGCGCCTTCCTGTACCGCCACGGCCGCCTGCACCCCTTCCCCGAGGGTCAGGTGCTGGGCGTGCCCACCGATCTCGAGGCGCTGCGCGCCTCGGGCATCGTCTCCGCCGCCGGCGTCGAGCGAGCAGCGCTCGACCTGACGCTCCCGGCAGCGGTCGACGGGGCCCCGGCGCCGGGGGCGGACGAGACCGTCGGCGCCCTCGTCCGCCGGCGCCTCGGCGACGAGGTGTTCGACGCGCTCGTGAGTCCTCTGCTCAGCGGGGTCAACGCCGGTGACGCCGACGACCTCAGCGTGTTGTGCGGAGCGCCGCAGTTCGCCGCCGCGGTCCGCGACCAACCGAGCCTCATCGCCGGGCTCCGGGCCCAGCGCGCCGCCGCCGCCCGGGCCGGCGCCGACCCCGACGCCCCGATCTTCTACGGCCTGCGCGACGGGTCCGAGGCGCTCATCGACGCGTTGGTCGCCGCCCTGCCCCCGGGAGCGGTGAGGACATCCACCGTCGTCACCGCCGTCGTGCCCGCCGACGGCGGCGGGTACAACGTGGTGACCGCCGCCCCGGACGCGAACCTCGTCGGCATCGATGCCGCCACGGTGGTCGAGCGCCCGGTCGACCCCACCGAGGGGCTCGAGACCATGCCACTGCACGCCGATGCGGTGGTGCTGGCCACCCCCGCCTGGTCGAGCGCCGAGGTGCTGCGGTCCCTGCAGCCCGACATCGCCGCCGAGCTGGACGAGCTCGAGTGGTCCTCGGTCGCCATGATCACCCTCGCGGTGCCCCGGGTCGCCATCGAGCACCCCCTCGACGGCAGCGGGTTCCTGGTCGCCGGCAACGAGGAGCTCACCATCTCGGCGTGCTCGTTCTCGTCCTCCAAGTGGGCGCACCTGGGCCCGGTGCCCGGCGCCGAGCCCGGTTCGCCGGCCGACTCGGTCGTGTTGCGGGTGTCGGCCGGGCGCCACCCCGACACCGCGCCGGTGGAGCTCGACGACGCGCCGCTCGTCGCGTCGGTGCGAGCCGAGCTCGCCTCCATCATCGGCCTCGACACCACCGTCGACCTCGATCCGGGCGGGGCACGCGTCAGTCGCTGGCACCGGGCGCTGCCCCAGTACCGCCCGAACCACCAGGAGCGCGTGCAGTCGTGGCGGGCGGGACTCGCCGCCTCCTGGCCCGGGTTGGTGCTGACCGGGGCGAGCTACGACGGCCTCGGCATCCCCGCCTGCATCGCGGCCGCCGACGCCGCCGCCGCACAGGTCGCCGACCTCCTCGGTTGAGCGATCCGTCGCCATCGGTCCGTCACCCGGCCGCAACCGGATCGTCGGGAACGTTGCGGAAACGTTGCATGTCGGCGCCGAGCCTGACAAGATCCTGAACCGATGCGCCGTGAACCTCGCCGTACGGATGTCTCCCGTCCGGCCCCCGCCACCCGCCGCCTTCGACGTTCCCACGTCGTCGCGGTCCTGTTCCTCGCCGCCCTCCTGACGCCGGTGGTCGCCCCCGCCGCGTCCGCCGACGAGATCGGCGACACGCGCGAGCAGGCTCGCCGGGTGGCCAACGAGCTCTACGAGATCGAGGGCACGCTGCTCCAGCTCGACCGGGAGTACAGCGAGGCCGACGCTGCGCTCGACGACACCAACGAGCGCATCGCCGACGCCCAGGGCCGGGTCGACGCCACCACCGCCGAGCTCACCGAGCAGCGCCGGCAGTTCCAGTCCTTCGCCGTGTCCGCCTACGTGGGCGGCAACGAGACCCCCGAGTTCGACGCCCTCCTCACCAGCAGCGGCAACGAGGCCCCCCAGAAGGCCTCCTACCTCCACGCCGCCACCGGCAACCGTCGCGACCTGCAGGACCAGCTCCGGGCCACGGGCGAGAAGCTCGACGGACAGATCGCCGACCTCGAGGCGGGCAAGGCCGAGGCGCAGGTCCACCTCGACGAGATGAGCGCCGCCCGCGACGCCAGCCAGGCTGCGCTCGACACCCAGCAGCAGGTCAAGTCCCAGATCGACGGCGAGCTCGATGTGCTCGTCCGCGAGGAGCAGGCCCGCATGCAGGCCGAGCTCCAGGCCCAGGCCGAGGCGGCCGCCCAGCGCCAGACCGCCGAAACCGCCGCCCGCCAGCAGGCGGCACCGGCCCGCACCGGTGCCGCCACCACCAACCCCGCCCCAGCACCCACGAACCCGACGGCGAACCCGGGTGCGCCCTCGTCACCCACGGCCCCGTCCGCCCCGGGCAACCCGGCGCCGAGCAACCCCGCCCCGGTTCCCGTCGCGCCCACGCCGGCACCGCCGCCGATCGTCACCCCGCCGCCGCCCCCCGCCCCGTCGGGCGGGGCCGGCGCCGCCGTGGCCGCCGCCCAGAGCGCGCTCGGCGTGCCCTACGTCCCCGGGGGCAAGGGCATGAGCGGCTTCGACTGCTCGGGCCTCACCAGCTGGGCGTGGGCCAAGGGCGGCAAGAACCTCCCCCCCACTACCTACGGCCAGTGGGCCGCCGGTCAGCGGGTGTCGCTCGACGCGCTCCAGCCCGGCGATCTCGTGTTCTACGCCGGTGTCAGCCACGTCGGCATCTACGTCGGGGGCGGATCGATCATCCACGCCCCGAACTCCCGCTCGGTCGTGCGCTACGACAGCGTGTACTGGTGGGGCCCCATCGACGGCGCCGTCCGTCCCTGATCCTCGTTCCGCGGTCTCCACGACGTGGATGACGAACCCGCCGTGACGATCGCCGACACGCGTCCGGGCACCGTGGTCCTGCTCCACGGCCACGGCGACGACCCCGACTCGGTCCGGTCGGTCGGATCGGCCGTGGCCCCGGCCGGTTGGCGCGTATCGGTCCCCCACGGGCCGGCGATCACCACCGGATCGCGACGGGCCTGGTGGCGCAGCGACGTCGACGGAGCACCGGTGGCCGGCGATGTCGACGACGCCATCGCCGTCGTCGACGACGTCCTGGCCGGCCTCGCGGGCGCCGGACCCGTCGTGCTCGGCGGGTTCTCCCAGGGCGGTGCGCTGGCACTGGCCCTCGCGGTGAGCGATCGCGCCCCGACCTCCCCGCTGGCGGGCGCCTTCGCCGTCGGCGCCTGGCTCCCCGACCTCGTGGCCGTCCCCACCGACCTCGCCGCCGCGGCCGCCCACGCGATGCCCGTCCTCATCGCGCACGGCACCGACGACGACGACGTCCCCCTGCTGCTCGGACGCAGCGCCGCCCGCCTCCTCGACCGCCACGACGTGCCGGTGACCTTCGTCTCCCTCGACGTCGGCCACGACCTCTCGGCGTTCACCGCGACCGTCACCGATTGGCTCGCAGCCGTCGCCCGCGGCGAGCGGCCCCGGCTCGCGCCCTGACCCGGCACCGCCGCCGCCGGCCCGCTGCCGGCCACGCCCCGACGCACCGCTCCCCCACCGGCCGATCCCGGATCCGCCGCTCGCGTCCGGCGACCCGCCACCGACGTCGCCGCCAGCACCGGCGACCGGTCGTCACCATCGGCGCCAGCGCGGCCACCACCCGCACGCGAGCTGCCAGGATGGTCCTTCCATGTCGACCTCGGTGATCACGACGTTCTTCGCCCTCCTCGCGCTCGCGTGCGCGGCGACCGTCGTCGTCGGCGCCGGACTCGCCCTCGCTGCACGGGTGAACGACGGCGCACGAGCGGCCGTCGATCGGGTGGGCGACGAACTGGCGGACGCCGGGCTGTGGCTCGCCGCCGCCATCGCCGCGGTGGCCACGGCGGGAAGCCTCTACCTGTCCGGCGTGGCCGGGTTCACCCCGTGCACGCTGTGCTGGTACCAACGCATCGCCATGTACCCGCTCGCCGTGATCCTCGTCATCGCCGCCTGGCGGCGCGACATCTCGGCCCGGGTGTACGTCATCCCGATCGCCGCACTGGGCGCGCTGGTGTCGTGCTACCACATCCTCATCGAGCGGTTCCCCGACCTGCACTCGGCGGGCTGCGACCCCGACAACCCGTGCTCGCTCATCTGGGTGGAGCACTTCGGGTTCGTCACCATCCCCACGATGGCGCTCGCCGGCTTCGGCGCGATCATCACCATCGTCGCCCTGACCCCACGGAGCGCTCCATGAGCAACCGACCGAACCGCCGTCCGACCCGCGACACGTCCAATCGGGTCGCCGAGGCCCGAGGGGCGGGATCGGGCTCGAACGGACTGCTCATCGGCGGCGCCGTGGCCGTGGTGCTCGTCCTCGCCCTGCTCGTGGCGGTGTTCGTGGGGCGAGACACCGGGATCCCGGAGAACGACCCCACCCTCACCGCCGAGCCGGTGTCGGTCACGGGCACCGCGCTGCCGACCTTCGACAAGAGCCTGGCGACCGACCCGGCGGTGGGCATGACGTTGCCCACCATGACCGGCGACGATCTGGACGGTCAGCCGCTCACCATCGCCCCCAGCGGGAACCCGCAGATGATCGTGTACCTGGCCCACTGGTGCCCGCACTGCCAGAACGAGGTACCCGAGCTGGTCACGTGGCTGAGCCAGGGCGGCAACGGCGACGTCGAGGTGCGCGGCGTCACCACCGGCATCGACGCCAAGAAGCCCAACTACCCGCCGACCAAGTGGCTGAAGTCCGAGAACTGGACCGTGCCGACGCTCATCGACCCGTCCGGACTCGCCGCCGAGTCGTCCGGCCTCAGCGGCTACCCGTACTTCGTCTTCGTGAACGCCCAGGGCGCCGTCACCGCCCGCGTCAGCGGCGAGCTCACCATCGACGAGATCAACTCCCTCCTGGTGGGCGCCCGCTCCGGTTCCGAACCCTCACCCGGCACCATCGGCGACCAGGGTCCCAGCTCGCCGGCCGACGGCTGATCGGCGCGAGAACCAGCGCCATGGCTGCCCCGTCGCCCTCACCAACTCCTGCGCCGACCGGTGCGCGATCGAGTCGACGTCGACGCGGGATCGCCGCGACGCTCGCCGTCGCCGCGATCGTCGCCGTCGCCATCGGCCTCGGCGTCGTCGGCCGTGGCACCGCGACCCCGTCATCGGCCGACACGGTCGCGGAGACCGCCGGGCGCGCCGGGCTGGTCGTGCCGTCGCTGGCGCTCGCCGTGGCACCCACCACCACGGCGCCACCGATCCCCCTTCCGGTCCCCGACCCGCTCCCCACCGACTTCCGCGCGCCCACGCCGCAGGTGGTCCTCGGCACCATCGAGATCCCCAAGCTCGGCGTCGCCGCCGATCTCCAGCAGGGCATGACCCTCACCGCGATCGACCGCGGACCCAGCCAGTGGCCGGGCACCGCCGAGCCGGGACACCTCGGCAACCTGGTGGTGGCGGGGCACCGCACCACCTACAGCCAGCCGTTCGCCGATCTCGACCAGCTGGTCGCGGGCGACACCGTGGTCTTCACCACGGCGGAGGGCTCGTTCACCTACGAGGTCCGCGGGGTGATGGTGGTGCCCGAGAGCCACATCGGCATCGCCGCGCAGTCCGCCGCCCACACCGCCACGCTCTTCGCCTGCCACCCGAAGGGCTCGGCCACCCACCGCATCGTCGCCAAGCTGCGCCTGCTCGGTCCCGACGGCGCACCCGTCGACGACGACGCCGACCTCCCCCCGGTCGACGAGGGTGCGGACCCCCAGACAGGCACGACGCTCTTCGTCCGCGACACCAGCGCACCGACGTTGCCCGCCACCGACCGCTGATCGTCGATGTCCGAGAGGTCCTCGCCGACCTCGCGGACCGCTCCGCTCGACGAGAAGGATGCGCTCGCCGAGCGCGCCCAGCAGCGCGCACCGTCGTTCTGCGGCCTGGCTGCGCGACTGCCCGGGATCGATGAGATCGAGACCGCGACGTCGTCGGTCAGGGCAGGATGTGGTTCGAACCGGAGGTCGAGATGCGCGCATGGACGAGGGACGGACTGGATCGGCTCGACGAGCTGGTGGCCCGGCACGTCACGGTGGACGGGGTACCCGGGGCGGCGTGGCTCGTGGCCTGCCACGGCGAGGTGCACGTCGGTACCGCCGGCACCGTCGACGGATCCGCGCCCGTGCAGCGCGACAGCATCTTTCGCATCGCGTCGATGACCAAGCCGGTCACGGCGGTCGCGGTGCTCGCCCTGGCCGAGGACGGCGTCCTGCGTCTCGACGACCCGCTCGACCGGTGGCTCCCCGAGCTCGCCGACCGCAGGGTGATGGTCGACCCACGAGGCACGGTCGATGACACCGTGGCGGCGCGTCGCCAGCCGACGGTGCACGACGCCCTGACCTTCCGCCTCGGTTGGGGCATGGACTTCGACGAGTGGGAGGGCCAGACGCTGCCCGGCGCGATGGCCGCGGCGATGGGGCTCGAGGTCGGTCCGCCGCAGCCCTCGAAGGCCCCGCCCCCCGACGAGTTCGCCGCGGTCCTCGGACGGTTCCCGCTCGAGCACCAGCCGGGCGAGAAGTGGCTCTACAACATGGGTTCCGAGGTGTTGGGCGTCGTCGTGGAGCGTGCGGCGGGCAGGCGCTTCGGCGACGTGTTGCAGGAGCGGATCTTCGGGCCGCTCGGCATGCGCGACACGGCGTTCCACGTGCCGGCGGGGTCGATGCACCGGTTCGGTCCGTCGTACCTGCCGTCCGCGTGGGCGCCGGAGCCGGGCGCGGTGTTCGACCCCGCCGACGGTGGCTGGGCGGCGCGGCCGGCGTTCGAGTCCGGCGCCGCCGGACTCGTCTCCACCCTGGACGACTACCTCGTCTTCGCCCAGGCCCTGCTCGACGGCGGGGGGGCGATCCTGTCGCGCTCGTCGGTGGCGGCCATGACCGCGGACCAGCTCCACGCAGTCGACGGCTCGCTCCAGCACGGCCCCGACCCCACCGGTGCTCTCGGGTGGGGCTTCGGCGTGGGCATCGTCCGACGCAAGACCCACATCGCCGAGTCCCCCGGCACCTACTCGTGGACGGGCGGCATGGGCACGTCGTGGGCCAACGACCCGACCGAGGCGATGGTCGGGCTGCTGATGACCAACGAGCTCTTCGCCGGGCCGTGGTTGCCGCCGATCCACCAGGACTTCTGGACGAGCGCCTACACCGCGCTGGCGTAGCGACCCGCCCCCTCCCCACCACGGACCACCAGGCGTCGAGCTCGTCCGACGAGACCGACCGCTGCGTGACGGCGGGAGGTGGACCTCCCGCATGACCGGCACTCCCGGAGCAGGGCGTATCGTCTCGACCGCCACGTGATCCCGGGCCGCGACGGCCCGTGGCACCGACGAGGAGCGACCCGTGAACGGCAAGGACCTGCTCGACCCCACGATCGCCGCCATGCTCGCAGCGCTCCCTGAGTTCGTGGTCTCGCTCGACAACCTCGATGTCGTGCGCCGGGTCGGACTCGACGCCACCTTCGAGCCGTCGAACCAGGTGCACGTCGAGGACCACGACGTCGAACCGCGCGGCGCGTCGGGTCTCGCCGTCGCCGTGCGCGTGCACCGACCGATCGGCATCGACGGGCCGCTGCCGTGCATCTACGCCATCCACGGCGGCGGGTACCTGTTCGGGACCTTCGCCTCCGACGACGCCCGCTTCGACCGGTGGTGCGTGCGCCATCGCTGCGTCGGCGTGTCGGTCGAGTACCGCCTGGCACCGGAGACGCCCTACCCCGGTCCGCTCGAGGACTGCTACGAGGGACTGCGGTGGACCACCGACCACGCCGGTGAGCTCGGCATCGACCCGCATCGCATCGGGGTGCTCGGCACCAGCGCCGGCGGAGGGCTGGCGGCCGGTCTCGCCCTGCTCGTCCGCGACCGGGGCGAGCTGTCGTTGGCCTTCCAGCTGCTCGAGTGCCCGATGATCGACGATCGCCAGATCACCCCGTCGAGCCGACTCGACGACCTCGCCGTCTGGAGCCGCAGCTCCAACGAGCTCGGCTGGCGCTCCTACCTCGGACCGCTCCACGGCACCGACGACGTCCCCGCCTACGCCGCTCCGGCTCGGGCCACCGACCTGTCCGGGCTGCCGCCGACGTTCATCAACGTGGGCGGGGCGGACGGCTTCCGGGACGAGAGCATCGACTACGCGCTGCGACTCGGTCAGGCCGGCGTGCCCACCGAGCTCCACGTCTACCCGGGGGCGCCGCACGGCGTGCAGATGTTCGCCTCCTCCGATCTCGCCCGGCGCTGGAACCGCCACGAGAACGAGTGGGTGGCCCGCGTGCTCCACCCCGACGACGGGCACTGATCGGTCGCCGGGACGGACCGTCAACCGTCAACCGTCAACCGTCAACCGTCAACCGGTCGACCGTCAACTGGTCGCCACGCTCGACCCCGAACGTCAGTCGTCGAACCCGATGGCCAGCGATCGACCGTCGCCCGGTCGTCGGGTCACAGGTCGCCGCG
Source organism: Acidimicrobiales bacterium (assembly GCA_038235385.1). Classification (GTDB taxonomy): domain Bacteria; phylum Actinomycetota; class Acidimicrobiia; order Acidimicrobiales; family Acidimicrobilacustridaceae; genus JBBSTY01. Next base: position 18,404 of record JBBSTY010000042.1, on the reverse strand, counting down.
CTCGAAGTAGGTGAACCAGTTGGTGCGCATCTCGCCCCCGTCGGCGACCAGATCGGCGCCGTTGACGAACCGCGCCGCCGGCGAGCAGAGGAAGAGGATGATGGCGGCCATCTCGTCGGTGCGTCCCATCCGCCGCATCGGACCGACCTGGTCGGCGATCTCGGCGGCCCGCTCGGGATCGATGCCCATCTCGGAGAACTCGTTGGCCTGCACCCCCTCGGTGCCGATGGTCCCGGGCGCGATCGCGTTGATGGTGACGCCGTGGTAGCCGAGGTACGGCGCCATCGTGCGGGTGAGGTTGAGCACCCCGGCCCGGGCGGCGCCGGAGTGGACGAACAGGGGAGCGCCGCGGTCGAACGAGTAGACGTGGATCACGTTGACGATCGCCCCGAAGCCGGCCTCGGTCATCGGTCCCATGAACCGGTTGATCATGTTCCACGTGCCGTTGAGGTTGAGGTCGACCACCGATCGCCACCCGTTGTCGGAGATCTGTGACGGCAACGCCGGAAACTGCCCACCAGCGTTGTTGATCAGGAAGTCGACGTGGCCCAGCTCGGCGAACGCCTGATCCCGGAGGCGGTCGACCTGGTCGGGTTCGCGGATGTTGGTCGGCACGGCGATCGCCCGGCGCCCGAGGGCCCGAATGCCCTCGACCGTGTCGGCGAGGGTGTCGGCCGTGCGCCCGGCCACGACGACATCCGCGCCGTAGCGAGCGAACGCGAGCGCGGTCTCCCGTCCGATGCCGGTACCGCCGCCGGTGATCAGCGCGACCCGACCGGCGAACAGATCGGGCCGGAAGGTGTCGAGCGGTCCGTCCGCGGTCGTGCCGCGACCGCTCCCGTCGGGGGCCTGGGGTTCCATCCGCCGAGCATACGGTCCCCCTCTGTTCGGCCGAGTTCCGCTTCGGGTGCCCGGTGACTGGTTCGCGGGCCACCGGCGAACGAAGATGGTCCGCTCATGCGCCTGCCCACCTGGCTGTCCACCCTGCTGCGGTGCATCGGAGCCGGCGCGTGCATCGCCCTCGCCGTGCCACCGGCGGGGTTCTGGCCGGCGGCCTTCGTGGGACTGGCGCTGTGGGACCGGTCGATCGCGGGCGCGTCGGGCCGGCAGCGGTTCCGCCGGAGCTGGTTGATCGGTTTCGTCTGGTTCGCCCCGACCCTGCTGTGGATGGTCGATCTCACCCCTCCCGGCTACGCCATCGCCTGCATCCTCTACGCCGCCTACTTCGGTCTCGCCGGCGCAGCCACGCCGCCCGGCCGGATGCGATGGGTCGTGCTCCCGGCCACCATCGTGCTGGCCGAGATCGCCAAGTGGACGTTCCCCTTCGGCGGCGTCCCCCTCGCCAACCTGGCGCTCACCCAGGCCGGGAGCTGCGCGCCACCGTGCACCCAGCTCGACTCGCCGGTGGCCCAGGCGGCCCGGCTCCTCGGTCCGCTGCTCGTCGTCGCCCTCGTGGTGATCGGCGGCATCGCCCTCTCGGCTGCGTGGGAACGGGCCTGGCGCTCGGCCGCCGTCGCCGCCGCCGTCGTGGTGGTCGTCACCGGCCTCGGGTTCGTCGCACCCCGGGGCCACGACACCGCCCCGCTCCGCGTCGCCATCGTCCAGGGTGGCGGCCAGCAGCGCACCCGTGCCGCCACCAGCAACCCGCGCGTGGTGTTCGACCACCACGTGCAGGCCACCGAGGATCTGGTGACCACGCCCGTCGACCTGATCGTGTGGCCCGAGAACGTGGTCGCGGTCGAGGGGCGCCTGGAGGACAACCCCGAGTACGCCGAGCTCCAGGATCTCGCCCGGGCCGAGGACGCCACCCTCGTGGTGGGCATCACCGAGGCGATCGACGACCGGAGCTTCCTCAACGCGTCGGTGGTGTTCGATCCCGACGGTGTGCTCGTCGACCGCTACGACAAGGTCCGCACGGTGCCGTTCGGCGAGTTCGTGCCGCTCCGCGGGCTGATCGAACGGGTCGCCGGCAGCTCGGGGATCCCGCGCCGCGACGCCGTGGCCGGCACCGAACCGGCGATCGTCGACACACCGGTGGGCACGATGGGAGTCGTCATCTCCTGGGAGGTGTTCTTCGCCAACCGTGCCCGCGACGCGATCGGCAACGGCGGCGAGGTGCTCCTGAACCCCACCAACGGGTCGTCGTACTGGCTCACCCAGGTGCAGACCCAACAGGTGGCGTCGTCACGCCTCCGGGCCATCGAGACCGGTCGCTGGGAGCTCCAGGCGGCTCCCACCGGCTTCAGCGCCCTCGTCGACCCGGACGGCGCCCTGCTCGAGCGCACCGACGTGAGCGAGCAGGCGGTGATCGAGGCCACCATCCAACGACGAGAGGGCGACACGCTGTCGACCGTCGTCGGCCCGTGGCCGATGCTGGTGCTGGCGGCGATCGCCATCGCCGTCGGCTGGTCGCTCGAACGGCGGCGACGACGACCGGACCCTCGATCCGCGCGACTGCCCGCGACCGAGGCCGCAGATCTGGCGCCGTCCGGCGGCGAGGCGAACGACGCAACGGGCGCTGTCGAAGCCGCTCCCTGATCGGGCCGCGGCGGGGAACGCCGAGCTTTGCGCGCCCTTTGCGCCCCTCGGACATGCTCCCCCGCTCGGCAGGCAACACGACAGGGGCACCCATGGCGGCACGAGGAGCGCGAGGCAACCATCGCTGGTTGCGAACGCGAAGCGGTGCGCGGCACCACGTCGGTGCGTTCGTGCTGATGGCCATGGCCGTGGCGACCTCGTGCTCGTCGACGGGAACCGAGACGACGGCCGGCACGCCGACGTCGACGGCAGCCGTGACGACGCCGGACACCGGGACCGCGGCACCGGGAACCACCGAGCCACCAGTGACGACGACGACACCGCCCTCACCGGAAGCGGTCGCCGCCAACCTCACGGCCTCGGACCTCGGCGCCGGATGGGCGGACTACCCCGAGGGCGCCCCGGTCTTCGGGGAGGGCGACGGCGAGGACGTCGACTGCCCGAACGCGTCGGGCCTGCTCGACGACCTACCCGCCGGAGCGACGGCCGACGGCGCCATCATCCAGTACGGCGACCGGTTGGTGTTCGCCCAGACCGGTTCCTACGTGTTCGCCACCGCTGTCGATGCGCAGGCCTTCGCCGCCTATGTGCTGAGCGACGAGTACATCGAGTGCCGGCGGGCCGAGCTCGAGTTCGGCCTGCCCGTCACCGACCCGCCGCTCGCCATCACCTCGACGGGCACGAACACCGGCGACGGCACGACGCCCTACGTCGGTTCGTTCTTCTACGAGACGATGCAGATCGTCGACGGCACCCCGCAACCCGCCGGCGCCGTGAGCGGACACTCGATCTACGTGGTGGGGTCCACCGTGATCGACCTGTTCAGCCAGTTCGGCTACTCCGATGGCGATCCGGCCGATCTCAACGAGAGCACGAACACCATGGTCACCGCTGGCATCGACGTGGTGCTCGGCCGGGTGGAGGGTTGAGCGGACGCCTCACAGCTCGATGGTGCGGGTGAGCGAGAGGGCCTCGAGGAACCGGCGGTCGTGCGAGACGACGACCAGCGTGCCCTCGAACGCGGCCAGCGCCACCTCGAGCTGCTCGATGGCCGCCAGGTCGAGGTGGTTGGTGGGCTCGTCGAGCACCAGGCAGTTGACGCCGCCGGCCATCAGCAGGGCCAGCTCCGCCCGGCTCCGCTCGCCCGGCGACAGCGTGGAGCCGAGCCGGTCGACGTGCTCGGCGGTCAGGCCGAACTTGGCCAGGAGCGACCGGGCCTCGCTGAGCGGCATCGACGACTCGCGCAGGAACGCCGTGAGGAGCACCTCGTCGTCGGCGAAGCGGCCCCGCGACTGATCGAGCTCGCCCACCACCACCCCCGGACCCAGCCACCGCTCGCCACGGGTGATCGGGTGCGTGCCGAGCAGCCCACCGATGAGGGTGGACTTGCCCGACCCGTTGCGCCCGACGATGCCGATGCGGTCCTGCCACCCGATCTCGAGGTCGATGGGGCCGAGCTCGAAGCCACCGGCACCCACACCCCCGCCCCCGGCCTCGTCCTCGTCCTCGACGGCACCGCCCCGCGCCGCGCCACCCCCTCGGGTGATCACCGCCGCTTCGAGGCGGGCGACGACGTCGCCGCTGCGGGCGGTGGGCTGGAGCTGCAGGTCGAGGCGCCAGCCCTCCCACGGCTTGTCGACGACCTCCAGGCGCTCGATGGCCCGCTCGGTGATCTTGGCCTTGGATGCCTGCTTCTCGCTCCGGGCGACCTTGCGCTGACGGATGTGCTTGTCGGTCTCACCGGACCGCTTGGCCCGGCGCACGCCCCCCTCGGACCAGCTGGTCTGGGTCCGCTGGCGATCGCGCAACCGGTCTCGCTCGGCGACGTAGGTGCCGTGCGCGTCGTACTGCTGGCTGGTCACCAGGTCGCGCGCGGCGACGTACTCGCTCCACCCACCGGCGAACGCCCGGGCGTGGTGGCTGTGCTCCTGGATCTCGACGATCCGGGTGACCGCCCGGTCGAGGAACGACCGGTCGTGCGACACCACCATCACCGCACCGGGGGTGTCGCGCACGAACGCCTCGAGCTGGTCGAGCCCGGCGAAGTCGAGGTTGTTGGTGGGCTCGTCGAGCAGGAGGACGTCGTAGCGAGACAGCAGGATCGCCGCGAGGAGCGCCCGCGCCGCTTCCCCGCCCGACAGCGTGGTCATCGGCTGGTGGAGCCGCTCGTCGCCGACCCCGGTGGTGCCGCCGAGCAACCCGACCGACGCGCACATCTCCGCGGCCCGGGGCTCGAGGTCGGCCCCGCCCAGGGCCAGGACCTGGTCGAGCGCCTCGGTGTACGCATCGAGGGCATCGACATCGTCGGCCAGCGCCGCGGTGCGCTCGTCGAGCACCCGGTCGGCGTCGGCCACCCCGGTGCGGCGTCGCAGGTAGGCGAGCAGGGTCTCGCCGTCGCGAGGGTCCGGTTCCTGGGGCAGGTAGCCCACCGTGGTGGCCCGCGGGCGGCGCTCGACCGTGCCGGCGTCGTGCGGCTCGATGCCTGCCAGGATCCGCAGCAGCGTGGACTTGCCGATCCCGTTGGGTCCCACGACTCCCACCCGGTCGCCGGCGTCGAGGCTCACCGACACATCGACCAGGATCGGCTGGCCGCCCTGGTGGCGCGAGATCGCGGCTGCTCGAAGCATCCGGGCACCCTACCCATCGATCTGGCCGCTGCTCAGGTCTCGACGGGAGCGGTCAGACGACCTCGGTGGCCGGCGCGGCGAACTGCGCGTTGTAGAGGTTGTAGTAGGCCCCGCGCCGGGCGAGCAGCTCGTGGTGGCTGCCCTGCTCGACGATCTGGCCGGCCTCCATCACCAAGATGGTGTCGGCGTCGCGGATCGTGCTGAGCCGGTGCGCGATGACGAAGCTGGTGCGGTTGGTGCGCAGCGCCGCCATGGCGTGCTGGATGAGCACCTCGGTGCGGGTGTCGACCGAGCTGGTGGCCTCGTCGAGGATGAGGATCGTGGGGTTGGCGAGGAACGCCCGGGCGATGGTGAGCAGCTGCTTCTCACCGGCGCTGACCGTGCCGCCCTCGTCGTCGATGATCGTGTCGTAGCCGTCGGGGAGCGAGTGGACGAACCGGTCGACGTAGGTGGCCTTGGCCGCCTCGAGGATCTGCTCCTCGGTGGCGTCGAGGTTGCCGAACGCGATGTTCTCGCGGATGGTGCCGCCGAACAGCCAGGTGTCCTGGAGGACCATGCCGACGTTGGCGCGCAGCTCACGCCGGCTCATCTCGGAGATGTCGTTGCCGTCGAGGCGGATGACGCCGCCGTCGAGCTCGTAGAAGCGCATGATCAGGTTGACCAGGGTGGTCTTGCCCGCTCCGGTGGGCCCGACGATGGCGACGGTGTGGCCCGGCTCGGCGACGAGCGAGAGGTCGTCGATGAGCGGGTTCGCCGGGTCGTAGGAGAACCGCACGTGGTCGAACTCGACCCGGCCCTGCGGCCGGTCGTCGCGCAGGGGGTTCACCGGGTCGGGGATCTCCTCGTCGGCGTCGAGCAGCTCGAAGACCCGTTCGGCCGAGGCGATGCCCGACTGGAGCACGTTCGCCATGGACGCGAGCTGGGTGAGCGGCTGGGTGAACTGCCGGGAGTACTGGATGAACGCCTGCACGTCGCCGATGCTCATCGACCCCGACGCCACCCGCAGCCCGCCGATGACCGCGATGGCCACGTAGTTCAGGTTGCCGACGAACATCATCGCCGGCTGGATGATGCCGGAGATGAACTGCGCCCCGAAGCTGGCCTGGAAGAGCTCCTCGTTCTTCTCGTTGAAGATGCGCTGCACCTCCTTCTGGCGCCCGAACACCTTGACCAGCGAGTGGCCGGTGAACACCTCCTCCACCTGGGCGTTGAGCGCGCCGGTATGGGTCCACTGGGCGATGAAGCGGGACTTGGACCGCTTGGCCACGTTCTTCATGATGAAGAACGACAGCGGGATGGTGACGAGCGCGATGACCGCCAGGATCGGCGAGATCACGAACATCATGATCACGGTGCCGATGATCGTGAGCGTCGAGGTCAGCATCATGCTGAGCGACTGCTGCAGGCTCTGGGCGACGTTGTCGATGTCGTTGGTGACCCGGCTGAGCAGGTCGCCGCGGGGTTGACCGTCGACGTAGCTCAGGGGCAACCGGTTGAGCTTGTCCTCGACCTCGGCGCGCAGGCGCGACATGGTGCGCTGGACGGCTCCGGCGAGCAACCACGCCTGGGCGTAGGTCATCACCGCCGACAGGACGTACAGGCCGAGCGCGAGGAGCAGCACGGTGCGGAGCTCGCTGAAGTCGATGCCTCCCGACCCCGGGAAGAGACCGGCGACGATGATGTCGGTGCCCCGACCGAGGATCTTGGGCCCGAACACCGAGAACGTGACGCTCACGGCGGCGAGCACCACCACGACGATGATGCCGATCCGCTCCGGCGCCAGCATCTTGACCAGACGGCGGGTGGAGTGGCCGAAGTTCGCCGACTTCTCGACCGGCATGCCGATCATCGGGCGTGGGCCGAAGGCGCGAGCCTCGCCGACCGGCGCCTTCACCACCGGAGCGGGTTCGCCGTCGCCCGCGGCCGACCCGTTCCTCGAACCGTTGCCCGTCGCCGAGCCGTTGCCCGACGCCGACGACCCGCTCCCCCGCGGCGTGGGGGTGTGGCCGTCGTCGGGCTCGGCGGCGTCGTTGTCCGGGCTCATGCCACCTCCTCCACGGTGAGCTGCGATGCGACGATCTCCGCGTAGGTCGGACACCCGGCCAGCAAGTCGGTGTGGGTGCCGAGCCCCACCGCCCGCCCGTCCTCGAGGACGAGGATCTGGTCGGCGTCGATGATGGTCGAGACCCGCTGGGCGACGATCACCACGGTGGCGTCGGCGGTGACCGGTCCGAGTGCGGCCCGCAGACGGGCATCGGTGGTGAGGTCGAGCGCCGAGAACGAATCGTCGAACAGGTAGATCCCCGGCTTCTTCACCAGCGCGCGGGCGATGGCCAGCCGCTGACGCTGACCACCCGAGACGTTGGTGCCGCCCTGGGCGATCGGCGCCTCGAGCCCGTCGGGCATGGCCAGGACGAAGTCGGCGCCCTGGGCGATCCGGAGCGCGGCCCACAGGTCGTCGTCGGTGGCGTCGGGGTTGCCGTAGCGCAGGTTGCTGGCCACCGTCCCCGAGAACAGGTACGGCTTCTGGGGGATCAGCCCGATCCGGCTCCACAGCAGCTCGGGGTCGAGCTGGCGCACGTCGATGCCGTCGACGAGCACCTCGCCCTCGGTGGCGTCGAAGAGCCGGGGGACGAGGTTCAACAGCGTCGTCTTGCCCGAGCCGGTGCTCCCGATGATCGCGGTGGTCTGACCCGCTCGGGCCCGCAGGGTGATGTCGGTGAGGACGGGCGCCTCCGCACCGGGGTAGTTGAAGCCGACCCCGCGCAGCTCGACCGACCCGCGCAGCGGGAGCTCGGTGACCGGCGACGGCGGGGCGACGACGGTGGAGTCGGTCTCGAGGACCTCCTGGATGCGGTCGGCGCACACCGCCGCACGCGGGATCATCGAGGTCACGAACGTGGCCATCATCACCGACATCAGGATCTGCACCAGGTAGCTGAGGAACGCCACCAGGGAGCCGATCTGCATGTCGCCGCTGCCGATGCGCTGTCCGCCGAACCAGATCGCGGCGACGCTCGACACGTTGAGCACCAGCAGGACGATGGGGAACATGAACGCCATCAGCCGGCCGGCCTTCAACGAGGTCGAGGTGAGATCGGCGTTGGCGGTGCCGAACCGGGCGGCTTCGTCGGGCTCACGGACGAACGCCCGGACCACCCGCATGCCGGTGATCTGCTCGCGGAGCACCTGGTTGACCCGGTCGATGCGCTCCTGCATGTCCTGGAACTGGGGCACCATCTTCGAGACCACGATCCCGACGCCGAGCACGAGCGCTGGGATGGCGACGGCCAGGATCAACGACAGGGGCCCGTCCTCGCGCAGCGCCATCACCAGACCGCCGACGATCGTGATGGGCGCGGCCACGAGCAGCGTGCACGACATCAGCACCAGCATCTGGACCTGGGTCACGTCGTTGGTGATCCGGTTGATGAGCGACGGCGCACCGAAGTGCGCCACCTCCTGGGCCGAGAAGTCGGTGACGTGGTGGAACAACCCGCCGCGCACGTCGCGACCGAAGCCCATGGCGGTCTTGGACCCGAAGTAGGTGGCGCCGATGGCGAAGACCACCTGGATCAGCGTGACGCCGAGCATCACCACGCCCAACCGGATGATGAGGTCGGTGTCGTTCGGGATGATGCCCTGGTCGATGATGTCGGCGTTCAGCGTCGGCAGGTACAGCGCGGCGATCGTCTGGACGAACTGCAGCGCGACCACGGCGAGCAGCCACTTCTTGTACCGAACCAGGTAGGCGCGGAGGAGTCGGGTGAGCATGCGAGTGTTCCTGGACGGCGACGGGTCGGGGTCGTGACGCATCGTCTCCGCCGATCGGGATCGACCGTGAACACGGACGACACTGGCCCCAGGACAGAGCAGCGTACCGAGGCCGGCGCCGATGTCGGCAATCCGATGTCGGCGATCCGATCCCCCCTCCGCCTCCGCCTCGGGGTCGAACGGCGTGGTGAGCTCCGTCGCCATCGCCCTTCGGGCGCCTCGGCTCGGCCCGACCCGACCCGACCGCGCTCAGTTGCGAGGGAGGCGCACGACGGAGATGAAGAAGTCGTCGATCTGGTGGATGACCGAGACGAAGCGATCGAAGTCGACCGGCTTGGTGACATACGCGTTGGCGTGGAGGTCGTAGCTTCGCAGCACGTCCTCCTCGGCCTCGGAGGTGGTGAGCACCACGACCGGGATGCGCCGCAGGTCGGGATCCTCCTTGATCTCGGCGAGGACCTGGCGGCCGTCGCGGCGCGGCAGGTTCAGGTCGAGCAGGATCAGATCGGGTCGCACCGCGTGCTCGAAGGAACCGGTCTGGCGCAGGAACTCGATGGCCTCGACCCCGTCGCTCACGACGTGGAGGCGATTGAGGACCTTGCCCTCGGCGAGCGCCTCACGGGTCATCACCACATCACCGGGATCGTCCTCGACGAGCAGCACTTCGATGCACTCGGACGTGGTCATCATGAGGTGATCTCCTGGGTGGGTTCGAGGATCCGGACGACGTCGGCTTCCGGGTCCTGGTCGGCGTCGAGGTCCCGGTCGGCGACCGGGGTGCGCGACGCGGAGGACAGGCTGGGCAGACAGATCCGGAAGGTCGCGCCCACCGTGGTGTCGGTGTCCAGCCAGATGGTTCCCTCGTGGAACTCGGCGATCTTCTTGGCGAGGGCGAGACCGATCCCGGTGCCCTCGTAGTCGGTGCGCTTGTGGAGCCGCTGGAAGATCGTGAAGATCTGATCGGCGTACTCGTCGTCGATGCCGATCCCGTTGTCGGCCACCGAGATCAACCAGTCGTCACCGGCCGGGTCGGCGGTGATCCGGACATGGGGAGGATCGACGCCGCGGAACTTCACCGCGTTGCCGATCAGATTCTGGAACAGCGCGACCAGCAGACGGCTGTCGCCCCAGATCGTCGGGAGCTCACCGACCTCGATCCGAGCGTTGGACTCCTCGATGGTCACGTGCAGGTTCGCCACCGCTCGACCGACGACATCGTCGAGCTCGAGCTGCTCGAACCCGGCGGTCGTGCGACCCACCCGGGAGAAGGCGAGGAGGTCGTTGATGAGGTCCTGCATGCGCTTGGCCCCGTCGACCACGAAGGCGATGTACTCGTCGGCCCGATCGTCGAGCTGGCCCTGGTAGCGGCGTTCGAGGAGCTGGCAGAACCCCGCGATCTTGCGGAGCGGCTCCTGGAGGTCGTGGGACGCCACGTACGCGAACTGCTCGAGGTCGGCGTTGGATCGCTGCAGCTCGAGCGTCTGCGCCTCGACGGCCGCGTTGGCCTCGCGCAGGCGCTCGATCTTGGTGAGGATCTGTCGGCGCATGTCGTCGATGTCGGCCGCGAGACGTTCGATCTCGGGGGTGCCCTCGACCCGCACGCTGCGTTCGAGATCCCCGCCGGCGATGACCCGGACCTCGTCGGCCAGGTGGATGATCGGCCCGGTGACCGACCGCTTGAGCGCCACCGCGATCACCACACCCAGTGCGAACAGCCCGATCAGCACGCAGATGGCCACCGTCCAGACCCGACGCGCCGACTCCTGGACCGTCGCCACCGCCTCGTCTCGCTCCTCGTTGAGGTGCTGCTCGAGCGCGTCGATGGAGCTGCGCACCTCGACGAAGAGGACCTGGCCCTCGTCCTGGACCGTCGCCGACCGGGTCACGCCCGGGTTCCCCGCCAGGGTGCGATCGATGGCGGGCGCTGCGAACTGGGTCTGCCACGCGTCGGTGGCCAGTCGGACGCGCTCGTAGATCTCGGCCAGTTCGTCGTCCCGGCCCACCATCGGTTCGAGCGCGCCCTTGGCGACGAGCTCGGCGGCCTGGCCGCGGTCGTAGGGCTCGAGGAACGTCGTGTCGCCGGCGATGACGAAGCCCCGCACGCCGGTCTCCTGATCGACCATGGCGGCCCGCAGGTCGCGCGCGGCCATGGTGGCCGGGTCGACCTCGAAGATGACGACGTCGCGCTTCTGGTTCAGCGTCGTCTGCGCGCTGTACAAGATGACGCTGGCCGCGATCAGCACGGTGGCGGAGATGGCGAGGAGCGCGGCCAGGCGTCGACGGAGCGTCAGGCCCGTGCCGTCGCCTCGGCCGGTTCCCGCACTCGGCTCGTCCCGGACATCCTCGTCGGTCAACGCCAGGAGCCTTCGACGAGGCAGACGGCGACGTCGTCGATGAGCGGGCCGCCGTGGAGCGCTTCGACGTCGGCCACCAGGCCATCGACGAGGTCGGAACCCCGGGCACCGCCGCGGTGGCGAGCGGCGGCGATCTCGATCATGGCATCGTCGCCGAGACGCTCGGGGCCCATGGGCGCCGCGAACCCCTCGACCAGCCCGTCGGTGAACAGCAGGATCGACCACGTCTCGGGCAGGGCAACGCGTTGGGTCGGCCAGTCGGCCCCGTCGACCCGCCCCAGGAGCGGTCCGCGCGGCCGCTCGGCGACGACCGGCGGTCCGTCGGAGAGCACCGCCGGCGCCGGGTGGCCGGCCAGGTGGAAGTTGGCGTTGCGCCGTGACGGGTCGATCTCGACCATGCACAGGGTGACGAACCCGTGCGGCTCGTGGCGTTCGGTCCGGAGCAGGCGATCGAGCGTGCCGAGGATGCGATCGGTCGACAGCCCCGCCATCACCAGGGCTCGCCAGGCGCTGCGCAGGCTGGCGCCGAGCGCCGCCTCGTCGGGGCCGTGCCCGCAGACGTCGCCGATCATCGCCCGCAACGAGCCGTCCTCGAGCTCGACCGCGTCGTAGAAGTCGCCACCCAGCTCGGACCCCTCGTTGCCCGGCCGGTAGGCGACGGCCAGCTCGAAGCTGCCCGTCCGCAGGACGGGTCGCGGCAGCAGCGCTCGGGCCATGCGCGTGTTGTGCGCCCGACGACGCTCCGCCTCGAACAGGAGCCGGTCGGCGTCCTCGGCGCGCTGGCGTTCGACGGCGTAGAGGATCGACCGGGCCAGGACGCGCTCGTCGACCTGACCCTTGACCAGGTAGTCCTGGGCGCCCGCGGCCACCGCCCGGATGCCCTGCGCCTCGTCGTCGCCCCCGGTGAGGACGACGATCGCCAGCCGGGGGAAGCGCTCCCGGAGCCGCACCACGCCGATCGTGCCGCGAGCGTCGGGCAGACCGAGATCGAGGACGACACACGACGTGGTGTCCGCCACGAGGTCCTCGGCCTGGGCCAGATCCGCGGCCCGCACCACCTCGGCCTCGGGGAGGCCGTCGCGCAGGAGCTCCCGGACGAGCAGGGCGTCGCCGTCGTCGTCCTCGACGACGAGCACCGAGAGCTCGCGCTCGTGGGCGCGGGCCAGTTCGGAGAGCTCGGCGAGGTGCGGGGTGACGGTGGTCATGGTGGAAACGACTGACACGATCGGGACGCCGCCGAAACCGCGGCTCGGAGCCCGATCTTACCGCTGCCACATCTCGACCGTCCCGCCCGAACCGGTCGCGTTCGCCCGCTGCACCGCGCATCCGGGCTCGCGACCCGCCACACTGGAACCGATGAACAAGAAGAAGAAGCGTGGGGGGCGGGTCACCCCGTCCTCGCGATCCCTCCGCGGCGGAACCTCCCGGCCTGTCGCCTCCTCCGCGTCCACGGTCGCCACGAGCCCGTCGCCCGGCCGAGGAGTCGGGTTGCTCGACCTCCCCTCGATCGTGCAGTACACCGTGCGGCCCGGCACGATCAGTCCCCGCCGGCAGGTGCCTCCGTCGATCGTGGCGCCTCCGTACGCCGAGAGCGGCGAGCCGCCGCCGTCGAAGAAGCGCTACGTCCAGACGCCCGAGGTCATCGACCGCATGCGCCGCGCGGGGGCCGTGGCGGCCGAGGTGCTGATGATCGTGGGCGCCGAGGTCGCGCCGGGCGTCACCACCGACCACCTCGACCGCGTCGGGCACCACGCCGCGATCGACCGCGGCAGCTACCCCAGCCCCCTCAACTACCGCGGCTACCCGAAGTCGCTGTGCACCTCCGTGAACGAGGTCGTCTGCCACGGCATCCCCGACAGCCGCGAGCTGGTCGACGGCGACATCGTCAACATCGACATCACCGTGTACCTCGACGGGGTGCACGGCGACACCAACGCCACCTTCCTGGTGGGCGACGTCGACGCCGAGTCACGCCGGCTCGTCCGCGAGACGCGCGCCGCGATGTTCAAGGGCATCGAGGCGGTCAAGCCCGGGAACCACGTCTTCGACATCGGTCGCGCCATCGAGAACCACGCCATCGCCCACCGCCTCGGCGTGGTCCGCGAGTTCATCGGCCACGGGATCTCCGACGAGTTCCACGGCGGCCTCCAGATCCTGCACTACTTCGATCGTCGGGCCGACACCGAGCTGCTCCCGGGCATGACCTTCACCATCGAGCCGATGATCACCCTGGGCTCACCGGCGCTGCACCTCTGGGACGACGACTGGACCGCCGTCACCAACGACGCCAGTCGGTGCGCCCAGTTCGAGCACACGATGGTGGTCACCGAGGACGGCGTGGAGATCCTCACCGTCACCGACGACGGCGCCAGCGCCGCCGAGCAGCTCGTCGCCCAGCTCGCCGACTGATGGCCCACGGCCTACGGAGCCCCCGCCCGCCCCGGCAGAAGGCGGTGACCGGCGTCTCGTCACCGTCCGTGGCCGTCGCCGCGTACTTGACCGCTGGGTCGGAGAACCGTGAGACTTGCACGTTCATGCGGTCGGCCAGCCACGCACCCATCCGTCCCGGCGGTGCCCACGAGACGCTCGCACGGCAAGGAGCGCGTTGATGCCCGTCCATGAAGACGAACCCCTGAGCGTCGCCTACCTCACCTACCGGGGCAAGCCCCACGTGGGCGGTCAGGGCGTCTACACCCGGCACCTCACCAAGGCACTCGTCGACCTCGGCCACCACGTCGAGGTCCTGAGCGGCCAGCCCTACCCGGAGCTGAGCGACGCCGTGCCGCTGCACGAGCTCGAGAGCCTCGACATCTACAACGACTACTTCCCGATGCGCATGCCGGGCCTGTGGGAGCTCAAGTCGCTCGGCGACTGGGTCGAGGTCACCGCCTTCTCGATGGGGACGTTCTCCGAACCGCTGGCCTTCAGCGTGCGGGCCGCGCAGCTCCTGCGTTCGCGGGTCAACGACTTCGACCTCGTGCAGGACAACCAGTGCCTCGGCTACGGCCTCCTGGCCATGGAGCGAATGGGCCTGCCCGTGCTCGCCACCATCCACCACCCGATCACCGTCGACCGGCGGCTCGAGATGGAGCACGCCGCCAGCTCCTGGGAGCGCTTCTCCAAGGCTCGCTGGTACGCGTTCACCAAGATGCAGACCCGGGTCGCCCGGCGCATGCCCCGCGTGATCACCGTGTCGCAGAACTCGGCCACCGACATCGCCGCCGACCACCAGGTCGATCCCGCCAAGTTGCACGTGGTGCCCGTGGGCGTCGACCAGGAGATCTTCCGGCCGCTGCCCGACGTCGCCCGCATCCCCGGTCGCCTCATCACCACGGCGTCGGCCGACGTCACCATGAAGGGCCTCAAGTACCTGCTCGAGGCCATGGCCAAGCTCCGCACCGAGCGCGAGGTCACCCTGGTGATCATCGGTCGCCAGAAGGAGGGCGGGCAGTCCGAGAAGACCATCAGGGAGCTCGGTCTCGAGGGCTGCGTGCAGTTCGTCACCGGCGTGCCCGAGGCTCGCATCATCGAGCTCTACGCCGAGGCCGAGGTGGCCGTGGTCCCCTCCCTCTACGAGGGCTTCTCCCTGCCGGCCATCGAAGCCATGGCCTGCGGCGTCCCGCTCGTCGCCACCACCGGCGGGGCGCTCCCCGAGGTGGTCGGCACCGACAACGACACCGCCCTGTGCGTGCCGCCCGGCGACAGCGACGCCCTGGCCGCCAAGATCAGCCTCGCCCTCGCCGATCCCGAGCTGCGGGCCCGCATCGGGGCGGCCGGACGCCAGCGCGTCATCGACCGCTGGACCTGGCGCCACACCGCCGTCGGCACCGTCGAGCACTACCGGGCGCTGCTGTCGGAGACCGCCGCCATCCAGGCCCGCCGTCCCGGCGGTTCCGGCCAGGCCCCCCGGTTCCAGCGCAGTCGCACGGCAGCAGGGCGCTGACCCGTGCTGACCGTCGACTACGACCGCCTCGGCCTGCGCGCCGGCGACCTCCTCCTGGACCTCGGCTGCGGCTACGGCCGCCACGCCTACGAGGCCCTGCGCCGCGGCGCCCGCGTCGTGGCCTGCGACATGTCGTCGAAGGAGCTGGTGGAGGTCCGAGCCCTCTTCGAGGCGATGGTCGAGGCCGGTGAGGCGCCGCCCAAGGGCATGGCCGACGCGGTCAGCGGCGACGCCACCTGCCTCCCGTACCCCGACGACACGTTCGACCACATCATCGCCAGCGAGGTCATGGAGCACATCCCCGACGACGTCGGGGCCCTCGACGAGCTGTTCCGCGTGCTCAAGCCGGGCGGAACCCTCGCGGTCACCATCCCGTCGTGGTTCCCCGAGAAGATCTGCTGGGCCATCTCCGACGAGTACTACGCCCCGAAGTCGGTGGGCGGCCACGTCCGCATCTACACCGAGCGCGAGATGCGCAACAAGATGCGCGGCGCCGGCCTGCACCCCACCGGAGCCGGCCATGCCCATGCGCTCCACTCGGCGTACTGGTGGCTCAAGTGCGCAGTCGGTCCGCGCAACGACGACCACTGGCTGGTGAAGCCCTACAACCGGCTGCTGGTGTGGGACATCGAGAAGCGCCCGGCGGTCACCCGCATCACCGAGCAGATCCTCAACCCGGTCCTCGGCAAGAGCCTCGTGGTGTACGCCACCAAACCGATCCGCGGCGCCGGCGACACCGTCCCGACCGTCGCCGGCGCATCCGAACCCAGAGAGGTCGTCCATGCCGACGTCTGACCACCAGCCGAACGGTCTCGACCGCCAGCCGCCCGTGGCGATCCCTTCGGTCGAGGGCATCCTGTCCGCGCAGGAGGTCAGCGCCACGGTCGACGCCGTCGCCGCCCTCCAGCTCCCCAACGGCATGATCCAGTGGTTCCCGGGCGGCCACGCCGACCCGTGGACCCACGTCGAGGCAGCCATGGCCCTCGACCTCGGTGGCCGGCGCGCCGACGCCGAGCGGGCCTACCAGTGGCTCGTCGACGAGCAGCGTCCCGACGGGTCGTGGCACCAGTACTACCTGGCCGACCGCGTCGAGCAGGACAAGCTCGACGCCAACGTCATCGCCTACATCGCCGCCGGCGTGTGGCACCACTGGCTCCTCCACGGCGACCGCGGCTACCTCGAGGAGCTGTGGCCGGTGGTGGAGAAGGCCGTCGACTTCGTCCTCGAGCTCCAGACCCCTCGCGGCGAGATCATGTGGGCCCGTCACGCCGACGGCACCCCGTGGTCGTTCGCCCTGCTCACCGGTTCGTCGAGCATCTGCCACTCGCTGCGCTGCGCCATCGCCATCGCCGAGCACCTCGGCCACGAGCGTCCCGACTGGGAGCTGTCCGCCGCCCGGCTCGCCCACGTCATCCGCGCCCACGTCGCCGGCGACCTGCCCGACGCCTTCGCCCCCAAGCACCGCTGGGCCATGGACTGGTACTACCCGGTGCTGGCCGGCGTCGTCCGGGGCGAGGCCGGCCTCGAACGTCTCAACGCCCGGCGCGACACCTTCCTCGTCGAGAACATGGGCATCCGTTGCGTCAGCGACCGCCCGTGGATCACCGCCGCGGAGACCTGCGAGTGCATGCTCGCCTACCTCTCCCTCGGCGAGCGCGACCTCGCCCGCACGCTCTTCGGCTGGGCCCAGCTGCTGCGCAACGAGGACGGCCAGTACTGGACCGGCATCGTCTTCCCCGAGATGGTCCACTTCCCCGGCGGCGAGAAGTCCAGCTACACCTCGGCGTCCATCGTCCTCGCCGCCGACGCCCTCTCGGGCACCAGCGCCGCCTCGGGCCTCTTCGTCGACCACGACCTGCTCCCCGAGCTGGCCCTCGTCGACGCCGAGGACTTCGTCGCCGAGGACGCCCTCGGCGACAACCGCCACGACTGAACGCGCCGACAGCCGACAGCCCACGACGGATCGGGTTGACGGCTGACGCGCTGAACCCGCCGACAGCCGACAGCCCACGACGGATCGGGTTGACGGCTGACGCGCTGAACCCGCCGACGGACGCCGCCGGAACGAGCTGACGGCCCGCCGCCGATCACCAGCCGCTGCGGCGGCGGGCGCGGAGCACGACGTCGTCGACGTGGTGCGAGGCCGAGGCCGCTCCCGAGGGTCGGGGGCGCGTCTCGTGGACCTCGATGGTCCAGTCCGCCGCGGCGGCGAGAGCGGCCACGACGTCATCGACCCGGAGGTACGCGTCGGGATCGAACGCCCGACTGGCGATGGCGGTGTCGATGGGGCCGCGCATCGGCTCGAGGTCGTGGCTCACGACGAGCAGGGCACCGCCGGGGGCGACGGCGCCGAGCAGGTTGTCGATGCCCCGCCCGTCGGGGGTGCGGGGGATGGACGCGTAGTGCGCGGTGACGAGGTCGAAGGTCGCGTCGCCGAAGGCGTCGGCGGCGTTGGCGTCGGCGTGTCGACACTCGATGTGGAGGCCACGCCGCCGGGCCTCGGCATCCACCCGGTCGAGGGCGCGCCGGGAGATGTCGCTCGCCGTCACGGTCCAGCCGTGCTCCGCCAGCCACACCGCGTCGCCGCCCTCGCCGGCACCGACATCCAGCGCACGTCCGGGAGCGACCCCGCCGACCTCCACGACGAGGGAGCCGTTCGGGTTGCCGCTCCACATCCGGTCAGCCTCGTAGCGGCGATCCCAGTCGGCTTCGTTCGCCGAGGGCCGCGCCGCGTCGCGGAGGTCCTGGGCGGCGAGGTCGGAGCTGATCATGGCGCCGACCCGGCTGCCGTCGGCCGCCGCGTGCACCACCTGGTGGCTCGGATCGGTCACGTTGCCCGCCGCGTACAGACCGGGAACCGACGTCGAGCCCATCATGTCGGTCTCGACGACCTCGCCGAGCCCGCTCGGATGCTCGACCGGTCGGAGCCCGAGCGGCGCGAACGGCTCGGCCCGCACCCGGAACCGCGGACCGACCACGACGGCGTCGGCGGCGATCAGCCGATGGTCGGCGAGCTCGACCGCGTCGAGGTCGCCCCCCGGGCCGGTCACCAGGCGGCGCACCGCACCACGCACGACGTCCACACCGCCGGCTCGGAGGGCATCGAGCTCGGCGTCGTCGACACCGGCCGGGTCGTGGACGACCACGGTGAGCTCGGCGGTCAGCTGG
>JBBSTY010000041.1:0-27176 GCA_038235385.1 Acidimicrobiales bacterium | reverse complement strand
GGTCACCGTGCTGCCCTTCACCGTCGGGAGCACCCCCTGGGTCTGCGGGTCGTGCACCAGGAAGTCGTCGGGCACGTACTGGACGACGAGCTGGCCGAGGTCGTCGGTGTACAGCGTGACGATCCGTTCGAGCGTGGCGGCCTCGACGAGGGTGAGCGGACCTCGCGGCGGCGCGCCGGTGACGGTGAGCTGCTCGACCCCGGGCGTGACCGTGAACGTCGCGGCAGCCGCGCCGGTCAGGTCGACGGTGCCTCCACCGGCGGCGCTGGCGGGCGGCGAGTTCGGGCCGACCACCCCCAGCACGGCGATCAGCGCGAGCGCCGCCACCACAGCCGTCGACCGCGTCCGCATGCGTTCCCCGAGATCTCCCACGGCGCCACGATAGTGAACACCGTCAACGTTGAGCACCCCATCCCGAAATTGCGGCGCTGGAACACCCTGGTGAGGACCACCGCCGCAATTTCGGGATCGGGTCGGAATCGGCCGGTAGGGTGGTGGCGCTGAGGTCACCCTCAGCGCGGTCGCTCGGCTGTGCGGACCCGGGATCGGGTCGTGAGGCTCGCGGCCGTCGGCTTCGAGATGTCAGGGGGATCCATGGCCGATCCAGCAAAGCCACGCGCGGCGTTCGCTCCGTGGGATCGACGAGAGCTGCCGGGTGCCTTCGACGTGGAGGAGTCGGCGCGCCGGGTCGGCAACTACAAGTGGATCGAGATGCGGCTGTTCGAGGCGCTCGGCGGTTGGGTGGCCACCGTGCCCGAGCTCGACATCAAGATGCGCCTGGGCACCCACTGCTACCACCACGCGTGGCACGCCGAGCTGTGGCACAAGCGGCTGCCGGAACTGCGCGAGATGAACCCTGATCGTCTGACCGTGCCGGCCAACGACGAGATCGTGGCCTTCATGGATGCGGTCACCGAACCCGAGGCGCCCGAGCAGACACTCGAGAAGCTCGTGGGGGTGTACCGGGTGCTCATCCCGCACAAGATCGCGGCGTACACCTACCACCGCAACAACACGTCCACGATCACCGACGCGCCCACCATCCGCTCGTTGAACTTCATCCTCCAGGACGAGCTCGACGACTGGCGCGACGGCGAGATGCTCATCCAGTCGCTCATCACCACACCCGATGAGGTCCAGCGCGCCGCCGCGCACCAGGCCCACCTCGAGACGCTCGTGCTCGCGGCCGGCGGCATCGCCGGACCGGGTTCGATCGGTGACGCGTACGCCACATCAGCCGAGGGCCAGGAGGTCCCAGCATGAAGAAGATGCTCCCCGTCGAGGAACTGGCCCGCGACGAGCGCTTCGTCCGCGTCAGCATCTTCGAAGGCGCTGCCGATCCCCGGTCGGTCGAGAACCGTGCCGAGGGTTCGGGCCGTCGCGGCCCGCAGAAGCTCACTCCGGACCGTCCGGAGGCCCCGGATGCCGCCCGTGCCCTCATGCACGGCATCTTCATGGGTGAGGTGCAGGCGCTCGAGGGCGCCGGCCGCACCTGCTGGGACTTCGACACCGGGTCGGGACGCGACGAGGCACCGTTCGAGCTCAAGCTCGACATGGCCCGCCAATGTTGGGACGAGACCCGCCACGTCGAGATCTCGGTGAAGCTCGGCGACTGGATGGGCACCGAGATCGGCGAGTTCTCCGAAGCGACGTTCTTGTACGAGGCAGCCTGCAACCCCGACCCGGTGCTGCGGCTCACCGGAGTGAACCGAGCCCTCGAAGGCCTGGCCATCGACGTCTTCAACACCATGCGCGAGTTCGGTTCGGTCGCCGGTGACCCCGTGCTCGAGTTCTGTGAGGACTGGATGCTCGCCGACGAGGTGACCCACGTGAAGATGGGCTCGGACTGGCTGCGGCGCATGACCGCCGACGATCCCGAACGCCGGGCCAACGCGCTCGAGTTCCAGCGCATCGTCGACAAGCTCTTCTCCCTCGGCGGCTTCCGCGGCGAGGAGGACGACAGTCCGATCCGCCTCGCTCGACGCTTCCGCGAGCTGGCCGGGTTCGCCGACGAGGAGATCGACGAGATCGCCGGCCTCTCGGCCGAGGCACGTCGGGATCTGGCCGCGTTCAAGCAGGGTGCAGCCGACTCGTTGACGACGGCGGGGTAGCGGTGGCCGTCACCGTCACGCCCGAGACCTTCACGATGGTCGAGTTCGACGCGCCCACCATCGTCGCGGTGGTCGAGCGTCTGATCCCGGTGGTGGGGTTGCCCGCCGATGTCGACCTCCGGGTCGACATCGACGAGCGCGTGCCGCTCGGTCGGGCGGTGGTGGCGTCGGTGGACCCGCTGGTCCTCGAGATCGAAGGAGGTGCCCTCGAGGATCCCAAGCGTCCCCGTCGGCTCTCCGAGGACAGCACGGCCGACATCGTCGGACGGCTGCTGTTCCGGGCACGGGACCAGCGCGACCCCGAGTTCGGGACCGTGCCGGATCCCGGAGACCTCTCGCTCGCGCTGGCCACGGCGTGGGACGTCTACGCCACCGGCCGGCTCGTCGCCGGCGGGTACCGCTCGCAACGGCAACGGTGGTTGTACGCCTTCCGCAACCGCCACGGCTTCACCGATGCCGCAGATGCGGCGTTCGACCGACTGTGGTCGCCGTCGGACCCGTTGGTCTGGGCCGACATCGAGCGCATCAGCGATGCAGCGAGGGCTCCGGTGAGCGCCCCCTGACCGTGGGCGCCCGACCCGGTCGGTGCCGTCGTCGGTGGTGCGCAGGCGGGGTCCGCAGATGGCGCTCGCCGGGTCCGGGGCGGTTCAGTGCAGATCGTGGGCGCTGATGGCCTCGAACAGGTCGATCTCGGGTGGCGAGGTGAGCAGACCGGTGCACGATCGCGCCATCTCGACCATGGCGTCGGAGTCGAAGTGCTGCTGCTGGTCGGCTGGTGAGGCCCACTTCTCGATGACGAGGAACCGACCGGGACGGGTGGCCGAGGCCGTGAGATCGATGTTTCGACATCCGGGCTGACCCCGGCTCATCACGACGTAGCGAGCGAGCACCGAGACGAGGCGGTCGGCGTCGGCCGCGTCGAAGCGCAGGGTCACGATGGTGAGGTCCACGTCGTCCTCGGGCACCCGCGCACCGTAGTGCAGTGGGCGCTCGGGCGAACCGGGCCCGAGCCGTCGCGACGGTGCCGGGCGCCTCGTCGGTCACCCACCGTGGTCGTTCGACGTGGCAGAGACAAGGGGCACGTTCGTGAGGATTTTCGTGCCGGAGCCTCCGGATCGGCGCGACGATGCCGATAGGACCGGCCGGGTGGGGCGATCTCGCCGCATGCGACGGTGTGGATCGGACAACCCACGCTCAGCAAGATTCTTGCGAAAGGTTGGCCCTCTTGACCTCGCCGGTATCGTGACTGGATACGTCCGTCGTGTCGCCGGATCTGAACATTCCCCCTGCAAGCGGCTCACCCGAGCCCGTTTCCCCGCCACGACCGAGACGGCGTGATCTCGCCGTGGCGATCCACCGCAGCTGACCGTGAGGTGCATCTTGGCCAAGGAGCGCGTTGAACGGGACGAGGAAGACCTCGTCCGTCTCTATCTGACAGACATCGGGCAGTACCCGCTGCTCACCAAGGACGACGAGGTCCGGCTGGCCCAGGCGATCGAGGCCGGCGCCACCGCTCGTGGCGAGTTCGATGCCGCCACCGGTCTGACCCCGACGCGCAAGCGCGAGCTCCGTCGCACCATCAAGCAGGGCGAGGATGCCGAACGCACGTTCGTGCAGTCGAACCTCCGCCTGGTGGTGTCGATCGCCAAGAAGTACCAGGCATCGGGGCTTCCGCTGTTGGACCTCATCCAGGAGGGCAACCTGGGTCTGATGCACGCCGTCGAGAAGTTCGATTGGCGCAAGGGGTTCAAGTTCTCCACCTACGCCACCTGGTGGATCCGACAGGCCATCACCCGCGGCATCGCCAACACGGGTCGCACCATCCGCCTCCCCGTCCACGCCGGCGACACCCTCGCCCGCCTGCAGAAGGCCCGAGCCCGTCTCGAGCTCAAGCTGGGTCGCCCGGCAACGCTCTCGGAGCTCTCGGCCGAGGTCGAGATGCCCGAGGACAAGGTCACCGAGGCGCTCCGCTTCGCGGCCGAGCCGCTCTCGCTCTCCGAGCCGCTCCGTGAGGACGGCGACGCCGAGCTCGGCGACGTCGTCGAGGATCGCTCCGCCGAATCGCCGTTCGAGGTCGCCGCCACGGCGCTGCTCCCCGAAGAGATCTCCCGCCTGCTCAGCCCGCTCGACGAGCGTGAGCGCGAGATCCTCAAGTTGCGCTTCGGCCTCGATCGTGGCGAGCCCCGCACGCTCGAAGAGGTGGGCGAGCACTTCAACCTCACCCGCGAGCGCATCCGCCAGATCGAGGCACGGGCCATGTCGAAGCTCCGGCACCCCTCGAGCGACACGGGCGCCCGCGACCTGCTGGCGGTCTGATCGATCCGGCTTCAGCGCCGTCAACCGAACGTGCATCCCGAGGCCCCGCACCGTGCGGGGCCTCGATGCGTTTCCGGGCGTGGGCACGGTCTCGGTTCGATCGCCTCGGCGAAGTGGTCTGGCGCCGTACGGCGCGGGATGCAACGTTGCGGCGCGGCACGTCGAGATCGCGACCTACACTGCCCGCCATGAAGAAGGTCATCGTCATCCTCGTCGTCCTCGCCCTCGCTGCCTTCGCGGTGAAGAAGCTCCAGGACGCCTAGCAGGCGCATCACGACAGATCGCCCTCGCACGGGCGGACGACACCGAGATCGGATGTGTGCGCGCCGGCGTTCCCCGGTCGAGCGCCCGCGCCCGTGCCCGCTCGGATGTCCACCGCGCCAGGTCGGTGCGTGGGGCCGCGCCTGCGTGACCACACGGTGGGACCAGTCTCATCGACGGCCGCGCGATCGCCGAGGCGACGGGACGACAAGACGATCGGGCGACGGGACGATCGGGCGGGCGGCGATCGGGCGGGCGGCGACGCGGCGCGCCACGTCTGAACGCTGGGGACGTCGCCGAGGTCAGTGGGCGACGGCTGTGGTGAGCCGACCGAACGCTGATGCGAGCTCATCGAGACGCTGGCGAACGCCCCGGGCGGGTTCGGGGTCGGGCGCCCAACGGGCAGGGAGTCGAGCCCGCCACGCGTCGTGCACGGCAGTTCGTGTGGTCGGGGTGGTCTGTCGCCACCACCACCAGACACCCGCGGCTCCGATGGCGATGATCCCGATGGGGGCCACCACCGCGAGCGTCTTGCCCGGCGGAGGCATCGACACGCGCTCGCGCAGCGGGACGCCGTGCTCGAAGTGGCGGATCTCCCAGTCGCGCTGGTGCGCGACCCGTGCGAGCTCCCGGTCGGGGTTGACCGCGACCGGGTGGCCGACGACCTCGAGCATCGGGACGTCGGTGGCCGAATCGGAGTAGGCGTAGGAGGCGTCGAGGTCGATGTCGTGGCGCTCTGCGGCGTCGCGCATGGCCTCGGCCTTGTACGGCCCGTAGGACCAGAACTCGACGTTGCCGGTGTAGCGACCGTCGTCGTCGAGCTCGGCACGGCTGGCGATGGCCTCGTCGACCCCGAGGTACTGCGCCAACGGAGCGACGATCTCCTCCGGCGACGCCGAGATGATGAAGACCCGTCGACCGGCGGCCTGGTGCTCGCGGATGAGGTCGAGCGCCTCGTCGTAGACGATCGGTTCGATGACCTCGATGAGGGTGTCGCGCACGATGGCGCTGATGAGGGCCTGATCCCACCCGGCGGTGATGCGCAACGCCGACTCGCGGAACTTGCGCATCCGCTCCTCGTCGGCGCCCATGTAGTGGAACAGCGTGTTGCTCCACATGGCCCGCACGATCAGCCACCGAGAGATCATTCCCGCCTTGTAGAGCGGGCGACCGAACGCGACCATCGAGGGTTGCGCGATGACGGTCTTGTCCAAGTCGAAGAATGCCGCCTCCACGACGCCGAGCATAGGTCGCACCCGCCACGAAGCTGGCCTCTCGGCGTCGCCCACGCGAAGAACCCCTGGCACCGGCCCGTCGCTGCCGCTACGTTGTCGACCGCACGACCGACGGGTCCTCGAGATCCCGGTTCGTTGCTCGATCGCTCCCGAGGAGCCGTCCGGCGACCGCAGGCCTGAGCCTGTCAGGGTCGCGTGCCTCCCTCGCCCTTCCCCCGTCGTCGTGGAATCCCTCGCGTTCGGGAGCAGGCCCATGTTCGTGTCGTGTTGGTCGGTGAAGGGTGGATCGGGGACCACCGTCGTGGCGGTCGCGCTGGCGACGTTGCTCGCCGAGCGCTCCCCCGCAGGTTCCCTGCTCGTCGATCTCGGTGGCGACGCCGGCGTCGTGCTCGGCGTCGCCGACCTCGACCGTCCGGGCGTGACCGACTGGCTGGCGGCAGGGTCGTCGGTTCCCGCCGACGGCTGGGCCCGCCTCGAGTTGGCTGGACCTGCCGGTGTGTCGCTCGTCCCGCGCGGCGATGGCGCGTGTGCCTCGCCCGGCCGCGCCCAGGTCCTCGCCGGGGTCCTGGCGTCGGATCGTCGCCCGGTGGTGGTCGATTGCGGGGTGCTCCCCGCGGCCAAGAGCTCGCCGCACACCGACGCCGCCTCGGTCCTCGCTGCGCAGGCCACCCGGTCGCTGCTGGTGACGCGGGCGTGCTACCTCTCGCTCCGCCGGGCCGCGAGGAGTCCGCTGCATCCCTCGGGCATCGTCCTGGTGAGCGAGTCGGGTCGGAGGCTGCGCAGCGAGGACGTCGAGGCGGTGCTCGACGCCGAGGTGTGGGCCGAGATCCCGATCGATGACGCGGTTGCGCGCGTGGTCGACGCCGGGCTCCTGGCCACCCGGCTCCCACGTGTGCTGCGGCGCTCGTTGCGCGAGGTCGCGTGATGGGACTGCCCGTCGTCCCGGCGTCGGATGGTCCCGACGACCACGACCACCGCCGCGACCACCGTTCCGCGGCCGACGCCACCTCCCACCTCGATCGACGCGACGAACGTGGTGACCCACGATCCGACGCGATCGAACCCCGCGTCGGGCAGGTGGCGATCACCGTGCACCGCCAGGTGCTCGCCCTCGACCCGTCGGCCTGGTCGAGACGGTGCGCCACCGACCGGAGGGGGATCGTCGTCGGCCTGGTGCGGGCGGAGGATCCGCTCCTCACCGACGACGAGGCTCGCTCCGTGGTAGAGCGCGTGATGGCCCAGACCGACGGCCTGGGTCTGCTCGAGCCGTACCTCCGGGACCCAGATGTCACCGAGGTGATGGTGAACGCCGGTCGCGACGTCTGGATCGAGCGCTTCGGACAGCTGGAACAGACCCCGCTGCGCCTCGACCACGCCACCGTGTCGAGGACCATCGAGCGGATCGTGGCTCCGCTCGGCCTGCGCGTCGACCGATCGAGCCCCATCGTCGACGCTCGGCTCCGCGACGGGTCGCGGGTGAACGCCATCGTCGGACCGCTGGCCATCGACGGACCGTGCCTCACCATCCGACGGTTCGGGGTCACCGACATCGCGCTCGATCGGTTCTGCGGCCCGGGAGTTGCCTCGTTGCTCCGATGGGCGGTCGAGGTGCGCGCCAACATCGTGGTGAGCGGCGGCACCGGCTCGGGCAAGACCACGCTGCTCAACGCCATCGCCGCGCACCTCCCGCCGCACGAGCGGATCATCACCATCGAGGACACCGCCGAGCTGCGTCTTCCCGGGGACCACGTCGTGCGTCTTGAGGCTCGTCCGGCCAACGCCGATGGCGCCGGTGGGCAGCGGGTGCGCGAGCTCGTCCGCAACGCGCTGCGCATGCGTCCCGATCGCATCGTCGTCGGTGAGGTGCGAGGTGAGGAGGCCATCGACATGCTCCAGGCCATGAACACCGGGCACGAGGGATCGATGTCCACGTGTCACGCCAACAGCCCCACCGACGCGCTCCGTCGGCTCGAGACGATGATCGTGCTGGGCGCCGCGGACCTCCCGCTGTCGGCGGTGCGCGAGCAGATCGCCAGCTCGATCGACCTGGTGGTGCAGGTCGCGCGAGGTGGCGGAGGCGAACGTCATGTCGCGGCGGTGCACGAGGTCGTCGATCGACCCACCGAAGGCGAGGCGCTCACCACGGTGGCGCTCACGGACGGACTCGTGCTCGGTCGCCTCCCGGCCCGTGGCCGGCGAGACGCAGGCGGTCGCGCTCCCTCGGCGGCATGGATCGGTTCCTGATGGCTCCCGCGCTCGACGTGTCGAGCGGGACCGCCCTCGCCTCGGCGGTGCTGGTCGGCGTCGTCGCCCTCGCCCGGGCCGGCACGTGGAGGCGTCGCCGGTCCGTCCTCACCGGCATCGGTGCCGCCGTCGGCCGCCGGGGAGCCGAGCCGGTCGCACCCCCCGGGTGGGTGATCGCTCGCCTGCGCGCCGTCCCGCTGCCGGTGCAGGCGCGGCTTCAGCGGGCCGGTCTGTCCGCCGACGCGGTCCAACGGGCCTGGCGATGGGGGAGCCCAGGGCTCACGGTCGTGCTGGCATCGCTGGTCGCCGTCGGTGGTCTCCTCGCGGCGGTGCTGGTCGCCGCCGTCGTCGCCGTCGCCATCGCCCTCGTGCTGCTCGTGGTCGGCGATCGGGCTGCCGTCCTGGTCGATCGTGAGCTCCCGGCGCTGCTGGCGACGGTGGCCGCAGGGGTTCGTTCGGGCGCGTCGCTGCGTGTGGCGATCGGCGAGGGCGCCGCTCGGACTCGAGGCCCGGTGGCCGACGATCTCAACCGTCTCGTCGACGAGCTGGCCACCGGCCACGGCCTGGTCGAGGTCCTCGACCGGTGGGCCGATGCGCGGCCGACGGCCGGCGTGCGCATGACCGGTGCTGCCCTCTCGCTCGCCGCCGAGACGGGTGGTGCCGGCGCCCGCACCATCGACGGTGTCGCCGCCACCCTTCGTGATCGGCTGGCCGTCGACCGAGAGCTGGCGGCGCTCTCGTCCCAGGCCCGTGCCTCGGCGATCGTCATCGGGTTGTCGCCGTTGGGCTTCGTCATCCTCACCGGGGCATCGGACCCCGCGGCCTGGACCTTCTTCGTGTCCACGCCCGCCGGCCTGGCGTGCCTCGCCGTGGGGTGCGTGCTCGACGCCGCAGGTGCTGCGTGGATGACCCTCGTGGCCCGAGGCACCCGGTGACCGCGCGCATCGACATCGCCGCCACGGTGCACACGGCGCCGATCGTGTTCGGGGGGCTGTCGGGCTCGCACGGCGCTCGGGTGCTCGCGGTCGCGGCCGCCATCTGCGGCATCGGGTGCATCGCGGTCGACCGGCGACATCGGATCGCGGTGCTTCGACGATGCGCCTCGCTGCCCGTGCGCCGCCGCGCCGGACACGGCGATCGTGATCGGGAGCGCGGCGTCGTCCCGCGGTGGAGGTCGATCGAGGCGTGGGTTGGTCGAGGACCGCGCCGACTCGTCCGACGTCCCGCCGACCACGGCGCCGATCGCCGCCTCGGCCGTGCGCTCGTCGCTGGAGGCGTCGCCGCCGCCGTCGGTGCGCCGCGCCCGCTGGTGGTCGGCCTCGGCTTCGCCGCGTGGGCCGTGCCGTGGATCGTGGCGGCGATGCGCCGCTCACATGACCGGTCGGCCGCCCTCGACGAGGCGCCCGAGGTCATCGATCTGATCCGGCTCGGCGTGGCGTCGGGTCTCAACGTCCGGCTGGCCCTCGAAGCCGTGGTCCGGCACCACCGCGGCCGGATCGTCGCGGAGCTGCAGGCCGTGCTCGACCGGGCCGAGCGAGGGGACCGGCTCGCCGATGCGCTCGACGGCCTCGGTGATTCGCACCTCGCGGCGGAAGGCGTCCGTCCACTGATCGACGCGCTGGTGGCCACCGAACGCTACGGGGCGCCGTTGGTGGCATCGCTCGACCGGGTCGCCGCCGACGCCCGGACCGCCCGCCGGCGCCGCCGAGAGGAAGCCGCCCGACGGGTGCCGGTGAAGCTGCTGTTCCCGTTGGTGTTCTGCACCTTGCCCGCCTTCGCGCTCCTCACGGTGGTGCCGGTGGTGCTGCGTTCCCTTCCTTCCCTCACGCCGTGAGCGACTCCGGCGACCTCGACGCAACGCGTCCCTCCGACATCACCGTTGAAAGGAAGTTCCCATGCTCGTTCCCTTCGTCCTGATCCACTCGTGGTTGGTCGTCGCCGCGCATCGCGCCACCGACCCGGCCCGACGGGCCCGACTCGCCGGCGACGCCGGCCAGACGACCGCTGAGTACGCCCTGGTCCTCATCGGCGCCGCCGCCATCGCCGTGCTCCTCATCACGTGGGCCACCAGGACCGATCTCATCGGCACGTTGTTCTCCTGGGTGATGGATCGCGTCATGGGCAGCGCCGGCTGATGGGGCGCGACGGGCTCCGCCCTGGACGAACTTCGGCGCCGATCGGCGTCGTCGACGATGCCGAACCGAGGTCGCGGCGTGACCGCGGTCAGTCCACCGTCGAACTGGCGCTGGTCCTGCCGGTCGTGGTGATGCTCGCACTCGCCGTCGTCCAGGTCGGACTCGTCGTCCGCGACCAGATCCGCGTGGTGCACGCCGCGAGGGAGGGAGCTCGCGCCGCCGCGGTGTCGGCCGAGGAGCAGGTTGCGGCCGCGGCGGTCGAGCGCAACGGCGGACTCTCGGGCGATCGCGTGTCGGTGTCCACCCGCGGACGCGGCGTCGTCGGCAGCGACGTGACCGTGGTCGTGGAGTACCGGGCTCCGACGGATCTGCCACTCGTGGGGCCGCTCGTGCCCGACCTCGTGCTGACCGCGCGGGCCACCATGCGCGTCGAGCAGTAGCGCACCGGCGCCGTGCAACGCAACGCACGCGCCACGGATCGCGACCGGCCTATCCGGTCGCGACGCGCTGGCAACTTCGCCTACCGGAGGCATCCTGCGCCGGCACGGCCGTCGCCGGCTCCTGCGTTCACGCGCTCGCCACCCGAACCGACCTCGACCGCCGAACCGTCGTCGAGACGACGAGATCCTGGTCGGTGCCGTCAGGCGAGGGGAGCGGGGGACGAGCGGGGGCCGAGGACCGAGCGGAGCAGCGCCGCCGCACCCGCCTTGTCGAGCGGCTCGTTGCCGTTGCCGCACTTGGGTGATTGCACGCAGGACGGACAGCCACCCTCGCACCCGCACGCCTCGATGACCTCGAGGGTGGCTCGGAGGTGGCGGTCGCCCGCGTCGTAGCCGAGCTCGGCGATGCCCGCGCCGCCGTCGTAGGCGTCGTAGATCACGATCGTCGGTCGACCGGTTTCGGCCTGCAACGGCGTGCTCACCCCACCGACATCCCACCGGTCGCAGATCGTGAACAGCGGCAACATGGCGATGGCGGCATGCTCGGCGGCGTGGAGCGTTCCCGGCCATGCGCCGACGGCGAGCCCGGCGTCGGCGAGCAGCGACGGGTCGATCGTGTACCAGAACGCGCGGGTGGTGAGATCGGTGGTGGGCAGGTGGAGGTCCTCGACCGACAGCAACGTGCGCGTGCGGGGATCGATCCGTCGGTAGCCCACCACCCGGGACGAGACCCGAACCGGGCCGATGGCGAGCGTCGCCCCACCCACCGATCGGGCGTGGTCGGTGTCGAGGATGGTGATGTCGGTCTCGGTGCGGGGCTGGGTGTACTCGGTCGGGGCATGCGGTTCCACGACCGCCACCCGCTCATCGAGGTCGAGGGTGAGCACCAGGTAGGTGTGGCCGCGGTGCAGGTAGATGGCGCCGGGGTGGACGAGCTGGCAGGCCCGGTCGAGGTCGGAGGTGCCCACGAGGGTTCCGTCACCCAGCACGATGTGGACCAGCTCGTTCGACGAGCCGCGCAGGCCGACGCCGCTGCTCGGCCACCCGCGCCCCGCCCAGACCGCGGTGGGCTCGCGGAGCGTGCCCCGGCCACGCGGGCGCAGGCGGAGCAGGTCGTCGACGACGAGGTCGCGCACCGCATCGTCGAGCAACCCGGGCCACCACCGCTCGTCGGCGTGGGTGAGCGGCGATTCGTACGCGGCGCACGCGAGGTGGGGTCGCGAGATGAAGGGGTTGTCGAGGCTGACGACCGCGGGCTCGGGCGGCCGGCTGAAGACCTGATCGGGGTGGTTCATGTACCACTGGTCGAGCTGGTCGTCGCCCGCAACCAGCACGGCGAGGGATTGCCGGGCATCGCGCCCGGCGCGCCCGGCTTGCTGCCACATCGATGCGATGGTTCCGGGGAAGCCGTTGAGCACGCAGGCGTCGAGTCCACCGATGTCGACGCCGAGCTCCAGGGCGGTGGTGGCGATCACCGCTCGCAGCCGCCCGGCGAACAGCTCGGCCTCGATGTCGCGGCGCTCGGTGGTGAGGTAGCCGGCACGGTAGGCCCGCACCTGGTCCCCGAGCTCGGTGGGAAGGTGGCGGGCGGTCTGCGCGGCCACGACCTCGGCGCCCTTGCGGCTGCGGCAGAACGCGATGGACCGGTGGCCGTGGCGGACGAGCCGGGCGATCAGCAACGCCGTCTCGTGGTTGGCGGAGGAGCGGGCTCGCGTGGTCGGTGCCTCGCGCTCACCATCGGCGGCGAACGGCTCGTCGATCTGACGACCGCCGACAGATCGGGCCGGTTCGTGGACCGGGTGCTCGTGCTCGCCCGCCGCCGGGTTCCACAGCGCGAAGACGCGCTCCCCCCGAGGTGATCCGTCGTCGGTGACCTCGGCGACGTCGAGTCCGCAGAGCTGGGAGGCCAGCGACGCCGGCCGGCCGATCGTGGCCGACGAGAAGATGAACGTGGGGTCGCTCCCGTAGAGGGCGCACAACCGGCGGAGTCGTCGCAGCAGGTGCGCCACGTGCGATCCGAAGATCCCGCGGAGCAGGTGCAGCTCGTCGACCACGACGTAGCGCAACCGCATGATCGTGGTGGCCCATCGGGCGTGGTGGGGCAGGATCCCGTGGTGGAGCATCTCCGGGTTGGTCAGCACGACGTTGGCGTTCGCCCGGACCCACGTGCGCTCCTCGGTGGTGCAGTCGCTGTCGTAGGTGGCCGCGATCAGCTTGGGGACGGCCATCTGGGTGAGCGACCGGAGCTGGTCCTGGGCGAGTGCCTTGGTGGGGAAGAGCAGCAGGGCGGTGGCTGGTCGGAGGCCTTCGACGATCGATTCGGCGATCGGTGCCTGGTAGCAGAGCGACTTGCCCGATGCGGTGCCGGTGGCCACGGCAACGCTGCGGCCCGAGCGGGCGAGATCGATGGCGCGCGCCTGGTGGGACCAGAAGCGGTCGACGCCGAGCCGGCTCCGCACCTCGTGCGGCAGCGCGACGGTGAGATCGGCGAACCGCGCGCGCCGTCGGGGGATCCGCTCGACGTGGACGAGGCGCGGGTCGTCGCCCAGGCTGGCGATGAGCGGTTCGAGGTCCTCGGCGGTGGTGATCGCCATGCGGTGTCGGTTCGGGTCGGGCGGCGGGTGCGGAGGCCGGGGAACGGCGACCAGCGGACCGCTGCATCCGGC
Source organism: Acidimicrobiales bacterium (assembly GCA_038235385.1). Classification (GTDB taxonomy): domain Bacteria; phylum Actinomycetota; class Acidimicrobiia; order Acidimicrobiales; family Acidimicrobilacustridaceae; genus JBBSTY01. Next base: position 13,768 of record JBBSTY010000041.1, on the reverse strand, counting down.
GCCCGGGGTGTGCGCCCGGCCAGTGTAGGGATTGCCTCGGCGTAATTACAGCGCTGTGAGGAATGTGGGCAACCTTGGGGGTAACCATCTCAGGTAGCGTTGGGGTCACGACGCGTGATCGAGCGTGACGTGGCCGCAGTCGGGTGGTCGGGGGTTGTTCGTGTTGTTCGACGTGCAGGTGTACGAGAGGTCGGGATGGACGGTGATCGCCGTCGTCGGTGAGCTCGATCTTCCGGCGGCGCCGCGCATCCGCCAGGCGATCGTGGCCGCGCTCGGCGCCGCTCGGTACGCGGACGCCGTACCGAGGGTCGTCCTCGACTTGGGGGCCGTCCACTTCCTCGACTCGTGCGGGCTCGGCATCGTGCTCGGGGCGCTTCGTCGAGCGCGCGGCGCCGGCGGCGTCCTGCGCGTGGTTGCCAGCGAGCCCCAGGTGCTCGACCTGATCCGGTTGGTGCAGCTCGACACGATCATCGAGGTGTTGGAGACGGTTGCGTCGGCCATCGAGGCGCCGTCGTCGTCACCGCCGGCCGGGGTCGCCACGATCGCGGGCCGACACGATGGCTGAGGTCCAACTCGAGATCCCGGCGCGCGTCGACTACCTGGTGCTGGCCCGCCAGGTGGTGGCGGCGGCCGCGGCGATCGAGCCCCGGTTCCGTGACGAACGCATCGACGACCTGCGCATCGCGGTGTCGGAGGCGACGACGAACGCCATCGAGGCGCACGCCGCCCTCGCCGGCGCCGAGCGCATCCTGATCACGTGCAACCTCGACGACGACCAGATCGAGGTCCAGGTCCTCGACACCGCCGGTGGGTTCGATCCCGACGCCGTCGGGTCCGCGCCCGAGCCCACCGCCGACGATCGCCTCGAGTGGGAACGTGGGCTGGGGCTGCCGCTCATGCGAACCCTCGCCGACGAGACCGAGGTCCGGTCGAGCGAGGACGGCACGACCGTCCGACTCGTCGTGTACACCCCGCATCGGGTCCCCCGGACCTGACCGTCGGCGCACGCTCGTCCTCGCCCCGACGCGGTTCCGACGGGTCCCACCGGCGTCGCTCCGTCACCTCGGTGGACGACGGAGGTGGAGCGCCTCGTGACGCAGGTCAGCAGCTGTAGGACCAGGGCGACCGGCCGTACCACTGGAGGAGGTGGGCGGCCAGGAAGTCCTGGTCGTAGGCGCTGGCGTACTGCGGATAGGTGCCCACCAGGTCCCCGCGGCCGGCGTGGGATGCGGTGTTGTTCCAGGTGGGGAGCAGGAACTGGTACGCGCCACCGGCACCCGACGACGGGTTGACGGCGGTGTAGTCGCCCCGGGATTCACGGTCGCGCACGCAGGCGAGGAAGCTGCGGTCGGCGGCCGACAGTCCGGCGAAGGCATCGCCGCCGTAGGTGGGCGCCGGTGCGTCGTAGACCGGTTCGGGGGCGGCGGCGACGTCGACCACCGGCTCGTACACGTACTCGATCTCGGGCTCGGTGACCCGGGGTGCGGTGCTGGTGGTCGTGGTGGCCCTGGACCGCTCGACCGCGGCGGCGTACTCGGAGGCGGCGGTGAGGTCGATCGTGGATGTCGTGGTCTCGGCGACGGCGGCTTCGGTGGTGGCCGGCGCCGACTCGGTGGTGGTGGTGTCGGGCTGCGAGGTGGTCGTGGCGCCGGTGGTGGTGGGTACCTCGGTGGTCGTGCCCGCGGCGCTGGCGGCGTCGTGGTCGGCGTCGGCTCCGACCGTCGCCAGGGCGACGGGCACGATGAGCAGGGCGATGAAGGCGAGCGTCAGGACCAGGAGCGGTCCTCGGCGCGAGGTGATCGGGGGGTTCACAGCGTTCCTCTCGGTATCCGGCATCCGCCGCCGGCCGTTCGGCGCGTCGGTGGTCCGACGGCACCGCTTGACCGTCCCTGGATAGCGCCGTCACACGTTCGTAACACGGATGCTCGTGAGGGCGAACCGCCCCGATCGGCTCAGACGCCACCGTGCAGGCGGTTCTCGCGTACTTTGTGAATGGAGTCACGTGCGTGACATGACCGTCCCTTTGCGTCCGGCTCGGTGCAACGCGACCGGGCTCGTGGTTGCAGCGATACGCTGCAACCGTGAGCAGCACGATCGAAGCACCCCAGGTCGCACCGAACGTGGCCAAGGGAGCGGGAGGCACCTATCACCGAGACGCCGACGGGTGTTGGCGACGTCGCGACGACACCGAGGTGCCCGGCGCCGAGGATCTCACCCTCGGCGACCTGTTCGATCCGGACCAGGGCGAGATCGATGGATCGCCGGTGCGCCTCGTGCCCCGAGCGTGGGCGAGCCGCCGTCCCGACCATCCGCTGGCATGGGCGTTCGAGCACGCCGATCTCGGAGGGCGCGGCCCGATCCCGGTTCCCGCCGACGCCTGGGACGAGCGGCGGGGCGGAGTGGTCGCCATGGCGTCGCCGGCGCTGCACCCGTGGAACCTGGTCGGCATCGACGCGGTCGCCGCCATGCTCGGGGTGGCCGAAGCCACGGTGCGGGCCTACCTGGCTCGAGATCAGATGCCCGAACCGATCATCCGACTCGGCGGCGCTCCGGGGTGGACCCGCGATCAGATCACCACCTGGCAGGCGACGCGCCGGCGCGCCCGCCCGCCCGCCCACCGTGCCCGTCCGGCCCCAGGTCCCGACGACGAGACGGATCTCGACAGTGACCCTGATCTCGACGGTGACCTTGATCTCGACGGTGACCCTGATCTCGACGGTGACCCTGATCTCGACGGTGACCGGAGCTCGCCGCCATAGCGCGCGTTGCTGCGCGCGCAAATCCGCGTCGGTGTCCGACCCCCCGACTACGTTTGGTCCATGGGTCGTCCACGCATCGGTGAGGAGGGTCGGATCGCCACCGCGGTCCGGTTGCCGGCATCGCTCCACCACCGGCTGCACGCGGCGGCTCGCGATCGCGATGTCTCGGCGAACCTGTTGATCACGAGCGCGGTCACCGCGTACCTCGACCGGTTGCCGAGCGTCGATGCGACGCTGGCGCCCGAGCGTCGGCGCACCGCACGCAGCAGCACCCCATGAGCGTCACCCCGACGTCGGATCCGAGGAACGGCCGTGGTCGTCGTCCCACCGCCACGGCCAACTTCGGCTCCGGGCGCCGGGAGAGCCACGACGCGTCGGCGTTCTACGAGCGCTTCGTCGCCCCCGAGATCTCCACCGACACCGAGATCTCGGCGACCGCCCAGGTGGATGTCATCCACCGCCAGGACGCTCGGGCCATGGCCGACGTCGCCTCGGGCTCGGTGGCGCTCGTCGTCACCTCGCCGCCGTACTTCGCCGGCAAGCAGTACGAGGAGGACCTCGGCGCCGACGGCGTGCCGGCGGACTACTTCGAGTACCTCGAGCTCCTGCGTGCGGTCTTGGCCGAGTGCAAGCGGGTGCTCGAGCCGGGTGGCCGCATCGCCGTCAACGTGGCCAACCTGGGCCGCCGTCCGTACCGGTCGCTCTCGGGTGATGTCACCGAGATCCTCCAGGAGCTCGGACTGCTCCTGCGCGGCGAGGTCGTGTGGTGGAAGGGACGCGCCGCCGGCGGTTCATGCGCCTGGGGCACGTTCCAGCGGCCGGCCAACCCGGTGCTGCGCGATGTCACCGAGCGGATCGTCATCGCCAGCAAGGGTCGCTTCGACCGGGCGCTCACCCCTGCAGCTCGCCTCGCACAGGGCCTGCCGTCCACCGCCACCATCTCCCGCGAGGAGTTCATGGAGGCCACCACCGACCTCTGGGAGATCGCCCCCGAGAGCGCCACGCGCGTCGGCCACCCGGCGCCGTTCCCGGTGGAGCTCCCCACCCGGCTGATCGAGCTCTACACCTACGCGGGCGATCTCGTCCTCGATCCGTTCATGGGCTCGGGCAGCACGGCGGTGGCGTCGGTGCGCACCGGTCGCCACTTCGTGGGCTTCGACACCGACGACTCGTACGTGGCGGCCGCCGAGGCTCGCATCGTCGCCGAGCGGGAGCGACAGGCCGCGGTTGCGAGCAGCACCAGTGTGTCGCTGCGCGTCGAGCTCCCCGTCGTCGCTCCCGCCGCCGCCGACGAGGACCCCCAGTCGCGGGCGGTGCGCGAGGGCCGCCAGGCCAAGGAGCTGGCGGCGATCGTCCTCGATGCGTGCGGTTTCGTCGACCTTCGAGCGGACGTCAAGCCCCGGGGGTTGGGCATCGTGATCAACATCGTGGCCACCGACCAGACCGGCGAGGACTGGGCCTTCGACGTCTCGGGTGCGTTCACCACCAGTCGGGCCGGCCTGCGCCGCACCGACACCCTCTGGAAGTCGCTGGGAAAGGCCGCCGTCCTGCGAGCGGGCCTTCCGGAGCTGCCCCTGGTGCTGCTCACCACCGATGCACCGGCGAAGGGCAGCGCCGGCCACCAGGCGCTCACCGCGGTGCGCGGCCCGGGCCAACCGGTGTACGACGTGATCGAGCTCCTCGACCCCGACGACCAGGCGCGGCTGCGCCGCTTCGCGGTCGCCGGTCCCGCTCGCTGAACCGACCCCGGTCGGGAGCCGCGCCCGGCGCAGGGGCTACGGGAGGTAGTTACGAGGGTTGACGGCGGTGCCGTTGACCCTCGTCTCGAAGTGCAGGTGCGGCCCGGTGGAGTTTCCGGTCGACCCTTCGAGGCCGAGGATGGTGCCGGCGCCGACCTCTTGGCCGACCGAGGCGATGACCTGGCTCATGTGGGCGTAGGCGGTGGTGAAGCCGTCGCCGTGCGACACGATCACCAAGTTGCCGTACCCACCGTTGTTCCATCCGGCGGAGATGACGGTTCCGCCCTTGGCGGCGTAGATCGGGGTGCCCATGGGGGCGAAGATGTCCATGCCCTGGTGGCCGCTGTGGAACTCCTGGCTCACGCGACCGGCGATCGGCCAGATCATGCCGCCCGACGACGCCGGCCGGGTGACGGCCGCAGGAGCGTCCGGCGCAGGCGCCGAACCGGACCCGGAACCCGAGCCCGAGCCCGAGCCCGATGACGAGCTCGTCGAGGCGCTCGCGACCGGTGCGGCAGCGAGTTGACGAGCACGGGCGGCGTCGGCCGCAGCTTGCTCCTGGGCCTTGCGGGCGGCTTCCTCGCGGGCCCGCTGCTCGGCCTCGGCCTGGGCGATGACCGCGCTCAGCTGGTCCTCTTCGCCGCTCAGGTGGCTGTGGTCGTCCTGCATGCCGGCGATGCGGGTGTCCCACTCGGCCTTCATCCGGGCCTGTTCGGCGCGGGCGACCTGGAGCTGGTCGAGGCTGGCCTGTTCGACCTGGCGCTGGGTGTCGGCTTCGGCCCGGGCGGCCTCGCTCTCACGCTGGAGGTCCTCGAGGCGGACGCGGGTGGCGCGGATCTCGTCGACCGTGTCGCGGCTGGTGCCGCCGGCGGCGTCGGCGAGGACCCGACGGCTCTCGGCCTGGTCGAAGTTCTCGGACTCGAGGAACTTGGCGTTGTCGACGCGCCCGTTCGGGTTCACGTAGCGCTCGACGGCCTGGCTCTGGAGCTTGGCGTTGAGCTCGTCGACCGCAGCTTGGCTCTGGTCCATCTCGGTCTGGAGCTCGGCGATGCGGCGTTCGGCGTCGGCCACCGCGTTGCGGGCGTCGGCGACGGTGGCCTCTTGGGCGTAGACGTTGGCGTCGATGGTGTTGAGGGCGGCGGCGAGCTCGGCGTCGGTGGCCTGGGCCGTGTCGATCTCGGCGGCCAGCGCCGCCTTCTGCCGACGGATCTCCTCGCGCTGGGTGCGCGCCTGGCCCGGGTCGGTCTGCGACGGGGCCGCTCCGGCCGCGGGCGAGAAGGTGAACAGTCCGGCGACCACGAGCATCAGCCACGCCGGGGCCCTCGTGGCCGAGCGGGGCGCGCCGACAGGACGCGGGCGGTGCGGAACGAGCGAGCGGGGAGAAGGTGCCATAGGTATGGGGTACTTCGCCGGCCCGTCATTGGACCGCAAGAAACGAAACGATGCGGGATGGAGCGTAACACGATCGCAACCAATCGACGCAAGACCCCGGGCGTCGACATCGGTCACCTCGGCACGATCCTCGCCGGGTTCCGATGGCTCCTCGGGGCCGCTGACCCCCTACCCAGGCCGAACCCGAACATGTTCGACCGAGCGGACCGAGCCCCGAAAAAGTTCTGCGCGCTCGCTGACCCACCGAGCGTGGAGAACGAGCCACTCACGGTGGGTGGCGATCGGGTTACATCGTCGTGACGGCCCGTGACGATCGGCGACGATCCGGGGGTGAGCGGGCCGCGGGCCGCCACGGGCGGGGCCCCGATCAGGGATCGAGGACCTCGGCGGTGAGCACCCACGGTTCGCGTGGCAGGACCGTCGACACGAACCGCTCGACGAGCGTGGCCGGCTCGACCTGCGCCCCGGGCTCGGCCAGCCCGAGACTGGTGGCGAGCTCGCCCAGCACCTCGGCCGGTCCGATGCCACGCGCCGCTCGGTCGGCGAGGGTCACAGCGCCGTCGCGCTTGGCCAGCCGGGCGCCGTCGGGGCCCAGCACGAGCGGGACGTGGCCGTACTCCGGCGCAGTGAGGCCGAGCAGGCGCGCCAGGTGGAGGTGACGTGGGGTGGAGGTCAGGAGGTCGTCGCCTCGCACCACCTCGCCGACGCCCTGGTCGGCGTCGTCGACGACCACGGCGAGGTGGTAGGCGGGGGTCGCGTCGTTGCGCCGGATCACCAGGTCGTCGACCTCGCCCTCGAACCAACCGGCGAAGCGGTCCTCGAAGCCGAAGCGGGCACCGGCGCCACGCACCCGGAGGGCGGGCGGGCGACCGGCTGCCTCCCGTTCGGCCCGTTGGGCCCTGGTCAGGTTCCGACAGGTCCCCGGGTAGGCGCCATCGAGTCGGGCCGGCGTCGGCCCGTCCTCGCTGCTCCGTCCGCCTCCGCGTCCGTGTCCGGGTCCGTTCGGGGCCGACGCCGCCTCGCGGATCTCGCGGCGCGAGCAGTAGCAGGGGTAGGTCAGCCCGTCGTGCTCGAGCTGGCCGATCGCGTCGCGGTACCGGTCGAGGCGATCGGACTGGGCCACCACCGGTCCGTCCCAGTCGAGGCCCAGCCCGGTGAGGTCGTCGAGCTGGCGGCGGGCGATGTCGGGGCGAGCGGCGTTCCGGTCGAGGTCCTCGATGCGGACGAGGACCCTCGAACCGGCTGACCGGGCGCACAGCCACGCCACGAGCGCCGTGCGCAGGTTGCCGATGTGCAGGTCGCCGGTCGGACTCGGGGCGAACCGTCCGTCGGGCATCACCGCGCAGGCTATCGATCCGCCCGCGGATCAGGGAGCGTCGGCGTCGACCTACGATCCCGGTCATCCGCGGCGCGAGGTCCGGGTGGAGCTCAGGGGGAGCGATCGATGGGGGAGAACGTGCTCACCGAGGGGCAGTCGTGGTTCGGCGACGCCCGCTTCGGGATGTTCGTGCACTGGGGGGCCTACAGCGCGCAGGGCTGGGAGCCGTCCTGGCCGCTCGTGGGAGGCAACGTCGCCTTCCCGCACGGTCAGGACGTCCCCGTCGCCGACTACTACGCCACCACACCGGCGTTCCGGCCACCGGTCGGCGCTCCGGTCGAGTGGATGCGCCTCGCCAAGGCCTGCGGCATGCAGTACGCGGTGCTCACCACCAAGCACCACGACGGCTTCGCCCTCTTCGGCGGCGCATCGGCCACCTTCGGGATCGAGGACAACGAACCCGGGCGAGACCTCGTCGGTGAGTTCGTCGATGCGGCGCGCGACGCCGGCCTCCGCGTCGGGCTCTACCTCTCCCTGTCGGACTGGCACGATCCCGACTACCCGGCATGGCGCGACGAGGACCGGCCCTACGGCTACGTCTTCCCCCAGCCCGAACCCGAGGGGTGGGAGCGGTTCTCGGGTCGGCTGCGTGCCCAGCTGCGCCACCTCCTCACCGCCTACGGCCGCATCGACACCCTCTGGTTCGACGGCGGCTGGGAGCACTCGGCCGCCCAGTGGGGGTCCCACGAGCTCGAGGCGATCATTCGCGAGCTCCAGCCCGACATCGTGGTCAACGACCGGTTGCCCGAGGTGGGCGACTACGAGTCCCCCGAGCAGTCGGTTCCACACCCTGCCCCCGACGGGCCGTGGGAGGTGTGCATGACCATGAACCAGAGCTGGGGCCCGGTCGAGGCCGACCCCGACCGCAAGTCGGCCCGCTACCTGTTGACGGTGCTCACCGAGGTCGCGGCCGGTGGCGGCAACCTGCTCCTCAACATCTCGCCACGCGGCGACGGCTCCATCCCGCCGTGGCAGCAGGAGCGGCTCGAGGTGATCGCCGAGTGGATGGACCGAAACGGCGACGCCGTTCTCGGCACGGAGCGGGGGCTCGAACCGTGGCAGTTCCACGGTCCGACGACGCGGCGTGGCTCGGTCACCTACCTCTTCTGTGACGGTCGTCCACAGGAGTTCGTCGTGCTGCGGGGAGTGGTCGGCTCGTCGATCACCTCGATCCGGGCGCTCGGTTCGGGCCAGGAGCTGACCTTCGAGCTCCAGCTCGGCGCCCTCGAGCGCATCCTCGGCGGCAAGGGGCTGTGCGATGTCGTCATCTCGGTTCCCGAGGGCGCCCTCGACCCGGTGCTGACGGTGATCGAGGTGACCACGGCGGCTCCCGGGACATGACCCGGCGAACCGTCGCGAGTGCGCTCGTGGCGATCGCCGTCCTGGCCGGCGCCGCGTGCGGTTCGGCGCCACCGTCGGGCGCACCCGATGCCGAGCCGCCGGAGGGGCGCGCACCTGGTTCCACGGCTCGGCGCCTGGGCGAGGGATCGCTCCCGCCCGCCACGCTGCTCGACACGGGTCCGTTGGTCACCACGCTCCCCGACCCGGCGGCGTTCGACGCGACGAAGGAGGCCATGCGCCGGCGCGCTGCGGCGGGTGGCGGCGTGCTGCTGGTGGTGCGCGAGGGCGTGGTGCTGGTCGACGAGGCCTACGGGGCGGTCGACCACGACACCCGCTTGGCGGTCGCGTCGACGAGCAAGTGGTTCACGGCCGCGCTGCTCATGGACCTCGTCGACGAGGGCCTGCTCACCCTGGACGAACCGATCTCGAGGTGGTTGCCCGCGTTCGACGGTCGTTGGTCCGATGTCACCCTCCGCATGCTGCTCTCGCACACCTCGGGCGTGCGCGACCAGGGCTGCATCTGGGACACCGGCTCGGTGCTGGCCGACTGCGTGGATCGGCTCGCCGCCGGGCCGGCCGAGTTCGCGCCCGGCACCGCGTTCTCCTACGGCAACGCGCCCTACAGCGTCGCAGCCCGTCTGGCCGAGGTGGTCACCGACGTCGACTTCCAGACCCTCTTCGCCGAGCGCATCGCCGCCCCGCTCGGCATGACCGCCACGTCGTGGACGGGTGGCGGCACGACCCGAAACCCGAGCCCGGCGGCGTCGGCGCGCACCACGGTCCACGACACCGAGCGGTTCCTCCAGATGATGCTCGCCGGTGGGGAGCTCGACGGCGTGCGGATCCTCCAGCCGTCGTCGGTGGCCGAGATCGAACGGAACCAGGTGGCGGGGTACGACACGAGTCACGACTTCGCGGTGAACATCACCCGCATCCCCACCTACGGGCTCGGCACGTGGCGCGACGTGGTGGACGCCGACGACGAGACGGTCGTCGTCAGCGGCAACGGCGCCAACGGCTACTACCCGTGGATCGACCACGCGAACCGGGCCTACGGGATCGTGGCGGTGGAGGACCACCGAGGCGCCGAGACCGCGGTGCCGGCGTCCAAGGTGGTGGTCGACCTGGCCATCGCCGCGACCGCCGACGGGGTGACCGGCTAGCCGGCGTACGCGAGGTGCACGGCGGCGCGGGGCTCGACCACCTGGAAGGTGAACGACTCCTCGAGGTAGAGCTGCACGCTGGCGGCGTCGTGGCTGAGGTAGCCGATGGAGAAGTCCTGGCCGACGGTGAGCTCGAAATCGCCGCCGCGCTGGCTGAGCACCACGGCGCCGTCGACGGCGGGTGCCCACACGACCGGGCCCTCGAGGATGAGGCGGAGGTGCTCGAGCAACGGGTACCCGCCGTGCTCGGTGCTCTCGATGACGCCGCGGTAGCAGCGGGGGCCGAGGGCGAGCGCGTACGGCTTGGGGATGCCGGCGTCCTTGAGCAGCAGCACCGCCTTGGCCACGCTGTCGGTGTAGCGGTCGTAGTCCTCCGAGATGGTCACCTTCGGGTGCGGCGACGCCTCCACGATGCCCTCGATGCCTGCCGACGCGAAGCCGCTGAACACCGCCAGGTCCTCCGCACGCGCGGCCGCCTTGGCGGCCTCGACAACCGGATCGAGATCCGGGTCGCGCGCGCCGCGCTCGACCGAGTCCAGCTCGTCGCGCAACAGCGTGAACGGGGTGCGCATCTCGACCAGCGGCAGCACGCGGCGGGCGCGCGCCTGCACGCCGTCGACCGGCGACTCGCCGAGCGCGGTGGTGCGACCGATGGCCACGGCCGACCTGGCGAAGCCGAGGGGGCCGTGGAAGTCGACCAGCTTGCGTGAGGAGAGGTAGTGCGAGAGGGCGCTGGTGGCCTCCTCGTCGATCTCCTTCCACGCCGCGGCGCTGATCGGGGCCTTCTCGCGAAAGAGGTGGTCACTCATGGCAGGTCCTTTCCACGGTTGCGGAGCGTCCCGATGCCGAGGTCGGGCGATCCTGGATCGTCGGCCCGGCGACCGGCGTCGGCCTCGTCGCCCTCGGCGCGCTCCTCGACGGCGACGACCGAGCCGGTGGTGAACAGGTAGGTGCGCATCATCTCGTCCAGCACGGCGTCGTGACGGCGTAGCCACTCGAGCACCATGCAGGCGTGCTCCTTCTCCTCGTCACGGTTGTGGGCGAGGATGGCTGCGAGCTCGGGATCGGACGTGGCGGCGACGCGCTGGTCGTACCAGTCGACCGCTTCGAACTCCTCCATGATCGACGCGATGGCCCGATGGCGGTCGATGACGTCGGCGGGCAGGTTGGCCTCGTGGAGCCCCTGGCTGTTCTCGGGCATGGCGTCCTCGCTCGGTGCTGGAGATGGGTTCAGTCGGGACCGTAACGCGTCGGACCGGACTTCGGTTCACCCAGGCCGACCCCGCGTCGGGCCGGTCTGGAACCCGGACGGCGACCCGTGCCAAGGTCCACCCGGTGAACCGACCGCTCCCTCGCTCGTCCGCACTGCAGTGGTTCCGGGTCGTCGCGGTGGTCGAGGCGGTCTCGTACCTGATCTTGTTGGTGGCGGTCGTGGCGAAGTACGGGTTCGACGCCCCGATCGGGGTCCGGGTCATGGGACCGGTGCACGGCTGCATCTTCCTGGTCTACGCCGCGCTCGCCTTCGGCGTCCGTGAGCAGCTCCGCTGGACCACCACCCACACCGCGGTCGTGCTGGCGGCCGCGGTGATCCCGCTCGGCGGCTACCTGGTCGAGCGGTCCCTCACGGCCGACGGGATCGATGTGCGGCGCTGATGGGCGATCGCACATCCGATCCGGTCGAGCGCGTCGGTCCGACCCCTACACTCTGACGTCCGCGGGACCGAGTGGTCGGGAAGGGCCCGAACGGGGCGGAGGCAGCGTTGGGAGAAGTCGGAGCAGCTGACGCGACCCCGACATCGCGGGCGCGGGTCATCGAGCGGGCCTCCGACGCAGCGCCGCCCCCTGCCCGATCACATGTGACCCGCTGGTCGCGCGCGCATCCGGCGCTGGTCGGCTGGGTCGCCGCGGTCGTGGCGTGGGGAACGTACGCCCTCTACGAGCTGCAGGTCCGCCAGGTCGAGATGCCGCTGGTCTGGGACGACCGCGGCTACTGGGACGCCGCCTCATCGATCCGGAACCCGTTCCTGCTGTCGGGGTACATCGAGCCGCTCCGGGGGGTCGCCTTCCCGATGATCATCCGATGGTTGGCGAGCGGGTTCGGTCTGGTCGAGCCCGGGCCTCGAGGCGTGGCGGTGATGTTGACGTTGATCTGCATCCCGTTGCTCACCGCGGTCATCGCCCCGTCCATCGCCCGCAGCCTGGGGTCCCGCACCCGGGTGGGGGTCGTGCGCATCCTCGTCCTGAACCTGGCCGTCTTCGCCTTCTGGCGCAACGACACCCTCCGCATCCTGTCCGACATCCCGTCGCTCACGGCGTTCGCTGGTGCGGTCGCGTTGCTGGCCCGCCTGGCGACCGACCGTCGACAGGCTGCTCGTCACGTCGTGATCGGCCTGGGGGCCGCCGCCGGGTTCCTGCTCGCGGTGAGCGCCAACACCCGGCCGGCCTACCTGTCGGCGGTCGCCGCCGCGCTCGTGCTCCTCCCGCTGCTGCGGTGGGGATCGTCGTGGAGGCGCACCGCAGGCATCGCTGCGGCGCTCGCGGTGGGCCTGGTGATCGGCTTCGCCCCGCAGATGACGGTGAACCGCTACCAGGACGCTGGGTGGTCGATCGTCCCGAGGAAGTCCGAGACGCTGGTGCAGCTCCAGCTGAAGGCCGGCCTCACCAACCAGCGCTACGACACCTACATCGGGCCGGTGGCCGGGTACCCCCAGGCGCAGATGAACTACGACAACGCCATGAACGTGGGCGACATCGATCCGGCTGCGGTCGATTCGCTGTCGAGTTTCGCAGGTGCGGCGCTCAGCCATCCGCTGCCGGTCGCGGAGACGCTGGCCCGCCACGGCTTCAACGGGCTCGACATCCGCTGGCCCGGCACGTACGTCGACGATGTCCACGCGCCGACGCTCGTGACCCAGATCCCGAACTTCGCCGTGTTGACGCTCGCGGCCGGCGTCCTCCTGATCCGATCGTGGCGGTGGTGGCGAACGCGCCGCTCCGCCGAGGGAACGTGGGTCGAGCGACGCCAACCGGTGCGGATCTGGTTCGGTCTGGTCCTGGTCGCCGCGGTCGCCCAGGTGGTCGTGTCGGCGATGGAGACCCGCTTCCTCCTCCCGCTGCACCTGTTCCTCCTCGCCGTGGTCGCGCTCAGCGCACGGACCGACGACCTGCCCCGCCGCGCGAGCCTGCGAGCCGTCGCGACCGTCGCGGCGGTTGCCGTCGTGGCGATGTCGGTGGCGTTCTCGTCGTCGGTGTTCGCCACGCTGAAGACGCCCGTGCCCGAAGCGGGTTCCGCACCCGCACCGTGACCGACGCGGTCTCGGACGAGGTCAGGACGTGATGTCGGACAGCGACGGGTAGCCGGTGATGAAGGCGTCGACGTCGTCGGTCGGTGGCGGCGGGGTGCCGGTGCAGTCCGAACCGACCATGTCGCGCCCGGCGGCGTCGGTGGCGGTGGGCACCTCGACGAGGTCGCGCAGGGTGCCGGTGACGCAGGTGGGGACGTTGAGGTTGGCGACGGGCGCGTTGGGCGGCTCGTCGTCGGCGAGCAGCGCCGCACGATGCTCGGTGACCCACTGGAGCACGAGCGCCACGCTCGACGGCCAGTCGGGCTCGTTGGCGATGCCCTGGCTGGCGGCCAGTGCGGGGATGCCTCGGGTGCCCGCGGCCCGGGCGGCACCGACGGTGCCTGAGATGGTGGTGAGGGGCCCGATGTTCTGGCCCTCGTTGATGCCCGAAACCACGAGGTCGAGCCGCTCGTCGACGCCCCCCTGATCGATGGCCCAGACGATCGTGTCGGCGGGGAACCCGGCGACGGCCTTGACCGGGTAGCCGCTGGCGGTCGTGGCGTCGGTGGCGGTGAGGGGCCCGTCGGTGGTCTTGGAGCCGGTCCCGCTCTGGTTGGTGGCGGGCGCCACGACGACCACCTCGACGTCGGGCAGCGTGCGCAGGCCCTCCACGACGGCGTCGATGCCGGGGGCGTCGTAGCCGTCGTCGTTG
>JBBSTY010000040.1:0-27245 GCA_038235385.1 Acidimicrobiales bacterium | reverse complement strand
TCGTCGACGGTGACCGCCACGTCGGCCGGAACGGTGAGCTTGCCCGGATCGAGGCCGAGTGCCCGTCGGGCGGCCTGCATCTCCCGACCGAACTGCACCGCCGAGGCCTGACGCTGATCAGTGGGTTTGGCCATCGCCCGCTCCACGACCTGGCACACCTGCTCGGGGACACCTCGGGCCCGCAGGTCCGGTGGCGGATCGGTCAGGATGCGCCGAAGCATCGGCACCATCGACTCGTCGGTTGCCGACGAGAACGCTGGGGCGCCGTGCATGAGCTCGAAGATCGTGGACCCGAGCGAGTAGATGTCGGCCGCCACGGTCGGCCGCTGACCGTCGAGCACCTCGGGCGGGGCGTGGGCCATGCTGGCGGTGATCACACCGCTCTGGGTCTCGTGGCCGCCGGAGATGCGGGCGATGCCGAAGTCGGTGAGCTGGGCGTCGCCGAACGGCGACATCAACACGTTCGCCGGCTTGATGTCGCGATGGACGATCTGGGCCCGGTGTGCCGTCTCCAACGCACCCGCCAGGTGCACGGCGTACAGCGTGGCGTCCTGCCACGGGACGGCGCCGTCGCGGTCGATGCGCTCCTGGAGCGAGCCTCCCGGCAGGTAGGCCATCACCAGGTACGGACGCCCTGACGAGGTGGTGAAGCCGGCGCCGTAGACGGTCACGATGTTCGGGTGGTCCGACAGCGACCCCATGGCCTGGCACTCACGCTCGAAGCGCTCGCGTGTCGCCTCGTCGAGGTTCAGGGCGGCGAGCACCTTGACGGCGACCGTCCGTCGGAAGGCGGGCTGGCTCGCCCGGTACACCGTGGCGAAGCCACCGATACCCACCTCGACCGGGTCGACGAGGCCTTCGATGTCGAGATCCACCGGTCGGCTGTCAGTCATCGCGTCGAGTTCTCCGTGGCACCGGCGTGCTTCTCGTCCACGTGCGCCGAGCGCACGGCGACGAGTGTAGGCCCCATCCGACGGTGGCCGGTCGCCGGGGACCGACCGGCCGACGTGGTTCCCCGTCGACCACGGCCCGAGTCAGTCGTACTGATCGAGGATGAGATGGACCGCCGAGGACAGCTCGGCGCCGGCGTCGGCGATGCCGCCCCAGCCGTTGACCCACCCGAGGAGCGAGGCGAACCACACGTGACCGAGGGCGCTGTTGATCCGCTGACGCAGGTCCTCGTCGAAATCGGCGGGGAACGCCACCGCCTGGATCCGGGTCATGACGACGGTGACCTCCTGCTGGCAATCGGCCACCTGAGGGTCGGGATGGGAGAGGGCGGTGACCACCGCCGCGCTCAGCAGCGGATCGCGCTCCATCGCGACCGTCGCCCGGCCGAGGATGTCGGCCATGCGTTCGGCGACGGTGTCGCCCCGGGGCGGTCGGAGGACCACTCGCCGTTCCAGGTCACGGACCCACTCGACCAGCGCAGCGGCGAGCAGGTGGTCCTTGCCGAGGAAGTACCGATAGATCGTTCCGAGCGCGACGTTGGCCTGGGCGGCGACGTCACGCATCTGGACCGCGTCGTATCCGCCCTCCCTGCCCAACTGCATGGCGACCTCGATCACCCGGCCGCGGCGGGCTGCCTGGCTCTTGGTGAGCTGGTCGACGGGTTCGGACACGGTCACCTCGGACACGGCCGGATCCTATCGGTGACGCCGGTACCGGTCGGGGACGGCCCCTCCGAGCGACTCGCTCTAGCGCACCGAACCGAGATTTCGCGGGATGCCGACACATTTTCGCCTACGGATCGATGACTGGCTGCCGATAGGACATCCGGTTGCTGACTATCGTCGGTAGCTCCTCGTCCGCCTATCGGAGGTAGGAAGTGGGCAGAAACGCCAAGGTCGCCATCGCTGCCGTTGCAGTGGTGGTGCTGCTCGGAGTCGCCTTCGTCGTTGTCGAGAGCATGCCGCTCGCGATCGCCGTGGCGGTGATCGGTGGGGTCGGCATCTTCTTCCTGCTCCGTCAGGAGGATGACGACGCCTACGAAGACGACGACGAGGACGACGCGCCGGTCCGCGCCAAGCGCGATCCCAACGCCAAGACGGGCAAAGCCCGGCTCGACGAGTTCCTCGACGACCAGGCCAGCAGGTCGAGCGCCCCGACGACCCGGCCCAAGGCCACCCCACCGGTCACCGGAGGCCTTCCCACCTGGACCCCGGGCTCGGTCGATGCCGGGCAGGCATCGCTCGACGACCTCGACGAGCTCGACGAGCTCACGACCGACGAGGACTCGAGCTGGGACACGTGGGAGAAGGAGTGGCCCGGTGGCGACGACGCCGACACCCTCGTGCTCGACGTCGACGAGGATCCCCTCGCGGAGCTCGACCGCCTCGACGACATCGACCCCGTCACCGACGTCGACGCCGCCGATCCCTTCGCGTCGCTGCGCGCCGGGGCCGCCGTCGAGGAGACGATCGAGCTCGACGCGTTGGAGGATCTCGACCAGTTCGAGGGGCTCGACGACCTCTCCGAGCTCGAGGCCGACCTCGCCGAGGATCGATCCGGTGAACCCGAACGGGTCGGCTCCTCGCCCTTCAGCTTCGCCTCGGCCCCCGCGCCGATCAACGAAGAGGTGTCGACCGCCGACGACATCATGGCGGCCAGCACCGCCACCGAGCTCCACGTCGAAGAAGCCGGCGACTCCGAGCTCGCCCGGTTGCTGGCCAAGGTGCAGGCCCGCCTCTCCGCGTACGAGTAGCGCGCCGCCACCATCGAGGGACTTGGCCCCGCCTCACGGGGCGCCGTAGGTTCCGGGCGTGAGCCAACCGGTCGAGGTCCGCAGCGCCGACGTCGTCGTGGTGGGCGCCGGCCCCGCGGGGTCCGCGGCGGCCATCACGCTCGCCCGCGCCGGCCTCGACGTGGTGGTCCTCGACAAGGCGTCGTTCCCCCGCGACAAGTTCTGCGGGGACGGGCTGACGACCGGGGCGCTGCGCCGGCTCGAGGGCCTCGGCCTCGACCCCCGCTCGGTCGCCTCCTGGACCGAGGTCGACGACCTGGTGCTGCGCACGCCCTCGGGCCGCGAGGTGACCTTCCCCCTGCCCCGGGGGCGGGGCCGCTTCGCCGCCGTGGCGCGGAGGATCGACCTCGATGCGGCACTGGTCGACCTCGCCCGCACCAGCGGAGCGACCGTCCTGGACGGGCACGCGTGCACCGCGGTGCACGAGACCGCCGATGCCGTGACCGTGGAGGTGGACGGCAGCGCTCCGATCGTTGCCCCGTTCGTGATCGCCGCCGACGGGATGTGGTCGCCGATCCGCAAGATGCTCGGTGCCGAGATCTCGGGCTACCGGGGCGAGTGGCACGCGTTCCGTCAGTACGTGCGCGGGGTCACGCCTGCGGCGTCGCGATCGCTCTACGTGTCGTTCGAGCCCGACTTCCTCCCGGGCTACTTCTGGTCGGTCCCGGTCGGCGCCGACGGCGCCAACATCGGGTTCGGCATCCATCGGGGCCGATCGTTCCGGGTGGGGTCCATGAAGACGCTCTGGCCCGAGATCCTCGAACGCCCCCACATCCGGGCGTTGCTCGGGCCCGACGCCGAACCCGAAGGACCGCACCGAGCGTGGCCGATCCCCGCTCGCGTCGACCAGATGCTCACCCACGCGGGGCGGGCCCTGTTCGCCGGCGACGCCGTCGCCGCCACTGATGCGCTCACCGGCGAGGGCATCGGACAGGCGCTCGCAACGGGAACGTGGGCGGCGGATGCCATCCTGGCCGGCCGGCGGGGCGACGTCATCGACGTCACCGACCGGTACGAGCGAGCCGTGCGCGAGGGGCTCGTCGCCGACCACCACGTGTCCGTGCTGCTGACGCGAGCGATGGCCCACCGCAAGGGCGTGCGGATCTCGGTGCGGCTCGCGGCGATGTCGCCGTGGACCCGACGGAACTTCGCTCGCTGGCTCTTCGAGGACTACCCGCGGGCCATCCTGGTCACGCCGAGACGCTGGGCGCCCGGCGCGTTCACCTCGCCGGGAGCGTTCAGATCGGTCGATCGCACCGCCGCCGGCCGCCCGGATCCTCCCCCAGCCGCCTGATCGGTCGGGTCCGTCCCGGCCGAGCACCGTTTGACCCCGCCTCGGGAGCGTGGTCAGGTGTGGCCATGTTGCGCACCCGGCTCACCGATGTCCTCGAGGTCGACCACCCCGTCATGCTGGCGGGCATGGGTGGCGTCTCGTACAGCCCGCTCGTCGCCGCCGTGTCCGAGGCCGGCGGCTTCGGATGCCTCGGCGCATCCACGATGGGGCGCGACACCATGAACGCCGAGATCGCCGCCACGCGGGAGCTCACCGACAAGCCGTTCGGCGTCGACCTGCTGACCGCGTCGCCGGGCGACATGGTCGCCCAGGTCGAGGACCTGATCCGGGGCGGCGCCCGGATCTTCGTGGCGGGACTCGGCGTCCCCCGGGACGCGATCGACCTGTGCCACGAGTCGAACGTGCTCGTCGTGAACATGTGCGGCAAGGTCCGCCACGCCATCGCGGCGGTGGAGGCGGGCTGCGACCTCGTCGTCGCCCAGGGAACCGAGGCCGGCGGCCACACCGGGCAGGTCGCCACCATGGCGCTCGTGCCCCAGATCGTCGACGCGGTCGGCGATCGGATCCCCGTGGTGGCCGCTGGGGGGATCGTCGACGGACGGGGGCTGGCCGCAGCGTTGTCGCTCGGTGCCGATGGCATCTGGGTCGGTACCCGGTTCATCGCCACGCCCGAGGCGCGGGCCGTTCCCGGGTACAAGGATGCGCTGCTGCGCACGTTCGACGACGGCACCGTCATCTCGCGTGGGTACACCGGCAAGACCTGCCGAGTGGTGGCCAACTCGTACACCACCTACTGGGACCAGAACCCCGACCAGCTCGAGCCGTTCCCTGCGCAGTTCGTCCGGTCGATGAACGACGGCGCCAACCACCTCGGCGCGCCGTCCGACATCGACCCTGCGCTCATCGATCCCGATCGCGAGTTCTGGCCTGCCGGCCAGGGAACCGGCGCCATCACCGAGTTGGTGCCCGCCGCCGAGCTCGTGCACCGGTTCGTGGACGAGGCCGAAGCCGTGCTGTCCCGGGTCGGCGGCTACCGCACCAGCGCCTGAGACCGCTGCCTGCCGACGGGCGGATCAGCGGATGCGGCGCTTGTCGCGCATCCAGCGCTGGGCGTCGGTGAGCCCGTCGTCGGGTCGGGTCGGTGTCGCTTCGTCGCCATCGGCCGGCCACGTCCACTCGTCCTGGGGCCGGGCGGCACCTTCGGTGGCCCAGGAACCGGTGCGGGGGTCGCGGTCGATCTTGGGGGCGTACCGACGGGCGGCCCGGGCCTGGAGACGTCGGTCGGCGTCGTAGTGCTCGCGCTCGGAGACGTTACCGAGGACCTCCCACGCCTCGGCGAGCAGCGCGAACGACCCCTGGTCGCCTCCACGATCAGGATGGGCTTCGCGCGCCTTCACCCGGTACGACGCGCGGATCTCGTCACGGGTCGCGGAGCTGCGCACCTCGAGGACGGCGTAGTAGTCGACCTCGGTGAACCGTCGCATCCCGTCTCCCCCGCGCACGCGCCACGCCAGTGTTGCAACCGCACCGTCCCGGGTCGGACAGGCGCCGGTGCCGTGGTAGTTCCATCGGCGCAACCAGGGCGGTCTTGAACGTCGGCCCGACGGGCTACTCGGACCAGGCCTTGATCTTCTCGACCAGACCGACCGGGTCGGCATCGACGGGGACGACGTTGAGGATGGTGACGCCGCTCTCCTTGAACGCCTGGATCCGGTCCTTGACGAACCCTTCGGAGCCCACGAGGTTGGTGAGCTCGAGGAACTCCCTGGGCACCAGCGCCGCCGCCTCCTTCTTCTTGCCGTCCAGGTAGAGGTCCTGGATCTCCTTGGCTTCCTTCTCGTAGCCGTAGCGGCAGGCGAGTTGGTTGTAGAAGTTCTTCTCGCGAGAGCCCATCCCGCCGATGTAGAGCGCGGCCATGCCCCGCCCGAAGTCGAGGATGGAGTCGGGATCGTCGGTGATGGACACGATGCCGCCGGCCGCGATGTCCAACGGTCCGAGCGCGTCGTCACGCCGAGCGAACCCGGCCGCGAGGTCGGCGCCCCACACCGAATCGGCCCGTTCGGGGAGGTAGAAGAGCGGCAGCCAGCCGTTGGCGATCTCGGCGGTCATCTGCACGTTCTTCTCGCCGAGGGATGCGACGTAGATCGGGATCTCGCTGCGCACCGGGTGCGAGATGATCTTGAGCGGCTTGCCGAGCCCGGTGCCCTTCCCCTCGGGCAGCGGCATGGAGTAGTAGCGACCCTCGTGGGTGAGGGGACCTTCGCGACGCCAGACCTCACGGCAGATGTCGATGATCTCGCGGGTGCGCCCGATCGGCGCGTCGTAGGCCACACCGTGGAACCCTTCGATGACCTGCGGGCCCGACGCGCCCAGGCCGAGGATGCACCGACCGTCGGACATGGCGTCGATGCCGGCGGCGGTCTGCGCGAGCAGCGTCGGCGTGCGGGTGTAGATGGGCAGGATGGCCGAACCGATCGTGACGGTCTCGGTCAGGCCGGCCAGGTAGCCCATGTAGCTCGGTCCGTCGAAGCCGTAGGCCTCGGCAACCCACACGATGTCGAGGCCGGCCTTCTCCAGGCGTGCGACCTGGGCCGCTGATTCCTTGAACCCGCCCGCGTACTGGAGCTGCATCCCGATCTTCACGTCGATCCCCCTTGCCCGGCCGCGGGCGCGGCTCGATTTGGCACGACGGTCACGCTACCGAGTGGCAACGCGGGTTGCCAAAGCCCCAGCGGGCCCGCTCGTCAGTGCGCAGGCGGTCCGGTGCGCACAACGAGCCGGTCCTGCTCGGCACGACGGGCCTTGGCCTCGGCCACACGCGCGGCTCGTTCGATCTCGGCCTGGGACTGGTCCCACTCCTTCTTCGCCACGAGGGCGGCGCCGTCGACGTTCGAGAGCGAGACGCCGTTGTCGAAGGCGACGTGGTAGCGGAACCAGGTGATGCCGGCCTCGTAGTACACCGTGCCGACCGTCCCCACCGCCACGCCGGGGAGCTCGGTCACCGCGACGACCTTGTCCTTGCGGCGGAACTTCTGCTCGGTGTTGATGATGACCATGGACCTGAGGACCTCCCGATCGGTCCCGGAAGTTTGGTGCTCGGCGCGCCGGGGCGTCGAATCGGTCGCGGGTCCGCGGGGCAGGTCAGGCGTTCGTGGCGGCTCGCCGGGACTCGGCCCAGGTGCGGCCCGCCTCGACGTCGATGTCGTGGGGCAGGTCGAGCACCCGCTCCGCGATGATGTTGCGCTGCACGTCGCCCGTGCCGCCACCGATGGTGAGCGCAGGAGCGAAGAGGTAGCCGTAGTCCCAGATCCCCGGATCGGCGAACCGCCCCTGTCCCTGCATCAGCACCGATTCCCGATCGTCTCCGGCGCGGTCCATCAACATCGCGCGGGCGCCCGTGAGGTCCTTGTAGAGCGCCATGATGTGCTGGCCGTGCTCGTCGGCGAGCACCTTGCGCACCGATGCCTCGGGCCCGGGCTGGTCCCCCTTGATGGCGGCCGTCACCGTCCGGAGACGGATCAGCCTCAGGATCTCCGCCTCGGTCCACACCTTGGCGGCCCGTTGACGCAGGACCGGATCGGTGATGCCGCCGCTGCTGGTGATGAGGTCGAACAGGTCGTCGGCGGTGGGCCCCTGACCCCACAGCGCGCCGCCGCCCGACAGCGACACCCGCTCGTTGCCCAGGGTGACCTTGGCCAGCGTCCACCCCTCGTTCACCTCCCCCACCAGGTTCTCGGCGGGGATGCGCACGTCGGTGAGGAACACCTCGTTGAACGTGTGGCCGCCGGTCATCTCGATGATGGGCCGGATCTCGACCCCGGGCGCGTCCATGGGACAGATGAAGTAGGAGACGCCCTTGTGCTTGGCGGCGTCGGGGTCGGTGCGGGCGATCAGGATGCCGAAGGTCGAGAACTGGGCCAGCGACGTCCAGATCTTCTGCCCGTTGATGATCCACTCGTCGCCGTCGCGCTCGGCCCGGGTGGCCAGGCTGGCGAGGTCGCTCCCCGCTCCGGGCTCCGAGAACAGCTGGCACCAGATCTCCTCGGCGGCGAGCAGCGGGAACAGGTACCGCTCCTTCTGCGCCTCGGTTCCGGCGTGCAGGATCGTCGGACCCGCCCACCCGATGCCGATCATGTTGTTCGGCCGCCTCACCCCGGCCCGACGGAGCTCGTCGTCGATGATGATCTGGTGGATCGGATCGGCATCGAGACCCCACGGCTCGGGCCAGTGCGGAGCGACGTACCCGACCTCGGCGAGCTGGCGACCGGTGGGCTCCGGGTTCGCCGCCAACCACGCCCGAACCGCGCCACGCCGCGGGTCATCATCTGCCGGGAGCTCGAAATCCATGCCGGTGATCGTAGGCCGGGTACGTCGGGAGAGGAGCCGACGGCACAGCACTAGGATCGAGCGCCGAGACACGCCGTCGGGCGGCTGGTGTCGGCGTCCCCGGGGGAATCGGGGCTCGGCCCCTCCGCCCCTCCGAACGAGGGGGACCCCATGGGGGCCTGGAACTACGCCACCATCTTCGAGCTCTGCGCCGACGAGGTGCCCGACGCTCCCGCGCTGATCCACGGCGACCGCGTGGTCACGTGGGCCGGCTTCGACCGCCGGGCCGACGGCGTCGCCCGCACGTTGCTCGACGCCGGCGCCGTGCACCAGGACAAGGTCGCGCAGTACCTCTACAACGGCCCCGAGTACCTCGAGTCGATGTTCGCCTGCTTCAAGGCCGGGCTCGTGCCGGTGAACACCAACTACCGCTACGCGGACGACGAGCTCGTGTACCTCTGGGACAACGCCGACGCGGTCGCCGTGGTCTTCCACGGCATCTTCAGCGATCGCATCGAAGGGATCCGCGAGCGCGTCCCGGGCGTGAAGACCTGGCTGTGGGTCGACGACGGCGAAGGCCCCTGCCCCGGCTGGGCGGTGCCCTACGAGAACGCGGCCAAGACCGGGACCGACCGCGTGGTCGCGCCCTGGGGACGCGGCGACGACGACATCTTGATGCTCTACACCGGCGGCACCACGGGCATGCCCAAGGGCGTCATGTGGCGTCAGGACTCGCTCATCCGGGCGGTGTCGGGCGCCACCAACCCGCTCTTCCGCGGCGAGGTCGACTACGACGCGCTCCGTGCCACCGTCACCGGTCCCGGGATCTCGTCGCTCCCCGCATGCCCGTTGATGCACGGCACCGGTCAGTACACATCCCTGCTCACCCTCTGCACCGCCGGTGCGATCGTCACCCTGGAGGAGCGCACGTTCGATGTCGAGGAGCTGCTCGACGTCACCGACCGGCTCGGGGTCAACATGTGGGTGATCGTCGGGGACGTCTTCACCAAGCCCATCGCCAACGCGCTCGACGAGCACCCCGGCCGTTGGGACGTCTCGAGCGTGTTCGCCATCACGTCGTCGGGGGTCATGTGGAGCCAGGAGACCAAGGACCGCCTCCTCGGCCACATCCCCGGGGCGATGCTGATCGACGCGTTCTCGTCCTCCGAGGCCGTCGGGTTGGGCCAGTCGGTCTCGACCGCCGGGGGAAGCAGCGGCACCGCCAAGTTCCAGCTCGGTGAGTCCGCCCGCGTGATCACCGACGACGGACGTGACGTCGAGCCCGGTTCGGGTGACATCGGACGGGTGGCGGTGCGCGGGTACACCCCGACCGGCTACTACAAGGATCCGGAGAAGTCGGCCAAGACGTTCCTGGTCATCGACGGGGAGACGTACTCGGTGCCCGGCGACTACGCCACCGTCGAAGCCGACGGCACCCTCACGCTGCTCGGCCGCGGGTCGGTGTGCATCAACACCGGAGGCGAGAAGGTCTTCCCCGAGGAGGTGGAGGAGATCCTCAAGGAGCATCCCGACGTGCACGACGCGGTCGTGGTCGGGATCCCCGACGACAAGTTCGGTGAGGCCATCACCGCGGTCGTGGAGCGCCTTCCCGGTCACGATGTCTCCGACGACGAGCTCATCGCCCACGTGAAATCGCGGTTGTCGTCCTTCAAGGCCCCCAAGTCGGTGGTCGGGATCGACACGATCGGACGCGCCCCCAACGGCAAGGTCGACTACAAGCGCATGAAGGGGTACGCCGCCGACCACCTCGGTGTCGCGCTCCCGTCGTGAACCCGCCGGACCTGACCCCGCGGCTCGTCGCTCCCCCACCGCTCGACCACGGATCGACGACCGACGGTGGGCCCCCACGGCTCGCCGTGCGATCGCCGCTCGAGATGTACCTGTGGATCTTCATCAGCCGACTCGTCGCCATCCTGTTGGCGCCGCGGTCGTCCACCACCTCGACGGAGGTCCGTGATCCGTCGCCCCCACCTCCGAACGCTGCCGCGACCGCGACCGCGGCCGCGACTGGGACCGGGACCGGGACCGCCGACCCGGCGACCGAGCTCGCGGCTCACGCCCACGGGCCGCGTCCCGACCGCCGTGGCGCAGGCCGGCCGGATGCCGCGGTGACCGCTCGGGCGTCGGGCACCGTCGCCCTCACCGCCGCGACCGGCGTCGCCGCCGTGGCCGCGTTCGCGCTCGGTCGCCGGCGGGGCCGCCGCTAGCTGCCCGCCGCCCATCGGCGAGATCGCACCGGGCGTCGGTTCGATGTCGGTCGCCGGACTCCACCTAAGGTGACGACCGTGGGGACAGGCGGACCGAACCGGTCGACTCGCGCGGCCGTGCTGCGGTGGATGGACGGTTGGGTCGACCCCCTGCTGTTCTTCCTCGCGGCCATCTCGATCCCGATGCTGATCGTTCAGACCGGGGACCCGTCGCCGACGGACCGCTCGTTGATCGTCGTGATCAGCTGGACGATCTGGGGCGCCTTCACCGCCAACTTCGCTGCCCGGGTTCTCATCGCCAACGACCGACGGGCCGAGGCCCGCTCGCTGGCGCTCGACCTGATCCTGATCGTCGGACAGCCCATCATCACGATCGGCGAGCGCGAAGCCGGTGCCGGTCTCGCCCTGCTGCGTCTGATCGTGGTGCTCGCCCGCAGCGTCCGCAAGGGACGGGTCCTGCGGCGATCCGGCCAGAAGCTGCGCAGCCAGCCGATCCGCATCGTGGCCTTCATCGTGCCGTTCGTGTGGCTCACGAGCGCCGCGCTCGAGCTGCGCCTCGAATCCGAGACCGGCACGATCGCCTCCTACGGCGACGGGCTGTGGTGGAGCGCCGTCACCATGGCGACGGTCGGGTACGGCGACATCTCGCCTGCGTCGGAGGTCGGGCGCGCCGTCGCCATCGTCACCATGATCGTCGGGATCGGCATGTTCTCGCTCGTCACCGCGAAGCTCGCCGAGCTCCTGTTCGTCCTGCGCACGCGCGGGACGCGGCGCTCGGTCATCGAACACGACCACACCCTCGTGCTCGGCTGGTCGCCCAAGGTGTTCACCATCGTCGCCCAACTGGTCATCGCCAACGAGAGCCGGACCGATCCCTGCATCGTCGTCCTGGCGAAGCGAGACCACAACGACATGAACGACGAGATCCGGGCGCAGGTGCCCGAGCTCGGTCACTCGAACACCCGGCTGGTGTGCCGGACCGGATCGCCGAGCGACCCGAACGACCTGCCCATGGGACGCCCCGACCGGGCCCGGTCGATCATCGTCGTCGACGACACCATGGAGGACGCGGGGGTCGTCCGGACGCTCCTCGCCCTCGTCCACGACGACTCGATCGACGTCTCCGGTGCCAACGTGGTGGCCGAGATCGACGACCAGACGACCGCCGACGCGGTGCGAGTCGCCATGCACCAGCACGTCCACATCGTGAACCCCACGTCGTTCATCGCCCGGACCACCGCCCAGGCGTGCCGATCGGCCGGCGTCGCCCGCGCCTACGAGGAGCTCCTCGACTTCGAGGGATCCGAGCTCTACTGCATCGCGCCCGGCCTCGATCGGGCACGGCCCTACCGAGAGCTCCTCGACACGTTCCCGACGAGCTGCCTGGTCGGGGTCTTCGACCGGCACGGAACCGCTCGACTCAACCCGTCACCGGACCAGATCGTCGAGCCCGGCGACGTCGTCATCGTGCTGGCCACCGACGATTCGGAGATCGCCCTCGATCCCGAGGCATCGGCCGCCCCCGCCACGCCTCGAGCCGGGAACCCCGTCGGTCCCGAACCCGAGCACGTCGTGCTGTTCGGCTGGAACCCGCTGGCCGCGGGGATCCTTCGGGAGCTCGACGGCTTCGTCGCCCCCGGTTCACGGTTCACGATCGCGGTCGACCCCGCCCTCGTGGATCGGGCGCAGCTCGCCGACGACCTGATCGATCTCCGCGACGAGCTGTCGAACGCCCTCGTCACCGTCCGGGACGAGCGAGACCCGGGCTACGACGAGATGGTCGAGATCGTGGCGGACGGCGACGCCGACCATGCGATCGTGCTGTGCTACCGCGGCGACGTCTCCCCCTCCGCGGCCGACGCGCGATCGTTGATCACCACCCTGCAGGTCCAGCGGGTGATGACCGAACGCCACCACGACACGACCATCGTCACCGAGCTGCTCGACCAGCGCGACGTCGCCCTCGCCCCCCGCCGGAGTCCGGGCGACTTCATCGTGAGCGACCGCCTCGTCAGCCTGCTCATCACCCAGATCGCCGAGAACCGCGGCCTCGCGGCGGTGTTCGACGATCTGCTGTCGACGGACGGCTCCGAGCTGTACTGCAAACCGGCCGATCGGTACACCGAACCGGGTTCGCCCGTCACCTTCGGATCGCTGGTGGCATCGGCCGGCCTCCAGGG
This sequence comes from Acidimicrobiales bacterium, assembly GCA_038235385.1. GTDB lineage: Bacteria > Actinomycetota > Acidimicrobiia > Acidimicrobiales > Acidimicrobilacustridaceae > JBBSTY01. The sequence continues at coordinate 14,474 of JBBSTY010000040.1, read as the reverse complement.
GGAGTCGGCCGTCGGCTACCGGCGCAAGGATCCGGGCCACGCCCACGACCACGACCACGACCACGACTTCGGCATCGTGCTCAACCCACCCAAGTCGAGCGTGGTGACCCTCGAGGGCACCGACCAGCTCATCGTCATCGCCGAACGCGACTGACACGCCACCCGGCGGTCAGGTGACGATGGTCAGGAACTCGCCGTAGTCGCGGATGTAGTCGTCGTTGTCGTACTCGTGCGACGCGAGAACCAGGAGAACGGCGTCGGCGCTGTACTTGAACTGGCTCGCCCAGACGAGTGGTGGGATGAGGACCCCACGGTCGCGGGTGTCGAGGAGGACCTCGGCTCGTCGTCGGCCGTCGTCGAGGTGGACGGTGACCGACCCGGCGAGGCACACCAGGAACTGGGCACAGGTGTGGTGGGCGTGCTCACCGCGCACGTGCTGCGACGGGACGTCGAACACCACGAAGAACCGGCGTGGCGCGAACGGGATGTCCGCATCGACCTCGCCGGCGGCGAGCGAGCCGCGCAGGTCGGTGTGGTTCGGGACCTCGACCACGCGCACGCCCGTCGGGAGCGCGTGGAGGTCGACGCCGGCCACGCTGCCGCCGAGGGGAGGATCGGCCGGCTCGACCTCGGCCTCCTCGATGCGCACGTCATCGACGTATCCGATGATGCGTCCGGGGTTCCCCACCACCTTGGCGTTCGCCGGAACCGACGCGGTGACCACCGTCCCCGCGCCGACCATCGCCCGCCGTCCGATCACCAGACCCGGGAGGATGGTGGCGTTGGCACCGATCGACGCCCCGTCGTGGATCTCGGTGCGCAGGAAGGGAACCGAGTGGTCCTTGCTGCGCGGGAACAGGTCGTTGGCGAAGGTGGCGTTCGGTCCGATGAAGACGTCGTCGCCCACGCGCAGTCCGTCCCAGAGCTGCACGCCGCCCTTGACGGTGACCCGGTCGCCGATGACGACGTCGTTCTCGACGAAGACGCCGTCGCAGATGTTGCAGTCGGCGCCGATGACCGCATCGGGGAGCACGTGGGCGAAGGCCCAGATCCTCGTGCCGGCACCCACCGAGGTGGATTCGTTGATGCCCTGGGGGTGGACGTGGATCGATGCGGTCATGACGAACCTGCCGGGAAGCGGTCGAGGGACTGTCGGATGGTGAGCGGACGCCTCTTGGTGTTGTCGTAGGTCCGCCACACGTAGGAGCCGACGATCCCGAGGCTGAAGGTGACCAGGAAGCCGATGAACAGGATCGACAGGATCAGCGGTGTGTAGCCAGGAACCTCGACCTCGCTGACGGCCCAGGCGAGCAGCACGACGACCGCCAGGACCACCACCGAGACGCAGCCGAAGACGCCGACCCCGAGGAGGAGCCGGATCGGGAGGTCGGTGAACGAGAAGATGCTGTCGGACATGTAGCGGACCTTCTTGGCGACGGTCCACCCGCTGGTTCCCTCGGTGCGCTCCTGACGGTGGTACGTGACCGTCGTGCGGCGGAAACCCAACCAGATCAGCAGCCCGACCAGCGAGGAGTTGGACTCGCGAAGGCCGATGATGGCCTCGCGGACCGTCGCGTTGCAGGCGAACACGTCGACGCCACCTGCGGGCATGTCCGGCTGGACGAAGCGACGGTAGAGCTTCCAGAACAGACCCGACGTGGCACGCGAGGACAGTGGATCGTCGCGCCCGGCGCGCTCGCCGAGCACGAGGTCGACCTCACCTCGTTCGAGCTCGTTCACGAAGTCGACGAGCAGCTCGGGGGGCTCCTGCAGATCCGCGGCGACGACGGCGCAGTAGTCGCCGTCGGCCACCTCGAGACCGGCTCGGATCGCCGCGAAGGAGCCGAAGTTGCGCGAGAGCACCACGAGCGACGCCGGCAACGGCCATCCGGGCAGCCGGAGTCGGAGCAGCTCCTCGGAGCGGTCCGGGCTCCCGTCGATCACGAACACCACGTGGCAGTCGATGCCGTCGGGGAACTCGAGCGAGGCGAACCGGTCGAGGAGATCGGGGAGCGAACCCTCGTTCTTGTAGACGGGCACCACCACCGAGAGGATGCGCGTCGTCCCGCTCCCGTCGCTCACGACGGTCGCCCTGTGGCGGCACCCACGACCTCCACGACCCGAGCGATCTCACGGTCGGTCAGCTCCGGGAAGCAGGGCAGGCTCAGAACCTGGTCGCACGCCGCGACGGTGTTCTCGAGGGGTCCGCACCGATGAGGTCGGCCGGCAAGGGCAGGCTGGGTGTGATCGGGGACGGGGAAGTGCACGGCAGTGGCCACGCCGTGGTCGGTGAGCACCTCGATCAGCCGATCGCGTTCGGGCGAACGAACCACGCAGAGGTGGGTCGCGGCCACGGTTGCGGGTGCCGCTCGGACGAACTCGACGCGATCGCCGAAGGCGTCGAGGTACCCCTGGCGGATCGCTCCCCGCCGGGCGTTGCGGGCGATCACCTCGGGCAGCAGGTCGCGCAGGAAGGCCGCCTGGATCTCGTCGAGCCGCGAGTTCCGACCGCCCGGCACGGTGGCGACGTACCGGGACTCCCAGCCGTACTGGCGAAGTGCACGCGCGCGAGTCAGCACGTCGGCGCGATCGGACATGACCGCACCACCGTCGCCGAGCGCGCCGAGGTTCTTGGTGGGATAGAAGCTGTAGGTGGCGACATCGCCCATCGACCCTGCGATCCGTCCTCCGAGCGATGCACCGTGGGCCTGCGCGACGTCCTCGACGATCGCGATCTCGTCGCCGACCGCGGCGCGGAGGACGGCGACGTCGGCGACGTTGCCGTACAGATGGGTGACGACCACGGCTCGCGTCGTCGGGCTCACGAGTGCCGAGGCGGCGGCCGGATCGAGCAGCAGCGTCACGGGATCGACGTCGGCGTAGACGGGTACGGCGCCGATGGCGAGACAGGCGGTGGTGGCGTAGCCCCCGGCGTTCGCCGCGAGCACCACCTCGTCACCGTGGTCCACGCCGACGGCCCGCAGCGCGATCTCGAGCGCATCGGTGCCGTTGGCCACCGTCACCGCTCCCGCCACGTCGGTGAACGCAGCCAGCTCGGCTTCGAACGCCTCCGTCTCGGGACCGAGGAGGTACCAACCGCTGCGGATGACCCGCCCGGCGATGGCTCCGAGCCGATCGGCGACGACGACGGCGTAGCGGTGCAGATCGTTGAAGGGCACCTGGTCGTCCATGGGTTCGCGGATCGTAGTCGCGCTCCCCCTCCCCGGACCGACCTGCCGGTCCGGCACCGGTGACGCCACCGTTACCATCAGGTGCCGAACACCGTTTCGAACCCAGGGGGAACCACTCGATGCCCGTGTCCTTCGAGGAAGCCGTCGCCACCGTCACCCAGGCCGGCGGCCGCTACGAGATCATCGATGACCAGGTCGCCGGCCGGCCCGTCAAGGTGTTCGCCGAGCTCGCACCGTCGCTCCGGGCGATGTTCGACACCGCCCGGGCACGAGGCGACGACACGTTCCTGGTGTACGAGGACGAGCGGTGGAGCTTCGGCGAGGTCATGACCCACGTCGATGCGCTCGGCGCGCTCCTGGTCGAGCGCTACGGCGTCGGGAAGGGCGACCGGGTCGCCCTCTGCATGCGCAACTACCCCGAGTGGATCGTCGCGTTCGCGGCCATCACGTCGATCGGCGCCATCGCCGTCTCGCTGAACGCGTGGTGGACCGAGGAGGAGCTCGCCTACGGGATCGACGACTCGGGGTCCACCGTCCTCGTCGCCGACCAGGAACGAGCCGAACGTGCCGCACCGCTCCTGTCGTCGACGGAGCTCCGTCTCCTGGTCGTCCGGTCGACCCGGGCGCTCCCCGACGGCGCCGACCGGATCGAGGACCACCTCGAGCTCGGCGCCGAACTTCCCCACGTCGACATCCATCCGGACGACGACGCCACCATCCTCTACACCTCGGGCACCACCGGGAACCCGAAGGGGGCGGTGTCGACCCATCGGGCGGTGCTCAGCGCGCTGAAGTCCTACGCCTGCCGGGCGGCGGTCAACGCCGTGATGGCCGGGCCCGATCGACCGCGATCGGAGCACCCCACGGCGTTCATCCTCATCGTTCCGCTCTTCCACGTCACGGGGTGCATCCCGGTGATGCTCAGCTGCTTCGCGTCGGGCACGAAGCTCGTCATCATGTACAAGTGGGACCCCGAGCGTGCCCTCGAGCTCATCGAGCGCGAGCGCATCACCACCTTCGTCGGCGTGCCGACGATGTCGTGGGACCTTCTGGAGTCACCCGACTTCGCCACCCGAGACACATCGAGCCTCGTCAGCGTCGGCGGGGGCGGTGCGCCGGCGCCGCCGGAGCTGGTTCGCCGCATCGACTCGTCGTTCTCCAAGGGTCGACCCTCGATCGGCTACGGGATGACCGAGACCAACGCCTACGGCCCCCAGAACCTCGGCGACGACTACGTGCGCAAGCCCACGAGCTCGGGCCGGACGGTCCCCACGATGGAGGTCCGCGTCGCCGACCCCGACGGCGACCCTGTCGCCACGGGCGAGATCGGTGAGATCCAGTTCCGCGGCCCGAACCTGATCAGGGGCTACTGGGGCAGACCCGACGCCACCGCCGAGACCTTCCAGGACGGGTGGTTGCGCACCGGCGATCTCGGTCGGCTCGACGACGAGGGCTTCATCTACGTGGAGGACCGCGCCAAGGACATGGTCATCCGGGCCGGCGAGAACATCTACTCCGCCGAGGTCGAAGCGGTCATCTACGAGCACCCCGCCGTGTACGAGGCGGCCGTGTTCGGGATTCCCCACCAGCGGCTCGGCGAGGAGCTCGCGGCAGCGGTCGTCCTGCGCGCCGGGAGCGAGCTCACCGCAGAGGAGCTCCAGGACTTCCTCGCGCTCCACCTCGCCCGGTTCAAGGTCCCGTCACACATCTCGTTCAGCACCGAGCAGCTTCCCCGCAACGCCAGCGGCAAGATCCTCAAGCGCGAGCTGCGCGACGCCGTGGCCGCCGGCAGTCAGCCCAGCTAGTGCCGCATCAGCAAACGACACGGTTCGCGTGGTTGTGGCGGCAGCTTCGCGACCCGCCACACCCCTCCCAAGGTTCACTCACGCGGCACTAGCCCACCTCGGGACGGCCCGCGCGCTTGCGATCGATGCCCGCGACATCTCGGGCGACGTGGCGGCGAAGCAAGGGCCGCAGCAGCCGGGCGCCGTGTCGCGGCACCCCTTCGAGGTGGGCGTGGCGGACGTGGACGCCGTCGCCCGCGTCGGAGACGGCCATGCCCACGAAGTAGAGCCGACGCCACCCGTGCATCAAGCACAGCCCGGGTTCGAGGCGCATCGACGCTGCTCGCCGATCCGAACCTGCGGCGAGCGGCGAGGACCTCGACGCGGGTGGGCCTGCTCGACGTCGGCCTACGGTCCGGCCGGCGACGCGATCCGTTCGCGGTCAGCGACCTCGATCGCGGCGGTTGGCTGGAGAGGTTCAGCGCGCCCGACCGGTCTCTGGCACCGCCCGGTCACAACCTCATCCAGGTGCAGGTCGGGGTCGACGACGACCTCGACGCTGCCGTCGCATCGTGCGAACGGTTGCTCGACGCGACCTGCCGGGACTGGCGCGCTCGCGAGGTCTGGCGGCGGCGGTCGATCCTCACCGACAGCACCGGGGCGGTCGACCTCCCGGGCACGACGTGGCGCGACCGCCCCGCCGTCGCCCAGCGCGATCACGTGTGGCTGGCCGGCGACGAGGTGGCGGCCCCCGGGCTGCTGGCCGAGGTCGCGCTCCACTCGGCGGTCGAGGCCGCCGAACACGCCGTCGCGGCCGCCGACGCCCCGCTTTCGACCCGTTCGTGAGGTGCTCGCTACGCTCCGGGAATCCATCGCGCGAACCCGGGGACGGGGCCGCGAACATCACGAACCACGACACAGGGGACACAGGGCATGGCTGACATCGGCTACGACGGCAAGGTCGCGATCATCACCGGAGCCGGCGGCGGGCTCGGCCGCAGCCACGCGCTCGAGCTCGCGTCGCGCGGCGCCCGCATCCTGGTCAACGACCTCGGTGGCTCGGTCTCGGGTGACGGCGGCGACGCCGGCCCGGCCCAGCAGGTCGTCAAGGAGATCGAGGCGCTCGGCGGCGAGGCCGTGGCCAACGGCGACAGCGTCGCCACCCCCGAGGGCGGCGAAGCCATCGTCCAGGCAGCCGTGGACGCGTTCGGCACGGTCGACATCGTCATCAACAACGCCGGCATCCTGCGCGACAAGTCGTTCCACAACCTCACGCCCGACCTCATCAACCCGGTCCTCGACGTGCACCTCCGCGGTGCCTTCTACGTCACCCAGCCGGCTTGGAAGATCATGCGCGAGAAGAACTACGGCCGTGTGGTCAACACGTCGTCGAACTCGGGCGTCCTCGGCAACTTCGGGCAGGCCAACTACGGCGCCGCCAAGATGGGCCTGGTCGGGCTCACCCGCGTGCTCGCCATCGAGGGCGCCAAGCACAACATCAAGGTCAACGCCATCGCGCCGGTCGCCAAGACCCGCATGACCGAGGACCTCTTCGGCGCGCTCGGCGACGCCATGATGCCCGAGGCCATCTCGCCGGTCGTCGCCTACCTCGTCTCGGACGAGTGCGACGTGACCGGCGAGGTCTACTCGGTCGCCGGCGGCCAGGTGTCGCGCTTCTTCATCGGACGCACGCCCGGGTTCTTCAAGAAGGACCTCACCGTCGAGGACGTCCGTGACAACTGGACCCAGATCCGCGACGAGGAGGGCTACACGGTGCCCGCCACGAACAGCGACGAGCTCAAGCTGCTGCTCGAGGCCTTCCAGGCCAACAGCTGACCATCGTCAGTCGCACGGGTCGATCAGCGAGCGACGCGCCGGGCCCACCACCACAGCGGGACCTGGAGCGGGAGGCGGATCCAGGCCGTCCATGACTCGGCGTCGTGGGGCCTGCCCGCCCGAAGCGCCATGTCGATGTTGGCGGGGTACACCACGATGAGGGGCACGAGGCTCATCCAGGCGCCGATTCGGCGGGTGCGCGGGATCGCGACCAGGGTCCCGCAGAGGATCTCGGCGACACCGCTCCAGGCCACCACCTGCTTCTCGTGGCCGATCCACCTCGGAACCACGCGGGCGTAGAAGTCGGGGGCGACGAAGTGGGTGATCCCTGCTCCGGCCATGAACGCGGCGAAGCCGAGCCGGGCGCGGACGCTCGGGGCGGTCGGCGCGGAGTCGGTGACGGTCATGGCGGCAGCGTACGGGCACACCAGGTTCCGTGCGCGACGCGGGGCGTCCCCGATCGCCTCAGCCGTCGGTCAGGTGGCGCTCCACCGCTTCGACCTTGCTCGTGAGGGCACCGTCGTGACCCGGCCGGTGATCGATCTTGATGACGACGCTGACGCGGGGCGCGCCCTCACCGACCCTGTCGACGCAGGAACCGATGAGCGACATCACCTCGTCCCAGTCGCCCTCGACGTTGGTGAACATGGCGTTGGTCTCGTTCGGGAGACCGCTCGCACGGACCAGGCGGACGGCGTCGGCGACGTACTCGCTGACCGAGTCGCCGGCGCCGAGGGGGGTGATGGAGAAGGCTGCGATCATCGTCCGAGCTTGCCACGGACCGCGCACCCGACGCCGCGCGCCAGGCCGGGCGGGGGCTCCGACGATCCGATCGACCGGACCACTAACGTGTCCGCACCTGTGACGGCCGCGATGTCCCACCGACCCCGATCCCTGTCCACTCACCCGTCGAGGGCCGCCCGCTCGGGGTGTGCGCGCGCACGTGGGCTGCTGACCGCCATCGCGGTCGTGCTCGGCGTCGGTCTCGGTGCTGTCGCCTGCACCTCCTCGCAGGCCGATTCTGCGGCGACCCCCCAACGCGGGCTCGAGGGGTCGGGGGCACCCATCTGGTCGGGTGACGGTGACTTCTACGCGCCGCCCGATCCCCTGCCCAGCGGTCGGCCGGGTGACCTCATCCGGGTCGACCCCGTCGAGGAGTCCGAGCGCGACGACGTCGACACGTATCGCGTCATGTACCACTCGCGCAGCAAGGACGGTGCCGACATCGCCGCCACCGGGCTGATCTTCGGTCCTCGGACCGAGGCGCCCGAGGGAGGCTGGCCGATCGTCGCCTCGCTCCACGGCACCGACGGCATGATCTCGATGTGCGCACCGAGTCGCGACGCATCGCGCGTGCCGTTGAGCCGGGCCGAACCGGACCACGTCGTCGCTGCACCCGACTACACCGGTCTGGGGCCGACCGGCCAGACGCACCCGTACATCTCGGGGATCCCCGAAGGCCGCAGCACCATCGATTTGGTTCGAGCCGCCCACCGGCTCTCGATTGTCCCGGTCCGCGACGAGTGGGTGGCCTACGGGCTGTCCCAGGGTGGACACGCCGCGGTGTTCACCGCCGAGATCGCCCCGACCTACGCCCCCGAGCTCGATCTCCGGGGCGCGATCGCGCTCGCTCCCGTGGGCGATCTCACCGACCTGAGCCCCTACATCGACTCCCCACAGCGGGGGCTCGTCCCCATGTTCCTGTTCGGCCTGGCCGAGGACAACCCCGACCTCGACCCCGCCCAGTTCCTGAGCGACGAGGCCATGGCCCGGTCCGGCGTGATCCAGACGGGGTGCACCAACGACATCGCGGCCGCGTACCGAGACGACTTCGAGTCGGCCGACCTGTTCCGGGCCGACCCGAGCCAGGACCCCGACGTGCGGATCATCCTCGAGGCCAACAGCCCCGGTCGGGTGCGCACACCGGTGCCGATCCTGATCCTCCACGGCATCGAGGACCCGATCGTGCCCACGTCGCAGAGCGTCGGGATCTTCGAACGCCAGTGCGCGCTGGGCGTCACCGTGCAGCTCAGCGAGTACCAGGGCTCCAACCACACCATGGTGCTGCTCGACGCCGACGACGAGATCACCCAGTGGATCGCCGACCGGTTCGCCGATCGCACCGCACCCTCCAACTGCCCGGCCGCCCCGACCCCATCGGACGGGACCGTCGCACCCGTCTGATTTGGGGATCGCACCGACACCGGGGATCCTGGTGGATCGATCGATCCCGCTGCCGACCACCCACCACACGAGGTTCACCATGAGCACGGACACCCCCAGCCAGGCCTTCGGCACCGGTGACCCACACGACTTCATCGGGGTCGATGCCCTCCTGACCGCCGAGGAGCTGCTGCTGCGCGACACCGTGCGCCAGTTCGTCGGAGATCGCATCCTCCCCGACGTCGCCGAGTGGTTCGAGGTGGGCACCTTCCCCAAGGAGCTGGCCGGGGAGATGGGCTCGTTGGGCCTGCTCGGCATGCACCTCGAGGGGTACGGCTGCGCGGGCACCAGCGCCGTCGCCTACGGACTGGCCTGCCTCGAGCTCGAGGCGGGCGACAGCGGCGCCCGGAGCTTCGTGTCGGTCCAGGGCTCGCTCGCCATGTTCCCGATCTGGAGGTTCGGATCCGAGGAGCAGAAGCAGGAGTGGCTTCCGCGCATGGCGGCAGGCGAGGTCATCGGCTGCTTCGGGCTCACCGAACCCGACTCGGGCAGCGATCCGTCGAGCATGCGCACGCGGGCCCGACGCGATGGCGACGACTGGATCCTCAACGGCACCAAGATGTGGATCACCAACGGCGGCGTCGCCGATGTCGCCATCGTGTGGTGCCGGGACGGCGACGCCGACGGCAACACCGGTCCGATCCACGGGTTCATCGTCCCAACCGACGCACCGGGTTTCGTCGCCAACGACATCCACAAGAAGATCTCGCTCCGAGCCTCGATCACCAGCGAGCTCGTCCTCACCGACGTCCGCCTGCCCGATTCGGCTCGCCTCCCCGAGGTGTCCACCATGCGAGGCCCGCTGTCGTGCCTCAACGAGGCCCGCTTCGGGATCCTGTGGGGCGCCACGGGTGCTGGTCGAGCCTGCTACGAGGCCGCCCTCGCCTATGCAAAGGACCGCGAGCAGTTCGGCAAGCCGATCGGCTCGTTCCAGCTCACCCAGCGCAAGCTGGTCGAGATGATGGTGCGCATCAACAAGGCGTACCTCGTGGCCCTGCACCTCGGCCGCATGAAGGACCAGGGCACCCTGTCATCGGCCCAGGTCAGCTTCGGCAAGATGGACAACGTGCGTGAGGCGCTCTGGGTGGCGCGGGAGGCCCGGTCGGTCCTCGGCGCCAACGGCATCACCCTCGAGTACCCCGTGATCCGCCACATGAACAACCTGGAATCGGTGTTCACCTACGAGGGAACCAACGAGATCCACCAGCTCGTGCTCGGCCAGGCGATCACCGGGCTCAGCGCCTTCGTCTGACCGATGTCGAGTCCGCCGGCTCGTCAGCGCCGGGGAGCGACCGCGGACCCGTGGTGGGCGACGAGGAGCCATCGACCGCCGACCCCCCGCACGAACAGGTTGACCGAGGAGACGGTCGAGGAGCCATCGTCGCCGAGCAGGTTCTCGTCGACGGTGACCCACCCCACGTCGCCCTCGACCTCGGCCCGCTCGTCGGTGAGGATGAACTGGAGCTGTTGAGGCCCCTGGAACAGCGCCATCCAACTGGCGGCGACCCGGCCCCACCCCCGGAGCACACCCCAACCGGGATGGCTGCACGAAACCCGATCGGCGTGCTCCCACACATCCGACATCTGATCGAGGTCACGCGCCTCGAAGGCGGCGTAGAACGCTCGGTTCGCGGCGAGCAGGGCGATGCGGTCGTCGGACGGCTCGGCGCTCATGATCCCGCGATGCGCATGGTCGGGGAAGCCTCTCGGTCGGGAAGTCGCTCAGCAGGCCCTCCGGCGGAGCCTACCGACGGACGCGAGACACGACGCCGGGTGTCACCACGACTCCTGAGCGCAGCCATAGGCCGAATGACCTAAGGTGGGCCTAAAGGCCTATGGGTGCATCGACCGATAACGCAACTGTGAACCCGACCGACGACCTCATGCCGCCGCGCATGGATCGCGTGCTCATGGCGTTGCCGCCGTTGCACGTCGTCGCCTCGAACGCGAGCGCACGGTTCGTGGTCGGCCCCTCGGGCGCGTTCGTCCTGCTGTCGATCGGGTCGCCGGATGCGGTCACCACCACCGCCGCTCGCCTGGATCTGCTGGTTCGCTCGACCCGAGCCGCACTGTGCGACCACCTCTCGTGGGTGCCGTTCCTCGACTCGCTGCTGGTGTCGGACTCCGACATCCGGCGCCGAGCGCCGGTGACGATCGTGGCGCTCGACCTGCTCCACGATGTCCTCACCGAGGGTCCGACGATGATCGACGAGACGACGCTCGGCTGCATCCGCGAGGCGGTTCGATGCGAGCGGCTCGACCACTGGACCGTGGGGTCGATGGCCCCAGCTGCCAGGATTGACCTGTGCGATCCGGCCCAGCCCACCAACGCCCACTGACCGCCACCCCTCCTCCGCTTGCGATCCGGACCCGCGAACCGGTCACCGTCGGCTCCACCGACGGCGTGTCGGTCGTCGTCCACGATCTGGGCGGCGACGGCCCGCCGCTCCTGCTCGCCCATGCCACCGGCTTCCACGGGCGGGTGTGGGGACCGTGCGCCCGACACCTCCCGGATCGACGGTGCATCGCCCCCGATCTGCGCGGCCACGGCGCCAGCATCGTGCCCGACGACCTCACCTACTCGTGGTCGGGGTTCGCCGACGACATCCTGGCCGTGGTCGACGACCTCGGCGGCGGGCCCCTCATCGCCGCCGGTCACTCGAAGGGCGGCGCGTCCCTCCTCCTCGCCGAGCAACGTCGGCCCGGAACCTTCGAGGCGCTGTACCTCTACGAGCCGGTCGTGTTCCCTCCGGAGTACGTGGCGGCAGCCACCGCCCAGGTCGACGGCTCCCCGCCGGCGCTCGCGAACCCGCTCGCTGCCGGGGCGCGGCGCCGGCGGGCCACCTTCGACTCGTTCGACGCGGCCTATGCGAACTTCGCGAGCAAGCCGCCGTTCGACGCGCTCGACCCCGCCGCCCTCCGCGCCTACGTCGACGGCGGGTTCCGCCAACTCGATGACGGGACGGTGACGCTGCTGTGCCGGCCCGAGGTCGAGGCCCGGGTGTACGAGATGGGTGCGCGCCACGACGCCTTCGCGCACCTCGGGGAGGTGGCCTGTCCGGTCACGGTCGGGTTCGGCGCCGAGACACCGATGTCGCCCTCGAGCTTCGCCCGGCCGATCGTCGAGGCCCTCCCCCGTGGCCAGCTCGACCACCACCCCGACCTCGGCCACTTCGGGCCGCTCGAGGATCCCGCGCGCATCGCTGCTCGCATCCGCGCCGCACTGCTCACCTAGCATGCGCGGCGTGAACGACCCCGCGGACCCTCCCGCCCTCCCGAGCGAGCTCGACGCCGACCCGACCCCCGGTCAGGAGTTCATCGGCGAGGCGATCCATGCCCGGCTGAGCGAGCTCGGCCGAGATCACCCGGCCGTCGAGGAGATCCCGATCGTCAGGCGCATCGGCGCCCACGACGTCGAACCTCCCCACGCCAGCAGCCTGGTCGACCGCTTCGATCAGGCGGTCGACCGCGCCTTCGACACGCTCCGGGGCACCGAGCCCGCCGACCGCATCTTCTACGCGATCACCGAGCTCGGCGACTTCGGGCTCATCTGGCTGTTGATCGGTGCGACCCGCGGCGCGGTGTCGGACCGCCACCTGGCCAACGCCGTGCGCATCGGAACCGTGCTCCCCCTCGAGTCGGTCCTCGTCAACGGCATCATCAAGTCGCTGTTCAAGCGCGAGCGGCCTGTCGTCGAGGTCGATCGCCCGTACAAGCTGCGCGTTCCGCTCACCACCAGCTTCCCGTCCGGCCACTCGAGCTCTGCGGCGGTCGCCGCCGTGCTCCTCTCCGAGCACAGCCGGGCGAAACCGCTCTGGTGGGCGCTGGCGGCGTTGGTCGCGTCGAGCCGTGTGTACGTGCGCATCCACCACGCCTCCGACATCGTCGGCGGGCTCGCCGTCGGTCTCGTCATCGGCACCGTCGCCAAACGGGCGTGGCCGCTCGACAAGGGACCGATCGGCACGCGCCGCATCCGAGCGCGCGCCGCCCGTCGACGCTGACGGGAATGCCGCCAGGACCGTCGCCGTTGCACCGACCATGTCGACACCCGCGTTCTCGGTCACCTGGGACTACCGCTGCCCCTTCGCCTACAAGGTCCACGACCACCTCGTGGAGGCGTTGCTCGGCGGCGCGGACTGGGACATCTCGTTCGTCGCGTTCTCGCTGGGTCAGGTGCACGTCGACGACGGCGAGATGCCGATCTGGGACCGTCCCGGCGACGACTCCGGGCTCCTGGCGCTCCGGGCCGGCGTGGTGGTCCGCGACCAGGACCCCGACCGGTTCCTCGCCACGCACCGAGCGCTCTTCCGGGCGCGCCACGAGGACGGGCAGGACCTCCGCGACCCGGCGATGATCCGATCGGCCCTCGAGGCCTCCCAGGTCGATGCTGATGCGGTCTTCGCGGCCATCGAGTCCGGTGAGCCCCTCGCAACGGTACGCAAGGAGCACGAGGCAGCGGCGTCCGAGCACGACGTGTGGGGTGTCCCCACCTTCATCTCCGATGGACACGCTGCCTTCGTCCGCCTCATGAACGGCCCCACCAGCGCCGCCGAGTCGCAGGCGGCCATCGAACGCATCGTGGATCTGCTCGCCGGGTGGCCCGACCTCAACGAGTTCAAGCACACCAGCATCCCTCGGTGATCCCCGTCGCCGACCGCTGACGACACGTCCGAGGATCCGGCCTACGCTCGAACCATGGCTTCGGGCGTGGAGGAACCGGCATCGGACGCCGAGGGCGCGCCTCGCGCCGTCCGTGAGCGCGACGTGCGCAGCGATCCGCGGATGTCCGACGTCGAGGCCATGATGTGGAACGTCGAGAAGGACCCGTTCCTCAGCTCGACCTTCGGCAGCCTCACCCTGCTCGACCAACCACCCGACACCGATCGGCTGCGCCGCCGGTTGCTGCGGATGGTCCAGCGCATCCCACGCCTCCACCAGCGCGTCGTACCTGCACTCGGTCGCTTCGCCCCACCCGAGTGGCACGACGACCCCGACTTCGACATCGCCTTCCACCTCCGCCACCTCGCGCTCCCCGGGCCCGGCACCGAACGTCAGCTCCGCGACCTCGCCTCCCAGATCGTGCAGGACCCCTTCGACCGAACCCGCCCGCTCTGGGAGTTCGTGGTGGTCGACGGCGTCGAGGGCGGGCGCGCCGCACTGGTGCAGAAGATGCACCACACCATCACCGACGGCGAGGGCGGCATCCGCATGTCGGAGCAGTTCATCGACGTCGTGCGTGACGCCGAGGACGTGGAGGAGGTGGTGATCGTCCCCGAGCCGCCGCCGCCGCACACCAACATCTTCGAGACCGCTGCCGACACGTTCGCGCACACCTTCCGGCGCACGGTGGGTGCGACGCACCGGGTGGCGAACGAGAGCATCGGGGCGATCCGTCACCCGAGTCGGCTCGTCGCCCTGCCGGGCGACGTCGCGTCCCTCG
>JBBSTY010000039.1:0-27423 GCA_038235385.1 Acidimicrobiales bacterium | reverse complement strand
TCGGCACTCCTGTGGGCGGGATCGGCAGGCAGGGACGGGATGGACGAGCGGGGACCCGGCCCGACCGAGGTCTCACGTCCCTGTCTATCGCCACCACGCGGCGCCGTGCTGGGTCGTGGACGTACCCGGCTCCTTGACGGCGGCGGAGGACCCGGGACCCGCGTGGCCGTCGCGCTCACCGCTGGTCGAGGTCATCGACGACCCGTGCCCCTCGTGCCCGCCGAGCGAACCCGGCGACCTCTCACAGGCCGAGGACGAGTCGGGTGACGCGGTCTCGGATCGAGGTGGGCGCCAGGTTCTCGATGAGGCCGAGGGCCTGGGCGTCGATGCCGACGAGGTACCGGGCCCGCGGGTTGCCGTCGACCACATCGAGGATCACCCGGGCGCAGTGCTCGGGCTCACCCATCAACGGTTGCCAGAGCCTGGTGGTCGAAAGGGTGCGGTCGTAGCTGGGATCGAACCGCGATCCGGCACGCTTGGCCACTTCGCGCTCGGTCTCGTCCCAGATGCCCGTGCGGAACCCGCCGGGCTCGATGAGCACCACCTTGATCCCGTCGCGGGCGACCTCCATGCGCAAGGCATCGGAGAGTCCCTCGAGTGCCTGCTTGCACCCCTGGTACCACCCCGTGAGCGGTGTGCTCGTCCGTCCGTAGATCGACGACACGTTGACGACTCGTCCCCACGAACGCGCCCGCATCGCCGGGACCGCCATCCGAGCGAGCCGCATGGGGGCCAGCACCATGGTCTCGAACGCGTACCGCGCCTCGTCGTCGGTGACGTCCTCGATCGCGCCGGTGATCGAGAAGCCGGCGTTGTTGACGAGCGCGTCGGGCCGGTGCTCGTCGACGATCCGGGCGCCAGTCGCCGCGTCGGTCACGTCGAGGATCTCGGTCACGACCTCGACACCGGCGTCATCCGCCGCGGTGTGCACCACCTCGGCCTTGGCGTCGGTGCGCACCGTCGCGATCGACCGGTGCCCGCGCCTCGCCGCCTCGATCACCGTCGCGAGACCGATGCCCGAGTTCGCGCCCGTCGTCAGCACGGTCCTGCGTTCGGCGACACCCATGGGTGCAACGTACTCCGCTCGGATGGGTCGTCTACGAAGCGGCGAGCCGAACCAGCTCGGCGATCCCGGCCTCGATGGCCTCGGCGATCACGGCCACATCAGGGGCGGTGTCCGCATCCCCGGTGACGCCGAAGAAGAGACACCCGTCGTAGGAGAGGATCGCCGTACCGATCCGCACGCCATGGCTGATCGGGACGAACGGCAGGTGCGCGGTCATCCGGCGCCCCAGGCAGTACAGCGCGAGCTGCGGACCGGGCACGTTCGTCGTCACCGTGTCGAGGGCCCGTTGGGAGCGTGATCTGATGTACCGCACGTAGGCGCGGCTGACGTTGCCGACGAGCATCGGCGGCACGAGGTCGGCGAAGGCCGTCACGGCCTCACCGGCCTCGGGCATGTGCGATGCCTTCAGCTCGGTCATGTGCGCACGGACCGAGCCGAGCCGCTCGATCGGATCGGCGATCTCGACCGGCAGGTCGTAGATGATGGCCGATACCTGGTTCTCGGCGCGATCGGCCGCCGCCTCGGTGCGGACCGAGACAGGCACGAGAGTGCGGACGTGCGCGGTGGCCGGATCGTCGCCACGAGCCAGGAGGAGCTCCCGGTATCCCCTGGTGACCGCCGCCAGGACCACGTCGTTCAGCGTGCCGCCCAACGAGGTGCGGACGCGGCGCACGTCGTCGATGGTGGCCGACGAGTGCGCCCACGCCCGGTGCGGGCCGATGGTCCCCTCGATGGGTGACGCGGGCGCCGACACCAGCCGTTCGGCGATGCGCAGCAGGCCCTGTCCGGTCGACGCGAACGATCGGATCGCCTCGGTGGGGTGCAGCGCCCGTCCGGGGAGCGAGCGGAACCGATCGGCGAGATCGCCCGCCAGTCCACCCCAGGCGTCGAGGACGAGCTCGGGGGCCGACGGCTCCGGCTGGGGGGTCCACGGCTCCGGCGACCCGAGCGGCTCCGCAGGGTCGATCGCCAGCAACGCTTCGAGCAACCCGACACCGGCGATGCCGTCGACCATGCAGTGGTGGACCTTGGCGATCAGCGCCCACTGGTCCCCCGGGAGGTTGTGCACGATCCAGCACTCCCACAGCGGACGTCCCCGATCGAGCTCCTGGGACATCAACCGGCCCATCACCCGACACAGCGCGGCGTCATCGGCCGGCTCGACCAGCGCGGTCGACCGAACGTGGTATCCGAGATCGAAGTGCGGGTCATCGACCCACACCGGACGTCCGAGCTCCAGAGGGACCGATCGAAGTCGCTGGCGGTAGCGCGGTATCAGGTGCAGCTTCGACGCCAGGAGCGCGCGCACCTCGTCCTCGGTCGGCGCCGAGCCGTCGAACACCGAGATGCCGGCGATGTGCATGTGGGAGACGCCATCCTCGAGGTGGAGGAACTCCGCATCGAGCGCGCTCAGTCGTTCCATCGACATCCCTTCGTCGGCCGTGGGTTCGACCCTACGGGGAGTTCCCCGGGTGCGGCAGGGACCGAAGTCCCGACGTGGCACGGATCGGCGCGGGCGACGACGGTGGCATGCTGGCGGACCCGGCGATCGGTGCCGGACGTCTCCCCGACCGCCCCGCACGACAGGAGCTCCACGCCATGACCGTGATCGAGGTCTTCGCCGACGTCGCCTGCCCCTTCACCCACGTCGGTCTCCGCCGCTTCGTCGAGCGCCGGGACGAGATCGGCCGACCCGATGTCCTGCTCCACATGAAGTCGTGGCCCCTCGAGGTCGTCAACGGCACGCCGCTCGATGCCGGGTTCATCGCCGACGAGGTCGCGGAGATCCGCCGGCAGGTCGCACCCACGCTGTTCGTGGGCTTCGACCAGCGCTCGTTCCCCCGGAGCTCGCTCCACGCGCTCACGCTCGCCGCAGCGGCGTACCGCGCCAGCATCGAGGTGGGCGAGCGGATGAGCCTCGCACTGCGGGAGCTGCTCTTCGAGGACGGCGTCGACATCGGCGATGACGACGTGCTCGTCCGCATCGCCCGCGACAACGACCTCCACGTCGACCTGACCGAGACGTCGCCCGTCCACGACGAACACGCTCAGGGAGTCGCCCGGGGCGTCGTCGGCTCCCCGCACTTCTTCACCCCCGAAGGCGGCTTCTTCTGCCCCTCCCTCGACGTGCAGCGCAATGACGACGGCCACCTGCACATCACCTCCGACCCCGCCGCCTTCGACGAGTTCATCGACGCCTGCTTCGCCTGATCGAGCGACGAGCGACGTCCCCGGGCTGTGAGGGCCGGCGCACGCCGCCGTCGGCCGCTCGACCAGCTCCGCCGCCCGCGCCACGCATCGGTGCCATGATCGGGCTCGATGCCAACCACCTTCGCCCGTGCCGGCCAGGCTGACGCCCACGACGTGCTCGACCACGTGCGAGCGGGAACGAACGTGATCGTGCCCCTGGCCAACGGCGAACCACGCTCGATCATCGATGCGCTCGACGATGCGGGCCCACAGCTCGACAGGGTGCGGGTCCATCAGATGCACGCGCTGCACGATCACCCGTACCTGGCCGGGGAGCACGGCGATCGCCTCCGCCACGTCTCGTACTTCCTCTCGGCGGTCACCCGACCCCACTTCCATGCCGGCACCATCGATCTGGTCCCGTGCCACTTCTCCGAGGTCCCGCTCCTGCTCCGCGAGCTCGACGGCCCCCTCCTCGGCGTCACCGCGGTCTCGCCACCGGATCGCCACGGCTACTTCACCATGGGGACCAACGCCGACTACGTGGCCCCCTTCATCGGCCACATCCCGTTCTTCGTCGAGGTGAACGAGGCGATGCCCACCACCTCGGGCCGGAACCAGATCCACATCAGCCAGGTCGTCGGATGGACCGAGGCCCACTACCCGTTGATCGAGGTGCCGCCGCCGACGATGAACGCCACCTTCGACCGCATCGGGCAGCTGGTCGCCGAGCGGATCCCCGACGGGGCCACCGTGCAGGCGGGCATCGGTGCCGCATCGACGGCCGTGCTCGCCCATCTGCGCAACCACCGCGATCTCGGCATCCACACCGAGGTGCTGTCCGATCCGGTGATCGACCTGGTCGAGACTGGTGTGATCACCGGCGTCCACAAGGTCCGGCGACCCTCCAAGCTGGTGGCCACGTTCGCGTTGGGCACGCGGGCGCTCTACGACTTCATCGACGAGAACCACGCCGTGGAGTTCCTGCCCGTCGACTGGGTGAACGACCCGCGCGTCATCGCTCAGGAGCCACGCATGGTGTCGATCAACAGCAGCATCGCCGTCGACTTCCTCGGACAGTGCGCGTCCGAGACCGTCGGCGGCAGGTACTGGTCCGGGTCGGGCGGGCAGGCGGACTTCGCTCGTGGTGCCATGTACTCGACCGGTGGCCAGGGCTTCGTCGTGCTGCCCTCGACCGCTCGGGACGGGGCCATCTCGCGCATCGTTCCTGCGCTCGAACCCGGAGCGGCCGTCACGACGATGAAGAACACCGTCGACAAGGTGTGCACGGAGTTCGGGGTCGCCGAGTTGCGGGGCAAGGGGATCCGTGACCGGGTCCGGGCGCTCCTGGCGGTCGCCCATCCCGACCATCGCGACGATCTCAGCCGAGCTGCCCGGGAGATGGGCTATGCGTGATCACGATGTTCCCGGAACGTGCTCGCGATCGCTGGGAACGGTCGGTCCGACATGAGCGAGGGGTCGCTGCGTGCGCTCACCGGGTCGGCCGCCACGTTCCGTCGCGTCGCCTACCAGAGGTTCGCGACGGTGCACGGCTACGTGCTGCTCCGCACGAACGGGCGACCCCGGCGGTTGGGCAGGAACCAGTACGCGCTCGTCCTGGAGACGGTCGGGCGCCGATCCGGTGCGACTCGAGCGGTGCCCCTGCTCTACCTGCCCGACGGCGAGAACTTCGTTGTGCTCGCGTCGAACTACGGACAGGAGCGGCCTCCGGCGTGGTGGCTCAACCTCCAGGCTCGACCCGACGCAACCGTACGTTGGTCCGGGAGACGACTCGCCGTGCGGGCCCGCGTCCTCACCGGCGACGAGCGCGCCGCCATCGTCGGACGAGGTCGCGAGTACAACAGGCAGTGGCGCGGGTACTTCGAGCACGTCCGCCGGGAGCTCCCCGTGGTGATGCTCGAACGCACCGAGGGCTGATCGACGGTACCGGGCGACCCAACCCGGGGCGCCCCCCACGGACGTGCCTACGGCTGGCGCACCCCGATCAGGGTCGCGTGGCCCGTGGGCGCCCCGAGGTAGGACGGGTCCAGGTCGTCGATCGACCCCGCGCCGATCAGGTGCAGGGTACGGACGATGTCGTCGCGCCACCACCCGAGCAGCGTGTCGACCCCGCGCTCGCCGGCCGCGCCCAGTGCGTAGAGGTAGGCGCGACCGGCCATGCACGACGTCGCCCCGGCGGCGACGGCCTTGACGATGTCGCTCCCCCGCCGGATGCCGCCGTCGCAGATGATCTCGGTGCGCCCGCCGACCGCGTCGGCGACCGGACCCACGAGGGTGAACGTCGCCGGCGACCCGTCGAGCTGACGGCCACCGTGGTTGGAGAGGGCGATCGCATCGACACCGGCGTCGGCCGCCCGGATGGCATCGGCGACCCGTTGGATCCCCTTGACCACGATCGGGCCGTCCCAGATCGAACGCAACCAGTCGATGTCGGTCCACGACAACGACGGATCGAACTGGTGGTTGATGTAGTCGGCGAGCGTGACCGGCGTCGCGCCGTCCCCGACCTCGCGGCCGATGACGTTGGCGAACCGGATCGGGTCGTTGCGCAGCAGTCCCGCTGTCCAGGATGGGTGCAGCAGGCCGTCCACCACCGTCGACGGGCCGAGCATCGGCGGGAGCGAGAAGCCCCGGCGGACATCTCGCTCGCGCCGCCCGAAGACCGCCGTGTCGACCGTGAGGACGAGGGCCTCGTAGCGCGCTGCAGCGGCTCGATCGACCATCTCGCGGACCAGGCCGCGATCCCGCCAGGCGTACACCTGGAACCACAGCCGTCCGTCGCTCACCGCCCGAACCTCCTCGATCGACCGCGTGCTCAACGTCGAGAGGGTGTAGGGCAACCCGGCTCGCTGCGCGGCCCGGGCGACGGCCAGCTCCCCTGCGGGATCAGCGATGCGCGTGAAGCCCGTCGGGGCGAGGACCAACGGATAGGCCGCCGGCGAACCGAGGATCGACGCCACCGGCGACACCTCCCTCAGGCCCTGGAGGACGCGCGGAGCGAAGACGACATCGGCGAAGGCATCGACGTTCGCGCGCAGCGTGCGCTCGTCCTCGGCTCCGCCGTCGATGTAGTCGAAGCAGCCGCGCGGGAGGCGCCGCCTGGCCAGACCGCGCAGGTCCTCCCACGAGCCCGCCCGGCTCAGGCGCCGGCCGACACGATCCCGCGTCGGCCGTTGGAACCGCGCCACCGACCGGATGGTCCCCACCAGGTCCATCACGACGCGGGCCGGGGCGCCCAGCGCGGGTAGTCGATGCCCGCGACGTGGTTGATGACGTACCCCTGGATCACGAGCAGGACCACCGCAAGCATCAAGACCGCGAGCTGGCCGGGTGTGCGGAGGATGCCGAGGGACACGATGAGCGTGGTGGCGCCGGCTGGTGGATGCGGGACGCGGAACCAGACCATGAGCCCGCTGGTGAGCCCGAGCGAGAGAGCCGCCGCCCCGACGCGGCTCCACGTGACCTCGCTGGCCAGTGCCGGCGCGGCGGCGGTGAGTCCGAAGATGACGAGCGACAGGTACCCGGCAGCGGCGCCGATGGCGTGGCCGCAGATGGTGTTGCGTGGCGAGGCTGCCGGCAGGGTGGGCGTGTAGAAGAGCAGGAAGGCGGTCGGGCCGAGCGATGGGACGATGAACGGCTGGCCCGTGACCACGGCGGCGCCCGCCATGATGGCGATCGAGATCACCCCGTTCACGAACGCGAACAGGCCCATCACGGCGGTCGACGAGTGCCGTGCGGTGAGCGCGGGCACTCGGAACCGCTGGCCGATGCCTTCGACGATCGCCGAGATGTCGCCGCCGATGGGACCGGACCGAGGCGGTCTCGGGGGCGCGGTTCTGGGTGGTTCCACGCTCGGTCGATCGGATGTGTCGCCCGAATCAGTCATCGCGAAGGAACCAGCGCAGGACCAGCGCCGAGGCGAACACGACGACGGACAGGACCGCCGCGGCGCGTGCGGGACCGGGATCGTGGGCGAGGACGCCCTCGACCGCGACGACGAGGAGGAAAATCTGCAAGCTGACGAGCACCAGGAAGTAGACGAGCAGCCCGCCGTTGCGCTTCGCGTCGGCCCGGACGGGCGGCCTCACCGCGCGATCCCGCTGGCCCAGATCGTTCCGTCGCGGACCTCGAGATCGATCCGGGCGAGCGGTCGGTCCGGAGGTCCTCCGGTGGGCGCACCGGTCGACGGATCGAACTCGCCGTGGTGGCACGGGCAGAAGAGCCGGTCCTGATCGGGCTCGTAGAAGACGACGCACCCGAGATGGGTGCACTTCTGGGTGAACGCACGCAGGTCGCCGTCCGGCAGGCGGACCAGGATGGCCGGGTCGTTGCTCGTCGGGTAGCGGAACAGGTGCTCGCTGCCCGCGGCGATCTCCGACAGGCCGACGATGGGTTGCGGCTCTCCCGTGTTGGCCCGTTGCAACGTGGCCCAGGCAGCAGCGCCCGTGGTCCCCACCGCGAGGACCCCCGATGCCGCGAGCAGGTTGCGGGCGAAGTCACGCCGTGCGACCAGCTCCTCGCCCTGGCTGGTGAGCGGGAACTCCTCACGCCACCGAGGCTCCGCGTGCACCTCACCTGCGGCGTCGTCGGGCCCGCTCACGACGGGGCCTCCTCGAGACCGAACGGGTCGTCCTGCCACGCCTGTGAGCGGGTGCCGAGCACGTCGATCGGGCCGGCGGACGCGTCGTGGACAACGGTGGCGACCTTGGTCGGCACCACCTGGTTCCCGAAGCGGAACTCGAAGAGCAGATCGCCGGTGCGGGTCGCGTCGAACTCGGCGGGGGTGCCGAACCAGAGCGCCTCGCTGGGACACACCGAGGCGCACATCGGCTTGAGACCGACGGAGCTGCGGTCGTAGCACATGTCGCACTTCATCATCTGGTCCTGCAGCGCGAAGTACTTTGGCACGCCGAAGGGACACGCGATCACGCAGTTCGAGCACCCGATGCACCGGGGCTTGAGCGCAGACTGCACCACGCCGTCCTCGTTCTGCTTGATGGCGTCGGCGGGGCAGACCTCCGCACAGGTCGGGTCCTCGCAGTGCATGCACACCATCGGTGCCGTCTGGGTGGAGGTGTCCCGATCGAGGTACTCGAGGTGGATCAGCGAGCGGCCACGGTGGGTTCCGCACTCCTCGCACGCCTGCACGCACGCTTCGCAGCCGATGCACCGGCTCTGGTCGATGACGAACATCTTGTCGGCGACGAGTGGGTTCATGTCGCTGCCTCTCCTTCGTGAAGGGCGGTCACGCGTCGGTCACGGATCTCGACGTGGCCGTCGGCCTTGGTCACCCGCACCGCGCACACCTTGTACTCGGGGATCTTCGAGATCGGATCGAGGGCACGGTTGGTGAGCTGGTTGGCGGCCTTGCGGCCGGGCCAGTGGTAGGGGATGAACACGGTGTCGGGCCGGATGGTTGCCACGACCCGGGCGGGAGCGGTCATGGTGCCCCGCCGCGACGACACCTCGACGAGGTCGCCCGAGACCACACCGAGCTGTTCGGCCAGCCGCGGGTGCATCTCGCAGAGCGGTTCGGGATACTGCTCGACGAGCGGTCCGATGCGGCGGGTCTGGGTGCCCGACAGGTACTGGGAGATGACGCGCCCGGTGGTGAGCCACACCGGGTACTCGTCGTCGACGACCTCGGCCGGCGGTCGGAACGCGATGGGGTGGAAGCGGGCCCTGCCGTCGGGGAAGGCGAAGTTCCCGCCCTCGTACAGGCGGGGGGTCCCCGGATGCCCGGGCTCGGGGCACGGCCAGAAGATGCCGTGCTCGGCTTCGATGCGGTCCCAGGTCATGCCGTAGTAGTCGGCCGTGCCGCCGTGGGAGGCCACGCGCATCTCGTCGAAGATGGCCTCGTTGTCGGCGAACTCGAAGTACTGACCTCGCCCGAGCCGATGGGCGAGGTCGAGGACGATCTCGCTGTCGCGGCGCGCGTTGCCCGGCGGCGCCACGGCGGCGTTGATCTTGATGGCCCGACCCTCGACCGATGTCGAGGTGCCCTCGTCCTCCTCGTGCAGCGAACCGGCGAGCACGATGTCGGCATGGTGGGCCGATTCGGACAGGAAGAAGTCGATGACCGCGTAGAACTCGAGCTTGTCGAGCGCCTCCGCGGTGAAGCGCGTGTCGGGGAGCGACACCGCCGGGTTGAAGCAGATCGACAGCAGCCCCTTGATCTCTCCTGCGTGGATGGCCTCGATGATCTCCTCGGCGGTGAGGCCCTTGCCCGGGATCTCGTCCTCCTCGCAGCCCCACACCGACGCGATGTAGGCCCGGTGCTCGGGGTTGGTGATGTCGCGGTTGCCCGGGAGCTGGTCGCACTTGTGGCCCTGCTCGCGACCACCCTGGCCGTTGCCCTGGCCGGTGATCGTGGTGACCCCGCAGCCGGGCTTGCCGAACTTGCCGGTGGCGAGGCCCAGGTTGATGCACGACAGGACGTTCTCGACCCCCTTGGTGTGGTGCTCGATGCCGCGAGCGTGCAGCAGCATCCCGGTGGCCGAGGTTCCCCACAGGCGGGCGGCCTCGACGATCCGATCCGCAGGGACGCCACACACCTCGGCTCCCCACTCGGGCGTGTAGGTCGCGACGGCGGCCGCCGACGCATCGAAGTCGACGGTGTGCGCGTTGATGAAGTCGTGGTCGAGCCAGTCGTTGGCCACGAGCACGTGCAGGATGGTGCCCATGAGCGCCGAGTCGGTGCCGGGACGCAGACCGAGGAAGACGTCGGCGGTCCGGGCCAGCGGCGTGACCCGCGGGTCGGCGACGATGAGCTTGGCGCCGCGATCGCGTGCCCGCCAGATGTAGCTGGTGGTGATCGGCGCGCACTCGGCGACGTTGGCGCCGGCGACGAACACTACGTCGGCGAGCGGGATGTCGCTCCAGGGGTTGGAGGCCCGGTCGATGCCGAGGGCCTTCTTGTTCCCCGCTCCGGCCGACACCATGCAGAGGCGGCCGTTGTAGTCGAGGTTGGCGGTCTGGAGGGCGAGACGGGCGAACTTGCCCATCAGGTAGGACTTCTCGTTGGTGAGCGAGACGCCCGACAACATGGCGAAGGCATCGTTGCCGTAGGCGTCCTGGATGCGCCGGATCTCGCTCACGATCCGATCCATGGCGTGGTCCCAGCTGACCGGGCTGAACCCGCCCGACGCCGACGGATCGCGCTCGAGGGGATCGAGGAGCCGATCGGGGTGGCTCCCCTGCAGGTACCGCTTGACGCCCTTGGGGCACAGCTTGCCCTCGTTGAACGGGAAGTCGTACCAGGGCTCGAACCCGACGACCTCCTCGCCCTTGACCTTGAGCTTGATCCCGCACTGCTGCCCGCAGAAGCAGCAATGGGTCTCGACCTCGCGATCGAACTCGATGCCCGCGTTCCACCCCCCGGGCGGCGTCTCGTTGAGGTGCGGCCCGTAGCGGGCGATGAGCTCCTCCTCGGTGACCGGGAACTGTGCCATCAGCCGAATCCTCCAACACGTGCGGTCTGGGCGAGGGTCACCTGTTGGCGCCGGCACGCCGGACAGGTGTCCTGCCAACTTCCTCCGGCGCCGTCGTCGTAGTCGAACCCGACGGCTGGGAGGATCTCCTTGAGATCGGTGACCTGGAGCGCGGACGCGAAGTCGGTGCCGCAGCGACGACAGGCCTGTTGGGCGCCGCTGGCACCGGCCTCCCGGTAGAAGTGCACGCCGAGGTTCGCCGGTCGCTGGAAGATGTGGAAGAGCTTGCCGAACGGGATGTAGAGCAGGCCGAGGATGACCGTGAGCGCGTGGAGGTTGTTGAGGAAGTCGTAGTACCGCCCCTCGAGCCACAGGCTCGACGCGGTGAGGAACAGGCCGGTGACCGACACGGCGAACAGCCCGGCGAGGGCCAGGAAGTCCCCGGATCGTTCGACGGCCAGGGCGCCGGGGTCGCGGAGCCGCCGGTAGAGGAACACGACCACGCCGGCGATGACGAGGAACGCCGCGATGTCGAGGAGGTGGAAGATCGTGAAGCCCAGCACGCTGGTGGAGTCGAACGAACCGCTCCCGACCCCGAAAAGGTAGGCCTGGTACTGGCTCCCGTCCTGTCCGACCGACTCGAAGTGGATCCACCCGAAGGTGAGGGGGAAGGTGACCAACGCCGCCAGGATGCATCCCCAGAACACCGCTTGGTGGGCGGCCCACCGGGTCGTGGAACGGCGGCGGATGAACCCCTGGGCCAACAGGTTCGTGCCGACCAGCCCGACCAGGCCCACCGCGTTGCGACCCCGCCGACCCGACGCGCGGAACGACTCCCACCCGCGCTGGTTCAGCCGCGCCGTCGGAGGGCGTTGGATCCACACGAGGTAGCGGTACACCGTGGCGAACACGGCCAGGAGCACGCCAACGAGGTAGCCCGCGAGCGCGGCGTCGAACCAACGCAGACCACCGCTGCCGAGGTACACGGCCACCAGCACCACCAGCACGGAGGCGGCGCCCCAGGCTGCGGCTCGGCCGTCGAGGTTCGCACGCTTCTTGGGGGCACCGTTCATGGGGTCACCGTTCGGCCGTCCGCTCGATGAGTCCACCCTAGGCGCTCGCTCCGGCGGGCTGTGAGGTCGCATCTGCTTCCGACGTCATCGGTCGTCCCGGTTGGCGTGGATGCCAATAGATCGTAGTACGATCTATTCTGTGGAGACGGAGAGGAATCGCACCGATCGCAACACCCGGGAGTGGCACGGATGGCGGCTCGGGAGGCGGTTCGCGTTCGCGCACGTCGACTCGGGTCTGATGATCCCGCTCGCCGTGGTGGGGTTGGGTGGTGGCCTGATCGGCGCGGCCTACCTCACGGCTCTGCGCCAGATGACGACGTGGATCGGGCCCGACAACCACCTCCCACTGGCTCAGGGGGCGATCCTCCTGGCGGTCGGGATCGCGGTGGGCGTGCTCTCGCGGGTGCTCGGCGACAGCGGCAACGTCGAACTGCTCGTCGACAACATCCACGTCCTCGGCGGCGCCGAGGACGTGCGCCAGGTGCGCTCGCTCATCCCGACCTCGCTGCTGTGCATCGCCGCTGGTGGCGCCATGGGTCCCGAGGCCCCGTTGGTGCAGACGAGCGGGTCGTTCGGATCCTGGGTGGCCGACCGCTACTCGCTCGGTGCCGCCGACATGCGGGTCCTCACGATCACCGGCATGGCGGCGGGGTTCAGCGTCCTGTTCGGCGCGCCGCTCGGCGCCGCACTGTTCGCGCTGGAGATCCTCCACAAGCGCGGCATGCAGTACTACGAGGCGCTCGTCCCCGCACTCGCCGGCGCCCTGGTCGGCTATGCGATCTACTTCATGCTCACCGGTCTCGGCCTCGAGCCGGTGTGGCAACTGCCCGACATCGGCGAGCTCACCGGCGGCGACCTGGCATGGGGTGCGGCCTGCGGTGTCCTGGGAGCGCTCGGTGCGCTCGCGTTCACGTGGCTCGTCGCCGCGACCCGTTGGATGGTGGCCCGCGTGCCGGCGTACGCGCTGCCGGCCTGTGGCGCCGTCGTGCTCGCCCTGTTGTTCTGGTGGTCGCCGTTCGCGCTGACCAACGGCGAGATGCAGGTCGAGACCGTCGTCACCGGCGGACTCACGGCCGGTGCGCTCGTCGTGGCCATCGTGGCGAAGTTGGCCGGCGTCGTCGTCACCATCGCGGGTCGCTGGAAGGGCGGCTTCATCATCCCGCTCTTCTTCATGGGCATCGCCGGCGGTGAGCTCATCCACCTCCTCGTCCCGTCCACCAACGTCACCGTCCTCATGGTCGCCCTCGCGGTGGCGCTCTGCGTCGGGGTCACCAAGACGCCGCTCGGTTCCACCCTCGTCGTCACCCAGATGGCGGGTCTGGCCCTGCTTCCCACGGCTCTCACCGCGGCGCTGATCTCGCTCCTGCTGACCAGCCAGGCGTCGGTCATCGAGACCCAACGTGAGCGATCCCCCGCCGGCGGCCCGGCATGAGCGATCGCCTCCCCCGGGATCTCTCCGACCGCGACTACCGACGTCTCGCGGCGTTCCGTCATTCGCTCCGCGCCTTCCTGCGCTTCTCCGAGGAAGCGGCGCGCGCCGAGGACCTCACCCCCAACCAGCACCAGCTGATGCTGGCCGTTCGTGGCTGGCCGCAACCGACGCCGCCCACCATGTCCCAGCGCGCCGACCAGCTCCCGCTCCGCGTGCACTCCACGGGCGAGCTCGCCCGACGCGCCGAGGCAGCCGGGCTCGTCACCGTGCACACCGATCCGGACGACCATCGGTGCCAGCTCGTCGAGCTCACCGTGTCGGGCGATGCGCGGCTCCAGTCGCTCTCGGTGCTGCACCGCGACGAGCTCCGCAGGTTCCGGTCCCACCTCATCGATCTCCTCGACACGCTCGGCGAGGAGCCGCTGCCGTCTCGATGACCCACTCGACCAGCGGGGTCGACCCGTCAATTAGTTCTAGCCTAAGCTAGAACTAAACGACGACGACGAGGAGCCCCCATGCGTGAGGTGAAGCGGCCAGCGCCGACCCGCGATCTCGACACCCCCGAGGAGATCGCCGAGATGGTGCGACGGTTCTACGCCGACGTCGCCCAGGACGAGCTCCTCGGACCGATGTTCAACGACGTCGCCCAGGTGGACTGGTCCGAGCACCTCCCGAAGCTGGCGGCGTTCTGGTGCCGGGCGCTGCTCGGCCTGCCGGGCTACGTCGGCAACCCGTTCCGCGCCCACGCCCTGGTGAACGACAAGGTCCCGTTCACCCGTGCGCACTTCGAGCGCTGGCTCTCGCTCTTCCACGAGACGATCGAGCTCGGATGGGTCGGACCATCCGCCGATCGGGCCGGTCAGTTGGCCGACAACGTGGCCCGGGTGCACAGCCAACAGCTCATCGGTGAGCAGGTCAGCCTCGTTCCCTGGTGACCGGGCTCAAATCCACGAGCGGCTCGCGATCCGGCAGCTGGTCGGTGCGATCCCGAGCCCGCCTGCCGGCACCCCCAGCGCACCGGGATCACTCCGCGTCGGGGTCTGCTCCGACCTCGTCGTCGTAGGTCCAGTCCGGACGCTTCCGCCAGAACGACTCGTCGTAGGTGGCGACCCCGTCGGCCAGATCGATGAGCTTCGGCATGGGGCGACCGCCCGGCCGCGGGCACCGGTGCAGATCCAGGTGGTCGGCGAACTCCTCGGGGAAGGCACGCAGCACGCTCGTGACCACGAGCTGCTCCTCGGTGGCGAGGTAGCAGCGGCTGCCGTCGGTGACGCGCGCGAGCCAACCGCCGATGCCGGCGATGTCGCTGTCGTCGCCGACGCCGGTCTCGATGCGCTCGAGGTGCGCGGTGATCTCCCCGGATCCGATCTTGCACGGGGGGCACTGACCGCACGACTCGACCGAGAGGAAGCGCGAGAAGCGGTAGGCCGCGTCGACCATGCAGGCGGTGTCGTCGTGGATGATGAAGCCGGCCGCACCCATGCCGCTGCCGATCGCCGCGAAGCCCTCGTAGCTGACCGGCGTGTCGAGATCGGCTGCGGTGACCACCGGGTTGGCCACGCCCGAGAACACCGCCTTGACGTGTCGCCCCGGCGCCACGCCGCTCCCGACCGCATCGATCACGGCCCGAAGCGGCGTGCCGAGCTCGACCTCCCCCACATCGGGGGCCACGACGTCGCCGACGACGGTGGCGACGATGGTTCCGGGCGACTCCGCGGTGCCCATGGATCGGAACCAATCGGCTCCCCGAGCCAGGATGTGGGGCACGTTCGAGAGGGTCTCGACGTTGTTGACGAGCGTCGGGTTGGGTTCGTCGGTGCGGGCGTTCAGGCCGTGCGGCGCCGCCTCCCAGCCCTCCTGCGGCGACGACGCGAACAGGCCCTGCTCGTAGGGCGGGAACCAGCGCGGGAGCGGCGGCTTGCCCTCGATGACCTCGAGCATCGCCTTCTCCTCGCCGAACAGGTACTCGTCGGGCCCGGCGACGATGTTGACCGTGCAGTCGGTGCAGATGCCGCCCGCCTGGAACTCCTGCACCGCACGGGTGACCGCTTCGATCTCGCGTCCGAACGAGGCCTTGAGGCAGATGTACGCCTCGACCGCACCGACCGCGAACGCGGCGATGACCACGCCCTCGACGAGCTGGTAGGGGTTGGCTCGGAGCAGCGCCCGATCCTTGAAGGTCCCGGGTTCGCCTTCGGCGCCGTTGCACACGAGGTAGCGGCGCAAGTCCGATTGCGACGCGATGCCCGCCCACTTGCGCCCCGTCGGGAACCCACCGCCGCCGCGTCCACGGAGCCCTGCGGCCGAGATCATCTCGATGGTCGCCTCGGGACCGATCCGCTGGGCAGTGGCCACGCCGAGACCCCCCGTGTCGGTCGCGAGGTACTCCTCGAACGACGTGATGGGGTGATGCGGCAGCAGGAACGTGGTCATGTCACTCCTCGATCGGTCGGGCGACGTGGGCGGTGCCTACCCGCACGGCTCGCCATGCGCTGTCGAGCGCCCACACGGTGATGGCGACTGCGGCAACGGATGTCCACGAGCATGCCATGGCCGCACCGGCGACGTTGACGGCGACAAGGGCCGGCCAGGATCTCGTCGAGGCGAACCCCTGGCCGAGCCGCTCGGGCCCACCGCCGCGCAGCATCGGGAGCAGGTAGGCCAGCGAGCCCCACAGGATCTGGACGTACCCCGCGATCACGAGCACGCTCAGCCACCGGCCCTCGAACACGGCACGATCGGCGGCGGCGTCGACCGCGGTGGCGGCCACCGCGACCGCCCACCAGGCACCACCGGCCCACAGGGCGACCAGCCGGGGCCCGGCCCATCGCAACTGGCGCCGGGTGGGCCGCGGCATCCACACCAGCACGGCGACGATGCCGACGACGTAGCCGCCGAGACCCACCGCGGCAAGCGATCCGTTGTCCGACGCCAGCGCCGCCACCGCCACCGCCAGCACGACGATCTGCCAGCAGAGCGTGAGCGCCAGGCGGGTCGGGCTGACGAGCGGGTTCATGCGCGCCCGTACCACGGTGGCCGCGAAGAACGGCAGGGTCCCGCCGACGACGAGCCCCACGAGACCGAGCAGGTTGGTGGTGACGTGCGCGGCCCGCAGCGACGGGGTCGGCGCCGTGACGGCCATCGACGCTCCGATCGTCATGCCGCCGATGCCGGCGACGAGTGCGGCGACGTACGCGGCCACGGCGACGTCGAACCGTCGGTTGACGCCCCGCCGAACGGTGACCACGAGCAACACCGCCAGCAGGACCAGACCCGCGATCGAGAGCAGCCCGGCGCCGCCGACGATGGCGACCGGCCAATCGGCGGTTCGTCCGACCGCGATGCCGGCGGCGCCGGCGGCGACGCAGCTCCGCTGGGCGATCACCCACCCGTTCGGCGGAGCAGGCGCCGCCGCCCAGGTGACCGTGAGCATCAACGACACGCCGCTGATGGCGAGGACGACCGCACCCGCCAGGAGGAGGTGCAGCGCCAGCCACCGACTGCCGCCCCAACCCGCCGCGACCGCCGCCGCGGCGAGGAAGACGAGCGCGAGGCGCACGGTGGTGCGGGTCTGGGCGTGCGACAGACGGACGCGGTCGGCCGCCCCCCGGGCACCCGACGATCCTCCCGGTCGCCACCGGCTGGTCGAACCCGTGGTCACCCGAGGGACAGGTCCGGGTGGTGCGACCAGTTGTGGTTGTTGTCGTCGTCGCCCGACGTCCGCGGGGAGGCAACCGCGACGGCCGAGGCGCGTCCACCGAGCAACGGCATCGAGCTCACCCGGACGCCTTGGCGCGACCCGTCAGCGCATCGTGGAGGACCCGCGCTCCGGAGTGGTCGACGTCGCGGGTGGCGGTCAGGAGGATGAGCCCGTCCTGCGCCGCAACGGCGAGGAGGTGGTCGACCGCGGCGGAAGCCGGTGCGTGGCGGAGCTCCGCCCGGTAGCGACGGGAGAACTCGGCGAAGCGATCCACGTCATGGTCGTACCAGCGTCGGAGGTCGGTGCTCGGCGCTGCATCCTTGAGCCATTCGTCCCAGTCGGCGTCGCGCTTGGACACACCTCGGGGCCAGAGGCGGTCGACGAGGACCCGACGACCGGCAGCGGCCGCCACATCGCTCTCGTACACCCGACGGACCTCGATGTGGGGCCCCGACGTGCTCATGGTGCGAGCAGCTCCACGCCGGCGTCGACGGCACGGTGCACGACCTCCATCTCGTCCCACTCCTGCTCGTCGAAGGTGAACCGGGCGGCCGAGAACAGCTCCATCTCCTCGACCTCGATGTGCGCGGCGAGTGCGTAGTAGTCGCTGCGATCGAACCGACCGGCAGCGAGGGCGGCACGAACCGCCCGGTGCTCCTCCTCGAGGGTGGCGCGATCCGCCTCCGACAGGCTCTCCAACTCGAGCAGCTCCGGGTAGAGCCCCGCCTCCTCCTTGGCGATGTGGCCGTCGAGGAGGTCGAGCAGACCGTCGAGATGACCGGCCGCCCACGGCCGACCCGCCCGAGTCGCCTCGGCGAGGCCCCACGCCGTGGCCAGGATCTGCTCGTGATCGGCAGTGAGCTCGGCGATCGGGGCGAACGCCCGACATCCGCAGTGATCACACATGGCGCTCCTCGGGTGCGGTGTCGCCGACCGAGCCGTGCGTGCAGTGCAGTTCGACCACCTTCGGGTCGACCTCGACCATCACGTGCTCCGAGGAGGAGATGTCCTCCGCGTGGAGATGCGCGCGCACGAGCGACAGCAGCTCGTCGTCGTCGATGCCGCCGTGTTCGATCCGGAAGCACTGCGCGGCGATGGAGCCGTGGGCGGCGATCACCCCGGGAGCGACTCGTAGGGCGTCGAGGGTCTCGTTGAAGCACCAGGTGCAGTCGGCCCCGACGACCGCGATCTCGGTCGTGACCGGCTCTTCGTGGTTGGTCATGGCTCGTCCGTCCTCATGCTCGGCGCGGTGGCGGCGTTGCCTCGGGCGGCCGGGCCGAGGTGCCAGCCGCACCCATTTCTCTACTGCACACTAGAATAACAGGACGGATCGTGGACCGGACCGGACCGACCGTCGGAGCCGACGGGGCCCGAACGGGTGCGGCCCCCGTCGACCTCGTGACTGCCTGCGTCGGCCGCTCGGCCCGAACCCGCCCAGGTCGGCGTGACGAGCAGCCCCAGAGATCAGCGGTGTCGGGCCCAGGCCAGGAAGAGGCCGATGGGAGCGCTGACGAGGACGATGGCGACCAGGCCTCGATACAGGTGCAACGGCCACCGCACCCGTGGGGTGGCGTGTCGGACGCCTCGGAGGAACAGGATGCGGGCGACGACGGTCGCGACCGCGCCGACCGCGGTGGCGACCGGGGCCGAGGCGAGGCTCCCGATGATCGTGGCGCCCAACGCCAGGTTCCAGCACGCCACCTCGGCGTAGACGGTCGCGCCCGACGGGGGCTCGTCGGCCATCCATGCCTGTCCGGCTCCGAGTGCGATCTGCGCGACGCCGCCGACGAGCACCAGGTAGGCGGCCATCCACGAGCCGAGCTCGAAACCGGTTGGTCGCGCCACCGCGGCGACCGCTCCCCCGGCGACGATCGACACGACGCCGATGACGAGGAAGGGCCGGGCCGACGGCCACCGTTCGACGAGACGCTCACCCGTCCCCACGTCCGCGGCCCTCGGCGGGTGGATCACGTCGGTCATCGATCGACCGCCGGTGCGACGCGCGCCCGGCCCGACCGCGACCGGTCGTGGCGGTCAGCGGTAGGCAACGGGCATCTCCTTGATCCCGTTGAGCCAACCCGAGCGGAGCCGGCGTTGCGGGCCGGTCGGCGCGATGTCGGGGATGTGGTCGGCGATCGCGTTGAACATGAGATCGATCTCGAGCTTCGCGAGGTGCGAACCCGGGCAGAAGTGCACGCCACCGCCGCCGAAGCCGACGTGGGGGTTCGGAGATCGGAAGATGTCGAACCGGTTCGGATCGTCGAACACCGTCTCGTCGTAGTTGGCCGATCCGTACAGCAACCCCACCCGCTGCCCCCGGGCGATCGCCTGACCACCGATCTCGGCGTCCTCCATGGCGGTGCGCTGGAACATCTGCACCGGGGTCCCGAAGCGCACCATCTCATCCGCCGTGGTCTCCGGGCGTTCCGCCTTGTAGCGCTCCCACTGGTCGGGGTGGTCGAAGAACGCCTGCATGCCGTGGCTGATGGCATTGCGTGTGGTCTCGTTGCCCGCCACGGCGAGGATGAGCACGAAGAACGCGAACTCCTCCGAGCTCACCACCTCGTCGTCGGCGGCCGCCACCAGCCGGGTGACGATGTCGTCGCGCGGGTTGGCCTTGCGGTCCTCGCCCATCTCCGCGGCGTAGCCGAGGATCTCCGCAGCCGCCGTGGCCGGATCCACGTCGTAGTCGGGATCGTCGTAGGCCATCATCTCGTTGGACCACTCGAAGATCTTCTTGCGATCCTCCTGCGGGAACCCCACCAGGTCGGCGATCGCCTGCAGCGGCAGCTCGCACGCGACGTCGGTGACGAAGTCTCCCGAACCCTGATCGCGTGCCTGGAGCACGATCTGGTTGGCCCGCTCACGCAGCGCCTCCTCGAGCCGGGCCACACCCCGAGGCGTGAACACCCCCCTCGAGACGACCCCACGGACGCGCGTGTGACGCGGCTCGTCCATGTTGATCATCATCTGCTTCTGGATGTCGCGCTCCTGGTACCCGACGGTCGCCCCGTCGAACTTCACGATCGCCGTGTTCTCCTCGCTGGACCAGCCGGTGCGTGCACACGAGACGGTCTTGACGTCGGCGTGTCGGGACAGCACCCACAAGCCGCCGTCGTCGAAGCTCGACTCCTCGACCGTCTGCGCGTTCCAGAACACGGGCGCCGAGCGGCGCAGCCACGCGTACTCCTCGAGCGGCACGCGCTCGGCGTAGATGTCGGGGTTGGTGAGGTCATAGCCCTCGGGCACCGGAACAGGCATCGCAGGCCTCCACGTCGTCGGCGCGACGGTCGATCCACCGGCCCGCCTCTTTCTTCTAGCGTACCATAGAAGTAAGTGCGGGCCGGTTGACGTTCGTCACGCCACGGCTGCACCGATCCGCCTCGCCGGAGCGAACCACGCCTGTGGACGCCCAGCGACGCGGCTGATCCCCCGGGCGCACCGGAGTCCCGGCGGACCCGAGGCGATCGGCGCGGCCGAGCCGTTCGGGGGCGTTGGTAGGGTTCCGCTCGGTCCGTGGACGAGCTCGGAGGACGCATGACGACCGAGTTGCTGCACCGCATCCAGTTCGGTCTCACCATCAGCTTCCACTTCATCTTCCCGCCCATGACCCTGGGACTCGGGTTGATCCTGGTCATCTTCGGCGTGAAGTCGGTTCGCACCAAGGATCCGAAGTGGCGCCAGCTGTCGCTCTTCTGGACACGGATCTACGGGCTGATCTTCGCCATGGGCATCGCGACCGGCATCGTCCAGGAGTTCCAGTTCGGCACGAACTGGTCGGTCTACTCCCGCTTCGTCGGCAACATCTTCGGCAGCCTGCTGGCTGCCGAGGGCATCTTCGCGTTCATGCTCGAGGGCGGGTTCCTCGGCCTGATGCTCTTCGGCGGCCAGCGCCTGGGCAACCGGCTGTGGTTGTTCGCCACGTCGATGGTCGTTGCCGGTGGCACGTTCAGCGCCACATGGATCGTCATGGCCAACTCGTGGATGCAGACACCCCAGGGGTACGAGATCAACGACGTCGGCCACGGGGACCAGGCGTTCATGACGAGCTTCCAGGATGTCGTGTTCACGCCGTCGTTCGGCCCCCGCTTCTTCCACACCCTCGTCGCCTCCTGGATCGTCGGGACCTCGCTGGTGCTCAGCGTGGCGGCGTTCTACCTGCTGAAGGACCGCTACGTGGAGCTGTCCAAGACGATGATCCGAGTCGCGCTGCCCGTGTTCACCGTCCTCGCCGTGCTCCAGGTCGCGTTCTTCGGTGCCAACCAGGCAACCGAGGTGGCCGACCGTCAACCCGAGAAGCTCGCGGCGATGGAGGGGGTCTACGAGGGCGGCGAGTGCCAGCCGATGACCATCGTGGGCCGAACCGATCCGGCTGCGCAGGAGACCGCCGGCCTGCAGATCCCGTGCATGCTCAGCCTCCTGGTCGGCCAGAGCACCGACACCGAGGTGCAGGGGCTCGACCAGTTCCCTGCCTCCGATTACCCGAACATCCCGCTGGTGTTCCAGGTGTACCACCTGATGATCAACCTCGGGATGCTCTTCATCGCGATCGGCGGACTCGCCTGCGCGCTGTGGGTGTGGAAGCGGCGCCTCTGGAGGTCGCGCTGGATGCTGCGCGCCCTGGTCGGCACGATCGTGCTCACCCAGCTGGCGACGCTCTCGGGATGGTGGACCGCCGAGTTCGGTCGCCAGCCGTGGATCGTCTGGCAGGTGCTGCGCACCGAGGACGCCTTCAGCCCCAACGTCACCGGTGGCCAGGTCGCGTTCACCATCGGGATGTTCGTCGTCCTCTACGCGCTCGTCCTCGGCCTGTTCCTCTTCCTGCTCGACCGCAAGATCCGCGAAGGCCCACCCGACGTTCCCGACGACGAGCACACCGAATCGCTCCCCGATTCGTTCGGTGAGATCTTCCGACATCG
Organism: Acidimicrobiales bacterium; assembly: GCA_038235385.1. Lineage (GTDB taxonomy): Bacteria > Actinomycetota > Acidimicrobiia > Acidimicrobiales > Acidimicrobilacustridaceae > JBBSTY01. Next base: position 5,592 of record JBBSTY010000039.1, on the reverse strand, counting down.
GTCTCGAGCATGAGCGGAGGTCGCTGACATGTGGCTGGCACATCTGTGGTTCGTGATCTACGTCGTCATCATCGGCGGGTACGCCATCCTCGACGGGTTCGACCTCGGCGTCGGGATCCTCGGACCGCTCGTCGCCAAGGACGATCGCGAGCAGCGCATCCTGCTCAACAGCATCGGTCCGGTGTGGGACGGCAACGAGGTCTGGCTGGTCCTCGGCGGCGGGGCGCTCTTCGCCGCGTTCCCGCTCGTGTACGCGTCGCTGTTCAGCGGCTTCTACCTGGCGATGATGCTCGTGCTCCTGGTGCTCATCCTGCGGACGGTCGCCATCGAGTTCCGGTCGAAGCGGCCCGGCCGTCGTTGGCGAGCCACCTGGGACTGGTTCTTCACGTTCTCGTCGCTCGGCATCACGGTGCTGCTGGGCGTCGCACTCGGCAACGTGATCCAGGGTGTGCCGATCGACCAGGAGGGCAACATGACCCTCGATCTCCTCCATCTCGTCAACCCGTACGCGATCGCGCTCGGCATCACCTCGGTGGTGATGTTCGCCCTGCACGGCGGGATCTTCCTCACGCTCAAGACCGAGGGCGACCTGCTCCGCCGCGTCGAGCGACTCGTACCCCGCCTGATGGTCGCCTTCTTCGTCCTGATGACGATCGTCATCGTGTGGACCCTGCTGCTCGACAACCCGATCGCGGATCGCTACCTCGATCGCATCTGGATCGGCGCCATCCCGCTCCTCGCGCTGGTCGCGGCGCTCACCGCCTGGCGCCAGATCGCTCGCGAGCGCTTCCTCACCGCCTTCATCGCATCGGCAACGATGATCGGCCTGCTCCTCGGCGCAGTGGCGGCCGGGCTCTACCCCGTCATGCTCCCGTCGTCGACCAACAGTGCCTACGACCTCACGGTGACGAACGCGTCGTCGGCCGAGCCCACCCTCGTCGTCATGAGCGTGATGGCGCTCCTCGGCATGCCGTTCGTGCTCGCCTACACGGCAGGGGTCTACTACTTCTTCCGGGGCAAGGTCGTCCTCGACGACGAGAGCTACTGAGAGCCGACCGTCCTGAGCTCCGCCAGTCCGGTCCCCCCGATCCGGCTCCTGTCCACCGACCATCGCGCCGCGGCGCTGCTCCTCCTGTCGGTCGCGGCGGGCGTGCTGTCGGTTGCGTGCACGATCACGTGGCTGGTGCTGCTGGCAACGGTCATCGACGGCGTGTTCCTCCGCGGCGAGGACCTGGCCGAGACCTCGACGCGGCTGGCGTGGATGGTCGCCCTGGTGGTGGTTCGTGGTCTGTTCGTCTGGACCGGCGAGGTGCTGGCCGACCGAGCCAGCGGGATCCTCCGATCCGCGATCCGCGCCGGCCTGGCGTCGCACCTCCTCGCCGTCGGCCCAGCCGGGCTCGCACGCGAGCGCACCGGCGAGATCGCCTCCACGCTCGGCGCCGGGGTCGAGGCGCTGCACGACTACGCGACGAGGTTCGTACCCGCCGCCGCGCTGGTGGTGGTCGCACCGATGATGGTGTTCGCCGTCACCGCCGTGCTCGACCCCTGGACGACGCTGGTCCTGGCGTTCACCGGGCCGATGTTGGTGCTGCTCCTCGCGGTGATCGGTGGACGCACCCGTGCGCTCACCCAGAGGCGGTTCGACGAGCTCGGGTGGCTCAGCGCCTTCTACCTCGACATGGTGCGCGGCCTGGCCACCCTCAAGGCGTTCGGTCGTTCGTCGGAGGGTGCCGACACCATCGAAGACGTGAGCCGTCGTTTCGGCGACACCACCATGGAGGTGCTCCGGACCGCGTTCCAGACGTCGCTGGTGATGGAGTGGGCAGCCACGGCCGCGACCGCTCTGGTGGCCGTGGAGGTGAGCTTCCGGCTCGTGGCGGGCGACCTGTCCTTCGGCACCTCGCTCGCCGTCCTGGTGTTGGTCCCCGAGTTCTTCGTCCCGTTCCGCCGGCTCGCCGTGGAGTACCACGCCGGCCAGTCCGGGCGCGCGGCCCTCGACCGCATCGACGAGCTGTCCGCTTTGCCCACGATGGTGGCATCGCCCGTCGTCGGCCCCGAGATCGGGACCGGCTCGGGTCTCGTGTCGCCCGACGACGGCGGCCGTGGCGCAGAGCTCGTGCTCGACGCGCCGTCGATCGAGCTCGACCACGTCACCTACCGCTACCCGGGCTCCACCGTGCCGGCGCTCGATCGGCTGGATCTACGGATCGCCCCAGGTGAGACCTTGGCACTGGTCGGTCCGAGCGGAGCCGGCAAGTCCACGATCGCACGGCTGCTGCTCCGGTTCATCGAACCCGACCGGGGCTCGATCACGGTGGACGGCCGACCGCTCGAGGCCGACGACGTGGTTCGCTGGCGGCGGTCGGTCGCGTGGGTCCCTCAGGATCCCGCCATCATCGCCGGGACCATCGCCGACAACATCCGTCTGGGCGACGCCACGGCATCGGACGAACGCGTACGGGCGGCCGCCGAGCGTGCACTGGCGGCCGATTTCGTCGATCAGCTCCCGGACGGGTTCGACACCGTCCTCGGCGAGCAGGGCCTTCGCCTCAGCGGCGGACAGCGCCAGCGGCTCGCCGTCGCTCGTGCCATCCTGCGCGACGCCCCGGTCGTGGTGCTCGACGAGTTCACCGCCCACCTCGACGACCGCACCGAGGCCGACCTGCTCGTGGCGATCGGCCGGCTCCTGAGCGGTCGAACGGCGATCGTGATCGCCCACCGTCCCACCACGGCGGCGATGTGCGACCGGATCGTCCGTCTCGACCGCGGCCGAGTGGTGGGCTCACCGCCGGCCGATCAGCCGTGACCATCACGCCGGACACGTCCATCGGCCCCCGCCGGGCGGTGCGGCGGATCGTCGCGCTCTTCGGTCCGCTCCGGTGGTGGGTCGTCGCGACCGCGCTGTTGAGCGCCACGACCTTCGCCGCCGGCATCGGACTCATCGCCACGGCGGGCCACCTGATCTCGCAGTCGGCTCTGGTCGACACCACGGCGACCCTCACCCTGAGCATCACCGCCGTGCGCTTCTTCGCGGTCGTTCGCGCCGTGGGCCGCTACCTCGAGCGCTACGTCGGTCACCTCGGGACCTTCCGGATCCTCACCCGGGTGCGGGTGTGGTTCTTCCGCAGCATCGAACCCCTCGCTCCCGCAGCCCTCGTCGACGAGCGGTCGGGCGACCTCCTCACCCGGATGGTCGACGATGTGGAGACCCTCCAGGACCTTCCCCTGCGGGTGCTCGCCCCACCGGTCGCTGCGGTGCTGGCGACGGCCGTCGGGGTCACGATCCTCGGATCCTTCGATCGGATGCTCGCCGTGGTGCTGGCGGGATCCGTCGTGCTCGCCGGCGCGGTGCTCCCTCTCGTCACCCGTCGCCTCGGACGTGCCGCAGCGGACGTGCTGACGATCGAGCAGGCAACACTGAGCTCGGTCACGGTGGAGTCGGTCTCGGCGCTCGCTGACCTCGTGGCCTACGGGCGCGAGGACCTCCTGGCCACCCGGCTCGACCAGCTCACCGTGCGCCGACGCGTCGCCGAACGTCGGCTCGCCACGGTTCGCGGTCTCAACCTCGCGCTGGCCGGTTCGATCGGCGCAGTCGGCGTGATCGCCACGCTCGCACTGGCGATCCCTCTCGTCACCGAGGGCCGTCTCGACGGCGTGCTCCTGGCGGTCGTCCCGCTCGCCGCCATCGCCACGTTCGAGGCGGTCGCGCCGCTGGCCCAGGGCTTCGAGCACCTCGATCGAAGCCGGGGGGCGGCGGCTCGTCTCGTGGACCTCGTCGACCGGACACCCACGGTGATCGACCCGACGGCGGCCCGAGCCGACGAGCTCACCGGCGCAGGGTCGATCGAGTTCGATCACGTCGGCTTCGCCTACGCCCGGGACCGACCGGACGTGCTGGTCGATGCCAGCTTCGTCGTGCCGGCCGGCGCGCAGGTCGCGATCGTCGGGCCGAGCGGAACGGGCAAGTCCACGGTCGCCTCGCTCCTCCTCCGGTTCTGGGAGCAGCAGCGCGGAACGGTGCGCATCGACGGCATCGACGTGCGCACCCTGCCTGCCGCCATGGTCCGCAGCGCGGTTGCGGTGGTCGCCCAGCGAGATCACCTCTTCGACACGACCGTGCGCGACAACCTGCTGCTCGGCGACGCCGACGCCGACGACGACCGGATCTGGTCGGTCCTCGAGGCCGTGTCGCTCGGCGAGCTGATCCGGTCGTTGCCCGCAGGCCTGGACGAACGGGCAGGCGAGAACGGCACCAGGTTCAGCGGCGGCGAACGACAGCGTCTGATGATCGCCCGTGCGCTCCTCGCCGAGTCCTCCGTCCTGATCCTCGACGAATCGACGGCGCACCTCGATCCCGACACCGAGCACCACGTGCTCGACGGTGTCGCCCGGTGGCGAGCAGGCCGGACGACCATCCACATCGCGCACCACGCCGAGACGCTGGGTGCGCCGGATCTCGTGCTGCGCGTCGACGACGGACGAGTGGTCACCGTCGAAACGGCGCACCACCCCGGCGATTGAACGGAGCTCGGGCAGCCCGGACGCTGTGACCGGTGTCGTGGGGCCCGTCGCGGCACACCCGACGACGCACCGTGGAGCTTCGACGAGTCGGGATCGCGACTACGTGGGTGCCGGGTCGGGAAGGGTGAGAGCGATGAAGGTCCACACCATCGGCCACGGCACGCTCCCGCAGGACTCGTTCACCGAGTTGGTCCGCAGCGCCGGACTGGCCGAGGTCGTCGACATCCGCTCGTTCCCCGGGAGCCGGCACAACCCGCAGTTCGGATCCGAGCAGATGGCCGGCTGGCTGCCCGATGCGGGAGTGGCGTACTCGTGGATGCGAGATCTCGGCGGTCGCCGCAAGCCGGTCCCCGGCTCCAAGCACCTCGCCCTGCGCAACGAGTCGTTCCGGGCCTATGCCGACCACATGGAGTCGGCCCCGTTCCTGGCGGGTGTGGACGAGCTCCTCTCCGCCCCCGATCGAGCGGTCATGTGCAGCGAGAGCGTCTGGTGGCGCTGCCACCGGCGTCTCCTCGCCGACCACCTCGTGCTGGTGCGCGGCGTCGAGGTCGTCCACCTCATGCACGACGGACGCCTCACCCCCCATCCCCCCACCGATGGGGTGCGCCTCGACGGCGACCGTCTGGTCTACGACGTCGGCGCCACCCCACCCCTCGTCGTCGGCTGATCACCTTCACCCGACCAGCGCCCGCGCTCCGAACGAGCGGCGCTGACGCGCCGAACAACAGCCGCAGCAGAGGCGGCGTCATTTGCGACAATTCGACCGATGGTGGCGCGATTGCTTCATCCTCGCTGCACGCACGGAACTGCGTGCATATCGACTGACGGAAGTCGTCACGCCCGATCTTGGTGCACCCGACATGAAGAATGGTGTGCGCAACCCGGGCGTTTCGTCGTCGTCGAACAGACGCTCGCTGAGCCCATCTATGCGGCTCTACGCGTTTGAGTGGGGAGCGTGGCACGACCGGATGCGGCGTGGTCGGGGTCGGGCGGGCCAGTCGATGCCGCCGGTGTGGAGCAGTACGCGGAGCCGGTAGTGCTCGAAGCGGCGGAACCCGTGGCCGCATCGCT
>JBBSTY010000038.1:0-27628 GCA_038235385.1 Acidimicrobiales bacterium | reverse complement strand
CGCACTGTCGCTCGCCGAACAGGACGCGGCGCTCTCGCCGTCGCCACCCGGCCGACGACGCGTGGTGCTCGCCACCGACATCGCCGAGACCAGCCTGACGGTCGCCGGTGTGCGGATCGTCGTGGACAGCGGACTGGTCCGCAGTCCCCGGTTCGACGCCCGAACCGGGCTCACCCGTCTGCACACCGAACCGATCTCACGGGCGTCGGCCGACCAGCGGTCCGGCCGTGCCGGGCGCACCGCGCCGGGCGTCGCCCACCGCTTGTGGTCCGAGGCCGAGCACGCGCACCGTCGACCGTTCACCCCCGCCGAGATCGACAACGTCGACCTCACCGGCCTCGCCCTCGAGCTCACCCTGTGGGGTACCGAGGTCGGTGATCTCCGCTTCCTCGATCCGCCCCCGACCCGGGCCCTCGCCGATGCCCGGACGCTCCTCGTCGAGCTCGGCGCGGTCGACCACTCCGGTCGGATCACCGCGGCGGGCACGACGATGGCCGAGCTCCCGGTGCACCCCCGCCTGGGGCGGATGATCGTCGACGCCGGCCGGCCCGGCGCGGTCGTCGTGGCCTGCGCCCTCGCTGCGCTGGTCGAGGAGCGCGACATCTTCCGAGGGCGACCCGAGGAGCTCCCGACCGATGTGGCCGAGCGTGTCCGCGTGGTGCTCGATCCGGGTCGTCGCCATCCCGCCGCGGACCGGGCAGCGGTGCAGTTGGTGCGGCGGCGGACGAGCGAGCTCCGGCGCCGGATGCGCGTCGATCGGTCGGATCCGACCGACGCCGACGTGGCCGCCTGCGGCCCCGTGCTCGCACTTGCGTATCCGGACCGGTTGGCCCAGGCCCGCGGCGAGGGTCGGTTCCGGCTCCGCAACGGTGCTGCGGCCGCCCTCCCGCCAGGTGATGCGCTGATCGGCGAGCGGTTCCTCGTGGTCGCCGATCTCGACGGCGCGCTCGTGCAGGGGGCGGGTCCACGCCGGGGACCGGCGCTCCCCGGGCGCGACGATCTGCGCATCCGGCTGGCCGCCGGCCTCGACGACGACAGCCTCGAACGGGTCGCCGGCGACGACATCGAACAGGTCCACACCGTCCGGTGGGACGAGTCGCGCGACGACCTCCGCCAACGCGCCGAGCGCCGGCTGGGGTCCCTCGTCCTGGCATCTCGTGAAGGTCCAGCGGCCCCCGGCGATGCCACGATCGCCGCGCTCCTCGATCGCGTGCGCGCCACCCGGCTCCAGGTGCTGCGATGGCGCGACGCCGACCGGGCGCTCCAGGCCCGGATCACGTTCGCCCGCCGAGCGGTCGGGGACGACTGGCCGGCCGTCGACGACGACGCGCTCCTGGCCACCGTCGACGAGTGGCTCGCGCCCCGGCTCACCCGCGCGACCGGGCGGGCCGATCTCGAGCGCGTGGACGTGGGCGGCGCCCTGCGCGACCTCGTCGGCCACCACCGCCTGCGCGAGCTGGACGGGCTGATGCCGGTCAGGGTCGCGATCGCGAGCGGTCGCGACGTGCCCGTCGACTACACGAGCGATGCCCCAGCGATCGCCGTGCGGGTCCAAGAGCTCTTCGGCACGACCATCCATCCGACGGTGGCCCGAGGGCGCATCGCGCTGGTGGTGCACCTGCTCTCGCCCGCGGGACGTCCCATCCAGGTGACGTCCGACCTGCCCGGCCTCTGGTCAGGTTCGTGGCGGGAGGTGCGCAAGGACATGGCCGGCCGCTACCCCAAGCACGACTGGCCGCTCGACCCGGCCTCGGCGCGCCCGCCGCCGCGCCGCGACCGTCGACGCTGACCGCCGACGGGATCGCCGGGCCTCAGCGACCCTTCCACTCGGGTGTGCGCTTCTCGATGAACGCCGTGAGCCCCTCGTTGGTGTCCTCCGAGGCCAGCACCTTGGCGAACTCGGTGTTGGTCAGGTGCTTGAGGGACTCCTCGTCGTCGTACGCGGCGGCGAGCACCACCTTGCGGCTGGCCCACACGGCCAACGGCGCGGCAGCGCAGATCTGGCCGGCGAGGCGGAGCGCCTCGTCGAGCGTCTCGCCCGGCTCGGTGAGCCGCGACACCAACCCGAGCTCGTAGGCCCGCTCGGCGGGGATGGGCTCACCGGTGAGGATGGCCTCCATGGCCGCGGCTCGGCCGATGGCCTGGGGCAGACGGAACAGGCCGCCGGCGCCGGCGATCAGGTTGCGCTTGACCTCCGCCAGCCCGAACGCCGACCGACGCGATGCGACGACGAGGTCGGCCGCCAGCACGATCTCGCATCCGCCCGCCGTGGCAAGTCCGTCGACGGCGACGATCACCGGCTTGGTGCGCTCCCGGTACGTGAAGCCGCCGAACCCGCCGCGCGCGGTGGCGAGCGTCGCCGCGCCGCCGGAGTTGATGACCTTGAGGTCGGCGCCGGCGCAGAACACCGGGCGCTCCTGCGCGCCCGTGTTGGCGGTGAGGATGCCCACCCACACCTCGGGGTTCTCCTCGAGTTGGTCGATCGCCGCCTCGATGCCGGCGGCGACGTCGCCGTTGACCGCGTTGCGCGCCTCGGGGCGATCGAGCGTGATGATCGCGACCCGATCACGAACCTCGTACCGAACGACATCTGACATCTTGGTGGCCTCCTCGACCTGGTGGGGGGAGCGCACAAGCCCCCGACGCCGCAGGAACCTTAGGGGTTCTCCTGTCCGCGCGTGCCGTGACCACGGCCGAGGTCCGATCTCGATCGCGACCGCTGGGATGTCCCCGTCACGCGCCCGTCGGCCAGATCATCGCTTGACCAATATATGTTGGGACTCCTATATTATCTGGGGTGGCCACCCAGGAGGAGCGACGAGCCGACACCAGGGGACGGCTCCTCGATGCCGCCGCCGAGCTGTTCGCCGAACGCGGCGTGGAAGCGGCGTCGATCGACGCCATCGCCCATGTCGCGGATCGCACATCAGGTGCCGTCTACAGCCACTTCGGCGGCAAGGACGGCCTGTTGTTCGCTCTCCTCGACGGATGGGTGGACGACGTCTCGGCGGTCATCGGGGCCGAGCTCACGACCGCCACCACCCTCGACGAGCGCCTCGCCGTGCTGTGGCGCAACGTGTCGTCGCCGGTCACCGGCGGCGGACGGTGGATCGCGCTCGAGCACGAGCTGTGGTCCTACGCCGCCCGCAACCCCGACGCCCGCGAGCACCTGGCCCGGCGCTACCGCGGCGCGTGGCGGGCGATCGCCGAGGCCGCCCACGACTGGACCGGCGGCTCCGCCGATGTCGGTCCGGCGGTGATCGGGCTGCTTCTCGGCCTCGAGATGATGCGCCGCATCGACCCGGAGGCGGTCACCGACGAGCTGGCGATCGACGCCCTCCGCGGGGTCGTCGCCGGCACGGCACCCCGCACCCGAACGCACCGACCGGCATCGACCGATGCCTCACCTGTGGTGAAAGGAAACCGCCATGCGCACACCGATCTGTGACGACCTGGGGATCGAGTTCCCGATCTTCGCCTTCACGCACTGCCGCGACGTCGTCGTCGCGGTGTCCAAGGCGGGCGGCCTCGGGGTGCTCGGCGCCGTCGGGTTCTCGCCCGAGCAGCTCGAGATCGAGCTGAACTGGATCGACGAGCACATCGGCGATCACCCATACGGCGTCGACATCGTCATCCCCAACGCCTACGAGGGCATGGACGCCGACCTGTCCACCGACGACCTCACCACGATGCTCCAGGACATGGTGCCCCAGCGCCACCTGGACTTCGCCCGCAAGCTGATGACCGATCACGGCGTCCCCCTGCCCGATGGCGAGGACGACAACACCCTCAAGCTGCTCGGCTGGACCGAGGCCACCGCCACCCCCCAGGTCGAGATCGCGCTCCGCCACCCCAAGATGGCGCTGATCGCCAACGCGCTCGGTACGCCACCCAAGGACATGATCGACCACATCCACGCCGAGGGTCGCAAGGTCGCCGCCCTGTGCGGCTCGCCCTACCAGGCGCTCAAGCACGCCGAGGCCGACGTCGACATCATCATCGCCCAGGGCGGCGAGGGCGGTGGCCACTGCGGCGAGGTCGGCTCGATCGTCCTGTGGCCCCAGGTCGTCGCGGCGGTCGCGCCGCGGCCCGTGCTCGCCGCCGGCGGCATCGGCAGCGGCCAGCAGATCGCCGCTGCACTGGCCCTCGGCTGCCAGGGCGCGTGGTCCGGTTCGCAGTGGCTGATGGTGGAGGAGGCCGAGAACACCCCCGTGCAGCAGCAGGCCTACATCGACGCCGGTTCGCGAGACACGGTGCGCTCGCGGTCGTTCACCGGCAAGCCGTGTCGGATGCTGCGCAACGAGTGGACCGACGCCTGGGAGGACCCGGAGAGCCCCGAGCCCCTCGGCATGCCGCTGCAGTACATGGTCTCGGGCGTCGCGGTGGCGGCCACCCACCGTTGGCCCGACCAGACCATCGACGTCGCCTTCAACCCGGTCGGCCAGGTCGTCGGCCAGTTCGAGAAGGTCGAGAAGAGCGCGGCCGTGATCGAGCGGTGGGTCAACGAGTACCTCGAGGCCACCAGCCACCTCGACGCCCTCAACGAGGCCGCCGCGAACGCGGGGTAGTCCTCCCACAGCCTGGCGGGTTCGGGCTTCTGGCCCGTGGGGACGGCTCGGGTCCTACGCTGGGAGATCCTGGCTGCCGTCGAGAGGACCCACCGGTGACCCGCACCCGAACCGGCACCGCCGCACGAACCGTCGCCGCGCTCGCGGTGCTCACCGTCCTGGTGGCGGCGTGCCAGTACCTGCCCGAGCAGGCCCGCATCGTCCAGGAGCTCACGCTCACCGATGCCAACGAGCTGTCCGGCGTGGTCGCCTCGCCGACCCACGCCGGGTGGTACTGGTCGATCCGCGATGTGTGGAAGCAGGAGGCCGACCCCAGCCAGGGCCTCGCCGCGTTGCCGTCCGGTGCACCCGATGCCGTCCCCTCTTGGTGCCCGCCGACCGACACCGCCACGGCCACCGGCCGCAACCGGTGCCGGCGCGTCGAGCGGGCGAGCCTCTACGCGTTCCGCCTCGACGCCGACCAGAACGTGGTGGAGGTGCGCCAGTTCCGCATCGCGGATGAGTCCATGGCCACCAACCCGTGGGTGGCGGAGAACAACGACTGGGAGGACCTCGCCCTCGGCCCGGTCCGCACGATCGGCGGCACGTCCACGCCGACGTTGCTCATCGCCGGGATCGGCGACGCCACCAAGAACCCGTCGAAGGTCGAGTCGCCCCCGGGGTCGGGCAACTGGCAGTCGGTCCAGTGCACGTCTCGGCGCATGATCGAACTGCCCGAACCGGCGCTCGACGATCCCACGTGGTCCCCGCATCGCATCTTCGACCTCGCCGACTACTCGTCGAACGGCACCAACTGCAACAGCGAGTCGATGGTCACCACCGACGGTCCCTCCCCGAAGGCCGTCTGGATCGCCAAGCGAACCGTGCCCACCATCCGCTCCCGTTCGCTCGACTGGGCGAGCGGTCGCGACCCGGTCACCAACCCCACGCCGCTCGCGGCACCGAACCCGGCGGCGCCCGCCGCCACCGTCGAGGGGAACGTGCAGGGCATCCCCAGCGGGGTCACCTTCACCGGCGTCGACCTCGCACCGGGCAACCTGATGCTGATCACCTCCACGCTCGACGCGGAGTCACGTTGTCAGGCCTGGAGCTTCCGCAGCCCCGACACCAGCGACCCCGTGACCCTGCTCACCACGTCCACCCCTGAGCCGTTGCTGATCGCGCCCACCAACAACCCGGTCTGCAAGGGCGGCGCCGAGGGCGTCGCCTTCCTGCGCGACCTCACCAACCCGTCGATGCAACGCAACTCGTTCTTCATGATCCGCGACACGGGCACCACCGGCGTGCTCGGCGTGTACATCCCATGGAAGACGGACCTGCCCGCCGACCCGCCCGCGAACGGCTGAACCGCCATCAGTCGACGGTGAAGTCCTGGATGAGCGCGACGAGCGCGGCCGGTTGGTCCGACTGCACGGCGTGGCCGGCGCCCTCGACCACCGCGACCTCGAGGTTCGGGCAGCGACCCCGCATCTCGGCTTCGTCCTCGTCGAGCGTGTAGCGCGAGAGGCCGCCCCGCACGAACAACGTCGGTGCCTCGATGGCCGAGACGTCGTCCCAGAGCGGGACGAAGTCGAAGGCCGCCACGGCCTCGTCGGCCATCGGCCCGAAGAGGTCGTACCGCCAGGTCCACTCGCCGGTGGGGAGCCGCATGGCGTTGTGGCGGACCCCGCGCCGCACCCCCGACGGCGCCCGGTACGGGCTGAGCGCCACCGTCGCCTCGGCCATGGCCTCGAAGGACGCATAGAGCGGTGGGCCGCTGATGAGCGCCACCGACCCGCGCTCCATGGTGGACATCGACCGAGCGGAGTCGTTCACCTGGGGTGTGACGTCGATGATGACCACACGGGCACAGAGATCCGGCCGCATCGCCGCCAGTCGGATCACCGTGGCACCGCCGAGCGACATCCCCACGATCGTCCGTGGGCCAGGTGCAACACCGTCGAGCAGCTCGGCCACGGCGTCGGCGTTCTCCCAGGGCCCGTAGTTGCGGTCCGGTCGTCGGTGGGACCGGCCGTGACCGGGCAGATCGATCGCCAACGCCGGTCGGGCGAGGGCCAGGATCACCGTGTCCCACGTGTGGGCGTTCTGGCCGCCGCCGTGGAGGAAGACGAGCTCGGGTTCGTCGTCGCCCCACCGCAGGTACGAGAGCTCGTCGCCCGATCCGCGTCGGAACGTGCGCCGGGCGACGACCGGAGGCGTCGTCAGCGCGAGCCCGTACTCCTCCGCGTTCTCGTGCAGGAGCCCGAACTCGTCGTAGTCGTCGTCCTCGATGGTGTCGTCGACCGAAGTCATCGCAGCGCTCCCCCGTGGATCCGGCCCGACGGCGATCGAGCGGCTTCGACCCGAGCTTCGCGCACCCGAGGCGACCCTTGATCCAACCTTGATCGGTCCTTGATCGACTCGGGTTCCACTGGCGGCACACCAACCGAGGAGGCAGTCATGCACACACCGAGGAACGCATCCACCACCACAAGCGCAACCGAGACGGGTTTCGTCGCCCGTCGGCGCGGAGCTCGCCGAGGGATGCAGGCGACGCTCGTCGCGACGGCCCTCGCCGTCGCGCTGAGCGCCTGCGGCACGGTCGGACCATCGTCGGTAGCGGCCGACGACGCCGGTTCGACCCCGGCAACAGCCACCGGGGACGGACCGACCACCCCCGAGACGGTCGTGGTGCGCGCTCGCACCCGCACCGCCACCGACAAGACCACCGTCGGTGCCACGACCGGGCCCGCCAAGCTGCTCGTCAACCGGAACAGCCAGAACCCGAACCCGATGGTCTCGGGCAACGACTGGGCCGACATGTCGGAGTTCATGAGCTTCGTCATCCACGACGCCGACTCGTACTGGACGCCGACGCTGATCGACGCCGGGCTGCCCGAGCCGCAGGTGCGCTACGCCCTCCCGGCCCCGGGCGAGGTGCTCCAGACCGGCTGCTCGATGCCGACCGACGACACCTCGATGTTCTACTGCCCGACCGACGACACCATCTACTTCTCCCAGGACCTGGCGCGGAACCTGTGGAACGGCACCTACGTCGGACCCGACGGTCAACAGATCACTGGTCCGGGCGGGGACATGGCGCCGGCGATCATGCTGGCCCACGAGTTCGCCCACAGCATCCAGACCGAGGTCGGGCTGACCTCGACGCAGTTCGGGGTGGCCCGGATCGAGAAGCACGCGGACTGCTGGGCGGGCGTCTGGGCCCAGAACGCCGCATCCCGCGGGGTCCTCGACCCCGGCGACGTGCAGGAAGCGGTGAACACCGCCTTCCTGGTCGGCGACTCGCACTTCGACAGCCCCACGCACCACGGCACGTCGGCCGAGCGGGTCGAGGCCTTCCAGATCGGCTTCGGCGCATCGTCCCCCTCCGACTGCGACGTCTACCTGACCAGCTGATGCAGGACTGCGGCCGTCGACTGACGCCGGCAGATGCCCCGAACGAACCGATCCCACGACGGGCGGGCCCACCGGGCCCGCCCGTTCGACGTTGCCGACCCCGGTACCATGCACGCGATGGGCGCGGTGGACGTGGCGGTACTCGGTCCGCTCCATGTGCGCGTCGACGGGTACCCGGTCGCACCCGGCGGGCCGAAGCAACGGGCGGTCCTCGCTGCGCTCGCCCACGATGCGGGTCGGCCGGTCACCCTCGATCGGCTGAGCGAGATCGTGTGGGACGGCGACGCGACCGACGGCGCCTCCGGCACGCTCCGGACGTATATGGCGAACCTGCGCAAGCTGCTCGAACCCACCCGACCGCGCCGCAGCGGATCGTCGGTCCTTCCGTCCGCCGGGTCCGGGTACCTCCTCGATGTCGGCGACGACCTCGACCTGACTCGGTTCCGCTCGGGCCAGCGAGCCGTCCGATCGGCAACGTCGGCCGCCGACCTGATTGCATCAGCGACCAACGCACTCGACCTGTGGCGCGGCCGAGCGTTCGCCGATCTCGCCGGATCGACATTCTTCGACGCTGCTGCGCACCGTTTGGACGAGGAGCGGCTGGACATGGTGACCGCTCGGGTGGATGCCCTGATCGAGCTCGGCCAGGTCGACGAGGCGGCGAGCGATGCCCGGGTCGTCCTCGCCGACCACCCGTACCGCGAGCCGCTCTGGGAGTCGCTCGCGACCGCCCTCTACCGCGCTGGGCGACAAGCCGACGCCCTCGCCGCCATCGCCGAAGCCCGTCGACAACTCCTCGATGGCCTCGGCATCGATCTCGGTGTCGGCCTCGTCTCGCTCGAGCTCGACGTGCTCCGTCAGGTTCCGATGGCCGGCCGGCGTCCAGCGCGTGAACTGCCGTCCGACGCGCAACCGACCGTCCCGGCATCGCGCCACCTCGGGGTCGCCCCAGCATCGCTGATCCTCGACGACGGCCGACGGGTCACGCTCGTCGGCCGCGCCGCAGTCATCGGTCGATCGTCGTCGTGCACCATCCCGGTCGACGATGCCCGAGCCTCACGCGAGCACGCCGTCATCGAGGTGACGACCGACGCGGGCTGGCAGATCCGCGACCTCGGTTCGCTCAACGGGACGCTCGTCAACGATGAGCCCGTCGTCTCGACCCGACTGTGCACCGGAGACCGGATCATCATCGGCGCGACGAGGGTCACCTTCATCACCGACTGACCCTCATCCCTCGCCACCACATCGGGCCCGACGAGGAACCACCGGAAGTAGGATCCGTGGGCCGGCTGCGGGAGCTGGCAGGCGAGGACCCAGAGATGACGATCGGTGTCGAAAATGCAGATCGACGAGGTCCGGTGGTCCCTCGGGACCCGCGCCCACCTCCCGGATCGATCAACCCGTGGGAACCAGCTCACCTGTCGGTCCCGGCGTCCTACGACCGACGGAACCACGTCCGATGCCGCCGGGGCACGGGGTCACCGCCGACTACTGGCGGGTGAAGGTGACGGGATCGTCGCCGCTGATCATGTCGGACGGGAGGACGAGGTTGCCGTCGACGATCTTCACCCCTGCGGCGTCTTCGCCTTCATGGGTGAAGGTGATGGCATCGCCGTTCTCGGACCAGGTGAACGAGAAGGGTTCGCTCGACTGGGTCCACGTGCCGTTGTGATCCGAGGTCAGCACGATCGTGCCCTCCTCGGGGTGGGCGTACGTGCCGACCGCCCCGTTCGAACTGCTGCACGCGAGTGCGAGCAGGAGCACCAGCACCACCGGCACGAGCGCACCAACCGTCAGCCGTCGTGAACCCCGCATGATCGCCTCGCCTTCCGGGGCCACCCCGCCGGCCGCCCGCTGCGGTGGAACCGTAGCGCCCGCGACCCGCATCGGCGCTCACCATGTGGTGTGGCTGGCGACGGGCGGGGGCGGCGCTGGTGGCGAGATCTGCGGGGCCGGCGCCGACGCCACCTTCGCTGCGGCGGTCGACACGAACCGCAGGTAGTGCACCAACTCGTCGGGGTTGCCGGCAGTCAGCGGGGGCACCTCGGAATCGCCGGTGAAGGCCGAGAGGACGTCGAGGTCGGCATCTCCTCCGATCGCCACGGCCACTCGGATCGCCTTGGCCCCCCACGGCGTGGACAGGAGCTCGTCCAACCCGGCGGCGACGTCATCGGTGGGGCATCCGTCCGACACGAGCACGATGACCGGAGGGAACGATCGAGACGTCAACGCGCCGCCGCTCAGGTGTCGGGCGACTTCGCGTAGGGCCTGACCCATCGCGGTACGCCCGAAGACGCCCACGTCGGTCCAGGCCACCGCCTCGATCGGGGTCGGCTCCTCGATGTGCCAGCGCGTCGTCTCCCCGAAGGTGAGTGCCTGGACCATGATCTGCGCGAACGGGTTCTCTCGGGCGACCTCGAGCAACGCCGGCAACGTCGCTCGAACGGCGTTGTTCAGGGCATCGATCTTGCCGTTCTGGCCCATCGACGCGGACGTGTCGAGCACCCAGTAGAGATGCATCGGACGTCGTGCCTGGGTCCCGCCTGGCCGCTTGGGCATCTCGGGCATCTCGCTCCTCCGCTCCGAGCTCATCGAGCTCGTCTCCGCGCGGCAAATGCTACCGTCGCCCCGATGCTCGACGAGGGCGCAACGGTACGTCTCGTACGGCACGGCGAGACCGTGCGGGTTGGCGCGTGGCTCGGCGAGGGCGGCGAGGGCGCCGTGTTCCGCCTCGACGTGCGGGGTCAGCCGCGGGCGTTGAAGTGGTACCACCAGCACTGCGCCGACATCGCGCGCCGGACATCGCTCGCCGACCTCATCGACCGCGGCCGGCCGCACGACCGTTTCCTGTGGCCGCTCGACCTCGTCGAATCCGAAGACGACCCGGGTTCGTTCGGCTACGTCATGGATCTGCGACCAGACGGGTTCGTCGGGTCGCACGACCTGGTTGCGGGGCGGATCGAAGCCGGGCTCGTGCAGACCGCCCGGATCGGGTTCGAGCTCGCCGACTCGTTCCTGCGCATCCACGCACTCGGTCTCTGCTACCGCGACATCAACTTCGGCAACGTCTTCCTGCACCCCGAGACCGGTGCCGTGCTGATCTGCGACAACGACAATGTCGGCGTCGACGGGCTCGCCGGGTCGGTACTCGGTGTCCCGTACTTCATGGCTCCCGAGGTGCTCCGGGGAGAAGCGCTCCCGAGTCGCCGCACCGACCTCCACTCGTTGGCGGTGATGTTGTTCTACCTGTTCATGGTCGGGCACCCACTCGACGGTCGGCTCGCCGACCGCTACGACTGCTTCGACGACGAAGCCCGCATCAGCCTCTTCGGCCGGCATCCGCTGTTCGTGTTCGATCCCGACGACGACGCGAACGCGCTGGACATCGTGGGACAATCGGCCACGCTCGCCCTGTGGGACATCTACCCGAGCTTCGTCAAGGACCGGTTCGTCGAGGCGTTCACGGACGGGCTCGACGATCCCGACCGCCGAGTCCTCGAGTCGGTGTGGCGCAAGGTGCTGGTGCGACTCGGGGCGAACGTCTGCTACTGCGACACGTGCACCGCGCAGATCTTCGCCGACGGTCCGGAAGCCTGCTGGAACTGCCAGACCCTGGTCCGGCGACCACCGAGGCTCGTGCTGGGCGACCTGGAGATCATGCTCAACCACGACACGGTCGTGCGCTCCTTCCATGTCGACCTGGACTACGACCGCGACCATGACTTCGCACAGATGACGCGGAGCCCGAGCCGACCGGATGTGTGGGGCTTGCGCAACCTGTCGTCGGTCACGTGGACGGCGACCATGCCCTCGGGAACCCAGAACTCCGTAGCGCCTGGAAGGTCGATCGGGCTCGTCGACGGGTTGCACCTCGAGCTCGGTCCGGTCAGCGCCACCGTCGAGGCGTGATCTCTGCTACCAGATCTCGTCGACGATCTGGCTCGGTAGCACCGGAATGACCACCCCGTCACTCGTCGACGGCGCGATGCCCTCGGACGCAGACCGGGCGGCGACCGTCGACGCGAAGCGGATCATGCGCACCAGCTGCTCGGGGTTGTTGGCTTCGAGCACCGCGTGGTCGGTGGCGACCGAACGAAGCATCTCGGTATCGGCGTCGCGACCGACCGCGATCGCCGCGCGAACCGAGCGGGCCCCCCACGGCTCGTCGAGCAGGCGGGCGAGCCCAGCGTCGACGTCGTCGGTCGCCTGGCCATCGGAGACGACGACGATCACCGGCGGGAAGGCCCGCCGATCCATCGGTGGTGATGTGAGCTGGGTGCTGACAAGCTCGAGCGCGGCCCCGATGTCGGTGTACCCGGCGGCCTGCACGTCCTGCCACACGAACCCGTCGATCGGCTGCGGTTCGGGCACGTGCCACCGGGCGCCGGTCGAGAAGGTCACCACCCGAACGAGCAGCTCGGCGTGAGGGTTCGAGCGGGCGACATCGCGGAGGTGCGGGACCGCCTCGCGCACCGCGTTGTTGAGGGCCTGGATCTTGCCGTCGTCGGCCATGGACCCCGAGGTGTCCAACACGAGGAAGAGGTGCAACGGCCGCCGGGCGAGCGCGCCGCCCGGTCGTGGGTTGGTCACCGCCGCGTCCACCTCGCCATCGCACCACCCTAGTTTCCATCGGTCCGCGACCTCCGGGCCTCTCGGATCGCCACTGGTACAGTCCGTCGGCGCGGGAGCGCTCGCACCGCACGGGCACGACGCTGGTGGGGGTGGCGATGGACGGCGAGGGACCCGAGCCGGGCACGACGGGCGATCACCCGTCGGAGTCCGATGCGGTCGTCACCGCCGGTCGGTGGTCGATCATCGCGGCGACCGCGCTCGGTGGATCCCACCGCCTCGACGGTCGGGTCAACCAGGACGCGCACCGCGTGCGGGTCCGGGGCGGCGTCGCCGCGATCGTGGTGGCCGACGGCCACGGATCGGAGGCCTCGTTCCGATCCGACCGCGGGGCTCGGTTCGCGACGACCGTCGGACCTTGGCTCGCCGATGCCATCGTCGCGGCACGGACGAACGCACCCGATCGCATCGCTCGCCGGGTGCCCGAGCTCGTCGGGCAGATGGTGCGCCGCTGGCAGGAGCTGGTCCGCCTCGACGAACGATCCGATCCCATGGAGCCAACCGCCCGAACGTCCGACGGCGACCTGTTCCGCGCCTACGGAACGACCTTCCTGCTCGCGGTGCTCGACAGCTCCGGCGCGGTCTTCGTGCAGATCGGCGACGGCGACATCGCCGTACGGGACGCCGAGGGTCGAAGCTGGTGTCCCGTCCCCGGCGATGATCGTCTCCTGGCCAACGAGACGACCTCGTTGTGCCATGTGGACCTGGCGCGCGATGTACGGGTCGGTGTGCTCGACGGCGACCAGCACGCGCTCGAGGTCGTGACCATGTCCACGGACGGCTACGGCAACGCGTTCGAGGACGAGCAGTGGCAACCCTCGGTCACCGCGGATCTCGCGTCGTTGGCGGCCTCGGACGGAGCCGGCTGGATCGCCCACCACCTGCCGGAGTGGTGCGAGGACGCCGCCATGATCGCGGGTGACGACGTCACCGTTGCCGTAGCCTTGGCGAACCTGCCAGGCGGGCGGGTGACGACCGAGCGAGGCGGGTCAACGTGACTGATGACATCCGGGTGCGGACCGGCGGCACCGAACGCACCTTCACCACTGCCGACGCTCCGATCACCATCGGAACGGGCCCAGGGGTCACGGTGCCGATCGCGAGCACCCACGTCGCTGCGCTCCACGCCACCATCGACGCGAGCGGGTCGCGGTGGTCGGTCGTCGCCGCACCGGGGGCTTCGATGTACCTCGCCGGGCAGCCGGTCGCACGGGCGTCGGTCGGCGGCGCGGTGCAGCTGCGGCTCGGCCACCCCGAGCTCGGCGCCGAGCTCGCGGTGGCCACGGCACAGGTGCCACTCCCCAGCGAGGCACCGGTCGACGATCCCGAACGCACGCTCCCGAACCAGGCGCGCCCGGGACCCGCGCCAGCAGGACCGCCACCGCAACGGCCCACACCGGTCGCTGGCAACGTCGACCGCCGTGGCGCGGATCCAGGTACCGCACCCACGATCGCCGCGACCGTCGGCGGGGTCGACCTCACGGTGCACCACGGAGGTACCGAGCGGACGTTCCCCCCGGGCCACGTCGTGACGATCGGCCGCAACGTGACGAACGACATCGTCCTGGCGAACCCGCTCGTATCCGGCCAGCATGCGCAGATCCGCTACGGCGCGACCGGGTGGGAGCTGATCGACAGCGGCTCGAAGCACGGCACGTGGATCCACGGCGATCGGATCAGCACCCGAGCTCTCACGGGAGTGACGACCGCGGCCTTCGCCGGGGACACGAACGGGGAGAAGGTGATGATCGTGGCGCCGGGCGCAACCGTGGCGCCGCCCGAGCCGCCACGAGCTCCAGGGGGCGCCAAGACCCCGTTGCTGGTCGGGATCGGCGTGGTGGCCGTGTTGGCCTTCGTGGTCGTCCTCCTGGTGGTCACCCGCTCCAACGACCCGGAACCGAGCGCGGCCAACGTGGTGGTCGACGCACCGGCCGACCTCGCCGGGCTCAAGCGAGCGACGGTGAAGATCCAGGGCTTCGACGCTGACGGCGCCAGTTGGACCGGCTCGGGCACGGTCATCTCCAGCGACGGTCTGATCCTCACGAACGCCCATGTGGCCGACCCGTCGGCCGAAGGCATCGAAGACGGTCCTGCGCCCGAACGGCTGATCGTCTCGGTCAACGAAGCCGGCAACGACGACCCGGTCGAGCCCCGGTTCGTTGCCGAAGCCGTGGCGGTCGACGGCTACAAGGACCTCGCCGTGATCCAGATCGTGGCGACGCTGGGAGGCAAGGAGGTCGACGCGTCTGACTACGCGAAGCTGCACCCGGCCCCCGTCGGCTCCTCCACCGCGATGTCATCCGGGGACGAGATCATCGTCATGGGCTTCCCGGCCGTGGCCGAGTCCAAGTCGGTCACCGTGACCTCCGGTCGGTTCTCGAGTCGCGCCGATGGACCCGGAGGCAAGAACCAGTACATCAACACCGATGCCAAGTTCGACCATGGCAACTCCGGCGGCCTGGCGGCAAACGATGCCGGCGAGATCATCGGGGTCCCCACCCGGGAGGACCGGAGCGACCCGAGTTGCAACAAGGTGGCGACCGACGGCAAGGGCAACCCGGTGTACGACTGCGACTCCGATCGCCAAGGCCGGCTCGTCGCGATCGACATGGCTGAGCCCCTCATCGCGGCGGCCCGGAGCGGCACCCCGTACGAGCCCGATCCTGGATCCTGACGATCAGCAATCCCGTGCTCAGGCGGGAGCGAGGAGCAGATCGACCGTCGCGATCGCATTGGCGATCTCGGACCCCGGACACGGCTCGTTCTGTCCGACCCGGATCTCTGCGGTCATCGACCGGTCGGTACCGGTACCTGATCGGGCGAGGACGGCGATGGTCCAATGGGTCCTGGCCGGATCGCTGCCGCAGTTGATCAACGCCGGACTGGTCGTTCCGCCTCGGTCGGCCGGCGCCAACCACGCACTGAAGCACGCGACCGGCGGAGCTACCAGGTACGTGTCGAAGGTCTGCTCGCACTCCGAGAGGTCGACCTGCGCGAGCACAACCTCGTCGTCCATCACGGTCGCCGTGATCGTCGAGTCCGATGCGTTCGCGAACCAATCCCAGGTCTCGCCGTCGTAGTACCCGTCGCACACGAAACCGTCGGGTTGGCAGTACTCGGTCGAACGCAGCGAGACGGTGTACGCCCCGTCCCACACCGCGTCAGGATTCGGCGGGATCGTCGGTGTGGTCGGTGTGGTCGGTGTGGTCGGTGTGGTCGGTGTGGTCGGTGGTTGCGAGACGTCGGTGTGCGAGGTGTCGGTGGGGCCGGCGGCCACACCCCCCGTATCGGTCCGTGACGCGACGAACACGATGAGGAGCACGACGGCGACGACCATCCCGACCGCGACGCTGGCAACCGCCCACCACACGCTGGAGCGTGTTCGCCCTCCGGAGGGGTGCGGCAGGGGATGCAGCGGCGGATCGACGAGAGGCGGAGCAGGCACAGGGGCGATCTGGCGCTGGGGGACCGGCGTGCCGAGGGCGGCGAACCACGTCGCGATCGCCCACTCGCTGGTGTCGCTGGTCCAGGAACGACCCGTCGAGATGCCCGACACGAAGGCGCCGTAGGCCTCCGCCGACGGGTCACCCGCGGCAAAGACCACGACCCCGGCCTCGACAGCACCGACCAGCACCTCGAGCTCGCTCCGGCAGGTGCGTCCGAGCTGACCGATCTCATCGGCAAGCAACGAACGCACGACCGGAGGTGAGCGCAGGCCGGCGCGACCACGGGTTGCAACCACCCGGGACGCCGCCCGAGCCAGCTCCTCCCGACAATCCGCCCGACCGCTCGTCGCCACGCGACGAGCGTAACCGGCGGGTCGGCGGCCGATCGGTCGACGCGGCGCAGCGCGACCTCGGGACGTACGATCCGACGCGGGCCGCATCGATCGGCCGCACCGCAGGAGGAGCGCAATGAAGCAGCTCACCGGTCTCGACGCCACGTTCCTGTTCATGGAGACGGCCCACCAGTTCGGTCACGTCTCGAGCTTCTCGGTCTACGAGCGCCCCGACGATCCCGCCTACGAACCCCTCGCGGCGTGGCGAGGCCAGATCGAACGACGGCTGCACCTGCTCGAACCGCTCCGACGGCGCCTCTGCGAGGTGCCGCTCGGGCTCGACCACCCCTACTGGATCGACGACCCGGACTTCGACCTCGAGTTCCACGTGCGCCACGCCGCCGTCGCCCCGCCCGGTGACGATCGCGAGCTCGGCGAGTTGGTGGCGCGCATCGTCGCCCGCCCACTCGATCGGTCCCGGCCGCTCTGGGAGAGCTACGTCATCGAGGGGATCCCCGACGATCGCTTCGCCATCCTCACCAAGGTGCACCACGCCACCGTCGACGGCGCGTCCGGCGTCGAGCTGCTCACGCTCATGCTCGACCACGATCCTGAGGGCGATGACCTCGCGCCTGCGTCGGACACCTGGGCTCCCGAACCCGAGCCGTCCGACGCCGAGATGATCGTGCGGGGACTCGGGGGGTTGGCCCGCAAGCCCGGCCGAGCGCTGCTCCTCAGCGTGCGCACCACCCGTGAGCTCGGCCGGGCCACCCGCAACCCCGCACTCGTGGCCGTGGCCAACCAGGTTCGTGGCGGGCTGCGTGGTCCCATCGGTGCGGTGCTGAACATCGGCCGCGAGCGCGACCACGGCATGCAGCCGGTCGGGGCGCTCCCGTCGCTCACCCCGCCCCGCACGCCCTTCAACGCGCCCATCAGCGCCCACCGACGCTTCGCCTTCCGATCGGTCCCGCTGCACACGATCAAGGACATCAAGAACCAGTTGGGTGCCACCGTCAACGACGTGGTGATGGCCGTGTGCGCAGGGGGTCTGCGCACGTGGCTCGAAGCGCACGACGCGCTGCCCGACCGTCCGCTCGTCGCCATGATCCCCGTGTCGGTCCGCACGGGCGAGGAGACCGAGCGATGGACCAACCGGGTCTCGGCCCTCTTCGCGTCGCTCCCCGTCGACGAGCAGGACCCCGTCGAGCGGGTGCGTCGGGTGCACGACGCGATGGTCGAGTCCAAGAGCCTGTTCGACGCGGTGCCGGCCGAGTCGCTGACCGACTTCAGCCAGTTCCCCCCGCCGGCGGTGTTCGCGCTCGCCATGCGCACCGCCACGCGGGTCACCGGGCGGTACGGGATGCCGGTGAACCTCGTCATCTCGAACGTCCCGGGGCCGCGTGAGCCGCTCTACGCCGCCGGCGCCAAGCTCGTGCACTACTACCCGGTGTCCACCATCATCGACGGGCAGGGCCTCAACGTCACGGTGCAGAGCTACCTCGACACCCTCGACTTCGGGCTGCTCTCGTGCCGGGAGCTCGTCCCCGACCTGTGGGCCATGGTGGACGCCATGGTCGACGAGGTCGCGGTCCTCGCCGACGCCACCGGCGTCCACTGACCGATTTCAGGCGAACGTCTTATTCCCCTAGAGTGCGGGCGCGTCGACATCACGGGGGTGATCGCATGGGTTGGGACTTCTCGACCGATCCGGAGTTCCAGAAGAAGCTCGACTGGGTCGAGGAGTTCTGCCGCGAGGAGGTGGAGCCGCTCGAGTACGTGTTCCCGTACGCGCTCCGATCACCCGACCCGAAGATCAAGGGTCTGGCCCGGGCGTTGCAGCAACAGGTCAAGGACCAGGGGCTCTGGGCCATCTTCCTCGACGAGGAGCTCGGCGGACAGGGGTACGGCCAGCTCAAGCTCGGTCTGCTCAACGAGATCCTCGGCCGGTACCCGTCGGCCCCGCAGATGTTCGGCGCCGCGGCGCCCGATACCGGCAACATGGAGATGCTCGCCGCCTACGGCACCGAGGAGCAGAAGGAGCGCTGGCTCACGCCGCTGCTGAACCAGGACATGTTCTCGGCCTACTCCATGACCGAGCCCCAGGGCGGGTCGGATCCCAACCTGTTCCGCACCCACGCCATGCGCGACGGCGACGAGTGGGTCATCAACGGCGAGAAGTGGTTCACCAGCGCCGGTCGGGTCGCCGACATCTTGTTCGTGATGTGCACCAACGGCATGTTCGTCGTGCCCCGCGCGACGCCCGGTGTCGAGATCCAGCCCGAACCTCGCAACCACAACCACATCATCTACAACGACGTGCGGATCCCGCTCGACCACCTGCTCGGCCCCGAGGACGGCGCCAAGGTGCTCGCCCAGCGCCGGCTCGGCGGCGGACGCATCCACCACGCCATGCGCACCATCGCCCAGTGCAAGCTGGCCTTCGACATGATGTGTGAGCGAGCGCTCAGCCGTGAGTCGCACGGCAAGACCATCGCCGAGCACCAGATGGTGCAGGAGAAGATCGCCGACTCCTACGCGCAGATCCGGATGCTGCGGCTCTTCGTGCTCGAGACGGCGTGGAAGATCGACAACACGAGCACCCAGGAGACCCGCACCGACATCGCCGCCGTGAAGTTCTCGATGGCCAAGGTGCTGCGCGAGGTCTCGTTCAACGCGCTGCACATCCTCGGCTCCCTCGGCACCACGAACCTCACGCCGCTGCAGGCGATGTACGCCGGGGCGCCGACGATGGGCATCGCCGACGGCGTCGACGAGGTGCACAAGTCGACCGTCGCCCGCAACGTGCTCAAGCAGTACCGGCCCCACGAGGGCTACTGGCCCACCGAGTACTTCCCGGCCAAGCGCAAGGCGGCCCAGGAGAAGTACGAGCCGATCCTCGCTGCGGATCCGGAGCTGAAGGCTGCCGCCGACGGCTACGCCAAGTACTTCGCCAGCCGGCGCTGACCGATCCGTCCGACCCGCGAGCGCCTACCCTGCTCGCGCACAGGGGACGACCGACGGTCACACGACGAGGGGCCACGACCATGAGCGACCTGGCGATCGCCGACACACCCGAGCTCTTGACCGAGGACTGGCTGACCGCCGCGCTCGTCGCGGGCGGCCACCTCGACACGGCGCGGATCGTCTCGGTGACCCAACGACCGCTCGGCACCGGGCAGATGTGCGACAGCGTCCGTCTCTCCCTGGGCTACGACCGACCCACCGACGCTCCCGCCACGCTGGTGGCCAAGTTGCCGGCGGCCGACGAGACCAGCCGCGCCACGGCGCTGTCGTTGCGCAGCTACGAGAAGGAGGTCCGCTTCTACCAGGAGCTGGCCCCGTCGTTGCCGATCTGCACCCCAACGGTGTTCCACACCGACATCGACCCGGTCACCGCCCGCTTCGTGCTCCTCCTCGAGGACCTCGCCCCGGCCGAGCAGGGCGACCAACTGCTCGGCTGCACCCTCGAGCACGCCGCCGTGGCGGTCGACGAGCTCGTCCGGCTCCACGCGCCCCGTTGGGGCGACGACTCCCTGCTCGACCTCGAGTGGCTCGCCGGCGATCCGGCCACCAGTCGGGCGTTCCTCGCCATGTTGTTGCCCACGCTCTGGGACGGCTTCCGCGACCGCTACGCCGCTGATCTCGATCCGAGCGTGAACCAGGCCGGCGACGCGCTCTTCGCCCACCTCGAGAGCTACCTCACCCCGACCGGGACGCCGCTCACCATCGTCCACGGCGACTACCGGCTCGACAACCTCCTGTTCGACCCGACCGACTGCTCGCTGCGCGGGGTCGTCGACTGGCAGACCTGCACCGTCGGGCCCGCCATGATGGACGTGGCGTACTTCATCGGTGCCGGGCTCCGTGAGGAGGACCGACGTCCGAACGAGGAGGAGCTGGTCCGCCGGTACCACCGTTCACTGGTCGAGACCGGCATCGGCGACCTCGGCTGGGACGCATGCTGGCTCGAGTACCGGCGGGGCACCTTCGGGGGGCTCGTCATGGCCGTCGCCGCGTCGATGCTGGTGGAGCGCACCGACCGTGGCGACGAGATGTTCCTCACCATGGCCTCGCGCCACAGTCGCCACGCCCTCGACCTCGACGCACCCGACCTGCTCGTCAGCTGACGAGATCCGGGTCGCCGGCTCCCGGCGCCCGATCAACCAGCATGCCGCGCACCCGGGCGGTGGCGGCGCGCAGATCGGTGACCGAACGTTCGATGGCGCCACCCGCGCGGCAGAACACGAACCGGACATCGACGACCGTGAGCCCGGTGGACTCCTCCAGCGCCACCGCGTAGGCCGCACCCTGGAGCTCGTAGGTGGCGAGCTTGGTGTCGACGTCCGATTCGGTGGCCACCGAATCGGTCTTGTAGTCGACGATGACCAGCCCCTCGGGTGTCTCCACGAGCAGATCGATGTACCCCTCGATCACCCGCCCACCGACGGGAGCTGCGACGTACAGCTCGCGGTGGTGGGTGGATGTCGCGGCGAGGCGCACGGCGTCGGACGCCAGCGCAGAGCGGACCATCGCGGCGGCCTGGTCGGCGAGATCCTCGACGGCTTCGAGCTCGCACTGGCGGCGCACCTGGGCGTCGAGGTCGAGCGGCTCGGCGAAGTCGATGACCTCGAGCGTGGCGTGCACGGCGCGGCCGATGGCCGAGCCGGTCCGACCTCGGCGATGCGGCGCCACCGCCGACCCCGCGGTGGGATCCTCATCGGAGCCGTCGAGGTCGAGATCGAGATCGGCGTCGACGTCGATGTCGGTGTCGGTGTCGGTTGCACCCGATGCCGCCGCGTGCGCCACCGACGTGGCCGACACCACGCGGGGAAGCCGATGCGGGGCGAGCATCGCCTCACGTTCGGTGATCCACCGCTCGCGTGCGTCCACATCCTCGGCCGTCGCCGGTTCGGCGACCGGCGCAGGCGCGTCGGCGACAGGACCGGGCGGGCTCGTGACCTCGAGACCCGAGACGGCGGGGTCGGGCTCGTCGTCGATCGCGTGCCAGAGCTCGGGGTGCCCGCCGAAGTAGGACCAGAGCTGGGACGCGTAGGTGTCGGGTCGGGTGGTGGCCTTGTGGTGGCACGACACGATGAGGTGATCGCGCGCTCGGGTGGCGGCCACGTAGAGGAGGCGCACCTTCTCATGGACGTCCATCTCGAGCTCGAGATCGAACCGCGGCTCGTGGTTGGCCGTGGCGAGGCCCTTGCGCATGCGGACCTCGGGGTGATCGCCGTTCCACACCAGGCTCACGCCGTTGCGGGGGCCGGCCGTTCGGGTGGTCATGCCCGAGAGGATGGTGATCGGGAACTCGAGGCCCTTGGCACCGTGGATCGTGAGGATCTGCACCGCATCGTCGTCGGTCTCGGGCAGGAGCGGCTCGTGCACCTTGGCCCCGTCGACGCCCTGCAACGACGCCCACTCCAGGAACGCTCGCAGGTCGCCGCCATCGGCGGCTTCGAACACCCGGGCCTGGTCGATCAGGAAACGCAACCGCCGCCACACCTCGGTGGGCCGTGGGTCGCCGAAACCGAGCAGGAACGCCCGGCGCTCCCGGACGAGCCGCTCGAGCATCGCGGACGGCGACAACCACCAGCGCTGCTCCCACAGGGAACGGAGGTGGGCCATGGCCACGAGCACCGGGTGGTCGGCGACCAACGGAGGCGCCGGGAGCTCGTCGGATCCGGTCGGTGCCTCGGTGTGGCCGTGGTCGCGCCGGAGATCCCAGCGTCCGCCGGCCCGGCGGAACGTGAACAGATCGACGTCGGAACAGGCGTAGAGCGGCGAGCGGAGCGCGGCGACGAGCGCCAGTTCGTCGGTGGGATCGTCGATGGCCCGCATCGTGTCGAGGAGGTCGCGCACCTCCTGGGTGGCGTACACGAGGGTGCCCGTGGCCAGGCGGTACGGGATGGCGTGCTCCTCCAGCGCAGCGCGCAGGTACGGCACCGAGGTGCGGGTCGGGACCAGGATGGTGATGTCGCGCAGGGCCGCGGGTCGCCACCGGTCGCCGTCGCCGTCGCCGTCGCCGTCGCGGTCGGAGGTCTCGTCCTTGACCGGCCAGGAGCGGGGGCGGGCGCGCACGTCGTCGATCGCCGCGGCGACCGACTCGGCCTCGAGCGCCCGGAGCTCGCCCGCCTTGACCTTGGGGTCGGGGTGGGGGCCCCCCAGGAGGACCGGACGGTGATCGGCGAAGGGCGATGCGTCTCGCCAGGGCGAGAGTGGCTCGTAGCGGGGCTGCTTGCCCGCCTGCTCGGTGGCCATCACCGATCCGAAGTAGGCGTTGACCCACTCGAGCACCGGGGCGACCGTGCGGAAGTTGGTGGTGAGCCGGGCCCAGGTGCCATCGGGACCGAAGCGGTTGCGGGCGTCGAGGAACAGCTCGATGTCGGCGCGTCGGAAGCGGTAGATCGACTGCTTCGGGTCGCCGACGAAGAACAGGCGGCCGTCGTCGACGTCGAGCTCCTGCCACGCCGCCGCCTCACCGCCGGTGATGGACGCGGCGATGCGCATGGCGAGCTCGATCTGGATGGGATCGGTGTCCTGGAACTCGTCGAGGAGGATGTGGGTGTACCGCTCGTGCAACCCGGCGCGGGCGTCGGCGCTCGTGCGGAGCATCTCGCGCGCCAGCACCAACAGGTCGTGGAACTCGAGCCCGCCTTCGACCTGGCGTTGGCGCGCGGCCGCCTGCACCTCGCCGGCGACCAGCGCGAGCAGGTTGCGCAGCACGGCGTCGGCGGCGTCGGCAACCACGGTCGTGGCGGCCGCGCCGACGGCACGCACGAGATCCTTCACCGTCGCCACATCGACGTTCCAGCAGCCGCGCTTGCCGCCTCGCCCGGTGCCCCAGGGCTCACGGCTCGCTTGGGCGAGCAGCTGGAGCTTGACGTCGGCGTCGGCGGTGTCGGCCAGCCGGTGCATCTCGGGGAGGAGATCGTCGATGATGCGGCGCAGGAGCAGATCGGTGGTGTCGGTGCACTCGTCGACGATCGCCGCCAGCTCGCCCACGGCGCGATCGAACGCGCCGAAGTCGGGTGCCACGATGGGAGGCGCGTCGATGGCGACGATCGGACCGAGACGGTCCCAGTTGTCGTTGAGCTCGGCGGCGACATCCTTGAGCGTGGCGTGGCCGGCGTAGCGGGGCTCGAGCGCAACGCCGACGAGGTACGCACGTTCGAGCAGCGCCGCGTGGCTCGGGTCGGCGTGGAGGCCGTCGACGAAGCGAGCCCAGCGGTCCTCGTGGGCCAACTGCGACGACACCTCGTCGAGCACGGAGATGCGAGGCGGCAGCCCGGCGTCGATGGCGAACTCGTTGAGCAGCCGGCTGGCGAACCCGTGCAGGGTGGAGATGGCGGCGAGGTCGGCGTCGGCGAGCGCGTCGAGGCACCGCTGGCGTACCTCGTCGTCGTCGGCCGAGGCGGCACGGCGCTCGAAGTTCACCCGGATGCGGGCCTGGAGCTCGGCCGCTGCCGCCTCGGTGAAGGTGATGGCGGCGACGTTCACCAGCCGCACACCCTCTCGGAGCACGAGGTTGGTGATGCGGTCGACGAGTTGGGTGGTCTTGCCCGTGCCGGCTCCGGCTTCGACGAAGAGGGTCTGGGTGAGGCCGTCCCGGCTCACGAGATCGCGCGTGGCCTGATCGACGGGCGTCCGGCGGATCGGGGACACCGGCAGACCGATGGGATCGATGGGATCGATGGGATCGGTCGTGGTCATCGGTGCTCGTGGGGATCGTCGAGGCGGTCGTGGTCGACGAGGGTGTGGGCCACGACGACCGCTGGTGGGAGCCGGTGGGCGACGCAGCCACCCGATCGGGCGCGACGGCGCAGCAGCTCGCTCGAGACGGGCGGCACCGGCGCGAGGTGCCCGAAGGAGTCGAGGTGGGCCGGGGTCGTCGACGTGTCGGACCTCATGACACCCCCTGCCACACGAGCGGGTCGCGGCGGCGCAGCTCCGGTGCCGCCACCTTGACCGCAGCCTGCTCGCCCCGCCCCTGGGGGCACACGCCGTCGAACTCGCAGTACTTGCAGCCGTCGTGGGTGCCGGCGTGCGAGTCCCACTCCCCGGGCACGAGCGGGAAGGTTCCCGCCTCGATGCCGTCGACGATGGCGGTGACGACCTCGACGAAGCGCTGTCGACGCTCGGGCGTCCACGAGTACCCGAGGTGCACGTGGGCGCCGGCGGCGTCGACCAGCCAGTACTGCGCGTCGGCGCCGTCGCCACCGATCCGGGCGAGCCCCGCCTCGGCGTAGAGACCCAGTTGGAGGGTGAGTCCCTCGCGCACGGGGTCGCCCGTGCTGATGCCGAGGTACTTGGTGGGCTTGCCCGACTTGTAGTCGATCACGATCAGGCAACCGTCGTCGGCGCGGTCGACCCGATCGGCCCGACCCCGGAACGCGAGGGTGCGCCCATCGTCGAGCGTGAGCGTGACGGGGTCGTGCCCCTCGAGCCCGAACGGGAGCTCGACCGAGACGGGCCGGGCGCGACGGAGCCGGCGGTGCTCGTCGTCCTGGTCGAGCACCTCGTCGAGCAGCAGCGCCAGGTTGCGCGTGGCCATCCGCCAGTGCAGCTCACGACCGGTGCGCCCCTCCCCCTCCACCTCGGCGAACACCTCCTCGGCGATGGCGTGGGCACGGAGCCGTTGGGCCTCGTTCCACGGTTCGTCGGGTTCGGGCGGACCAGCCTCGAGCGCCTCTCGGATGAACCGCTCGAGCACCGCGTGCACCGTCGAGCCCCGATCCATCGCCGAGAGCTCGACGAGGCGTTCGGGATCCTCGCGCGGGGCGAGACCGAGGACATGGCTCAGGTAGTACCGGAACCCGCACTGGGCCCAGTGTTCGAGGCGAGACGGCGAGATCGATCTCTCGGCGGTGGAGGGGATCGGCTGACCCTCGAGGTTGCCGTCCCACTCGGTGAAGCGGGCGGACCGTCGGGCGACCTGGGCCAGGAGGCCTCGGCCGACCAGCGCGCCGACCGGGTGGGCGATCAACGCATCGATGCCGGGCAGGCCGGACCGGTGCAGCGTGGCGAGGTCGTGCTCGGCGATCGACGGCGCCGGTTCGGCGCGGAGCAGACCGGTGGCGAAGGACGGGATGGCATCGATGACGGTGCGGGGCAGCGCCGAGACCTCGGTGGCGTAGACGGCACGGCCGGCGAGCACCGAGGCGGAGTCGAGCAGCCACCGGGACGGGAGGGGATGTCGGCCCGAACGCAGATCGCCCCGCGGTGCGGTGAGCGTGCGGTGGCCGGGCAGCGCGGATGCCAGCGCCGCCAGGAACGTTCGGTGCTGGTCGCCGAGGCGATCCGATCGAAGCGGCAGGTCGCCGCCGCTCGCTCGTCGGACGGCATCGGCGAGGAGGGCATCCTCGCGACGAGGGGTGGGAAGGATGCCTTCGACGCATCCCACGACGAACACCGCCTCGAGGTCGTGGCCGGGGGCCGATGCCAGCGGACCGATCGTGACGCCGGTCCCGAAGCGGCCGGAACGGGCCATGGGGGCTCCCAGCTCGGCCCGGAGCGCCCGCAGGAACACCGCCAGGGTGGGCTCGGGATCGACGACGTCGAGCGCCGCCAGCCGGGCCAGGGCGTCCTCGATGCGCTCGAACGCGACCTGTTCGACCTCGGGCCATCCGCGGTGCCGTCCTCCGGACCCCAGCAGGTGGTGCAGCAGGGACCGACTCGCCTCGCACCGGTCGACCCACGACGATGCATCGGTGACCTGGTCGACGGCGGCGGCGAGGTCGACCACGAAGCGGCGCAGCGCAACGAGGTGCTCGAGATCGCGGCGATCGGCGTGCCCGTGCCGGCGGGTCGACGAGTCGGGCTGCTCGAGCTCGTCGCCGATCAGCCGGGCGTGTCGTTCCAGCTTGTCGTGCCAGTCGTCGAGGCCGGCGACCACCCCCGCGACCCGGCTCAGCGATTCCCAGGATGGGGTCGGCGCACGATGTCCTCCGGCCACGACCGGAGCTCCGCTGATCACCTTGAGCACTCGGTCGCGACGCCAACGCTCGGCCGGGAGCTCGAGGGCGCCGAGCAGGGTGCGGCCCGCTGCGCTGGCGGCGAGTGTGCCCCGCGCCGGGCCGTTGAAGGGGATCGTCGCCGCCGCGAGCTGCTGCTCGAGGACGGCCAGGTACGGGTCCGGGAGGGGGTAGAAGACGCCGATGCGATCGGGCGCGATCCCGTCGTCGACGAGCGCGACGATCCTGCGGACCACGGCCCGCACCTCCTCGTCGGCGTCGGTGACCGACACCAGGTGGTCGGCCGCAGGAACGCCACCCGCCGCGGCATCGGCACCCGGGAGATCGCGATCGCCGGGGACGGCCGGAACGGCGACGCCGGCGCGACCGCACGTGGCCCACACGGCGGCGTCCGCCGTGGGGTCGCCGGTGACGCCGACGAGGACCTCCGACGGCGCCGCTCGCAGCACGGCACCCACGAACGCGGCCATCGGTGCGGTGAGCGGTGCGGGGAGGTACCAGAGGACCGGGCCGGCCGATGCGAGCACCTCGGCGAGATCGGGGCGGTCCCCGGCGGCGCGGGCGACATCGGCCTCGGCGTGGAACCCCGCGAGGTGCGTGGCGATCAGGCGGTGCAGGCGGACCGATGCGGCCGCTGACCGGCCGCCGGCGGCCACCCTGGCCTGCAGCGACTCGGGACCGACGTTCGACAGCTCGGCGTACAGCGCCGCCAGCGCGGCTTCGGTGGCCTCGTGATCGGCAACCGCGGCGTAGGGCCCGGGCTGATCGGCCAGGGCTCGCCGAACGGCCGCCCCCAGGACCGGGTTGGTGAGCGGTCGCGTGTCGAGCAGGCGATCGGCGGCGAGGAGCCCCGACAGCCGGAAGGGGGTCACGAACGACACGTTGGCGACGCCGCCCGGCCCGACCGTGCCGGCGCCGAGAAGCCGCCGCGCCGTGAGCCCTGCGAAGTTCGAGGGCACGAGCACCGTGGCGGGAGCGAGCGGCCCCGACCGCTTGGCCCGGGCGATGGCCGCGGCGAGCGCGACGCTCGCCGGTCGTCCGTAGCCCACGGTGTCCACTCGTTCGATCACGCTCCCGTTGTAGTCGCCCGGTGTGACATCGCCGGAACGAGGGAGCGGGTCGTCGCGGATCGACGACCTGGTTCACCGCACGTCGTCGCCCTCAGTACGCGTCGCCACCGGTGTCGTAGCTCGAGGTGTCGTAGCTCGTCGTGTCCGCCGACGTGTCGTAGCTCGAGGTGTCGTAGCTCGTCGTGTCCGCCGACGTGTCGTAGCTCGAGG
>JBBSTY010000037.1:0-28306 GCA_038235385.1 Acidimicrobiales bacterium | reverse complement strand
TTGTCGAGCACCGCTTCCTGGCGCTCGGCGTCGGTCACGAAGTAGGGCGAGAGGTAGCCCTTGTCGAACTGCATGCCCTCGACGAACTCGAGGTCCATGCCGAAGGTGTTGGACTCCTCGACGGTGACCACGCCGTCCTTGCCGACCTTGTCGATGGCGTCGGCGATGACCTCGCCGATGGCCGTGTCGGCGGCGGAGATGGAGGCAACCTGGGCGATCTCGGACTTGTCGTCGATCTCCTTGGCCTGGTCGGCGAGCGACGAGACCGCAGCCTTGACCGCCGCCTCGATGCCTCGCTTGAGCCCCATCGGGTTGGCGCCGGCGGCCACGTTGCGGAGGCCTTCCTTGACCAGCGCCTGGGCCAGCACGGTGGCGGTGGTGGTGCCGTCGCCGGCGATGTCGTTGGTCTTGGTGGCCACCTCCTTGACGAGCTGGGCACCCATGTTCTCGAAGGGATCCTCGAGCTCGATCTCCCGAGCGATGGACACACCGTCGTTGGTGATGGTGGGGGCACCGAACTTCTTGTCGAGGACGACGTTGCGACCCTTCGGGCCGAGCGTGACCTTGACGGCGTCGGCGAGCTTGTTCACGCCCGCCTCGAGGCTACGGCGAGCCTCGTCGTCGAACTTCAGGACTTTGGACATGAAAACTCCTACTTGAGGATCGCGAGGACATCGCGACCGTTGAGGATGAGGACGTCGGCGCCGTCCACGGTGATCTCGGTGCCGCCGTACTTCGAGTAGACGACCTTGTCGCCGACCTTCACGTCGAGCGGGATGACCTCACCGGTCTGCTCCGAGCGGCGGCCGGGTCCGACGGCCAGGACCTCGCCCTGCTGGGGCTTCTCCTTGGCGGTGTCGGGGATGACCAGGCCACTGGCGGTGGTCTCCTCGGCGTCGCCGGGCTGAACGACGATGCGATCGTCAAGGGGCTGAAGATTCATGGTGCAGGCCCTCCAAAGGCTGTTAGCACTCTCACTAGGCGAGTGCTAACGATAGACACGACCGAAGCCTGAAGGCAACCCCGCAGCTCGGGTTGTCGGCGACACCGCCTCGTTGCGGGCGCACCGCGGTCTCGCGCGGGCGGCCCGCACCCCGAGGATCAGAGCACGGGCAGCTTGAGCCCCGGGGACGCGCCGGTGTCGAGGGGCGAGGGGCCGTCGCTGTTGAGGCGCCACCACCCGGCGGCGGCCACCATCGCGGCGTTGTCGGTGCACATCGAACGGCTCGGCAGGAACGGGTGCAAGCCGTCGGCCATGCAGACGTCGAGCGCCCGCTCGCGGAGCTGGGAGTTGGCGGCGACCCCGCCGGCCAGGCAGAGGCCCTTGGCACCGTGCTCTCGGGCCGCGCGTCGGGCCTTGGTGATGAGCACGTCCACGACGGCCTCCTGGAACGACGCGGCGACATCCGGCGTGGACACCTCCGGGTTCTTGCGCACGTGGTTGACCACCGACGTCTTGAGCCCGCTGAAGGAGAAGTCGAGCCCGTCGTCGAGGATGGCGCGGGGGAAGGCGATCGCGTTCGGGTCGCCGTCCATGGCGACGCGGTCGATGGCGGGCCCCCCGGGGTACCCGAGGCCCAGGTAGCGGGCGACCTTGTCGAACGCCTCGCCGGCGGCGTCGTCGATCGTGGAGCCGAGCAGTCGGTACCGACCGTGACCCTCCATCAGCACGATCATGGTGTGGCCGCCCGACACCAGGAGCACGACGAGCGGGAGCTCGATCTCGGGCTCCTCCAGGAACGCGGCGTACAGGTGGGCCTCGAGGTGGTTGACCGCGACGAACGGCACGTCCCACACCAGAGCCAGGGCCTTGGCCGCGCTCACACCCACGAGCAGCGCGCCGATGAGCCCTGGTCCGCAGGTGGCGGCGACGGCGTCGACGCTCCCGTCGTCGAGACCCGCTTCGATCAGCGCCTGGGCGATCACCGGGGTGAGCAGCTCGACGTGGGCCCGGCTGGCGATCTCGGGGACCACCCCACCGAACCTGGCGTGCAGGTCGACCTGGCTCGACACCACCGAGGACAGCACCTGCCGGGCACCGACCACGACCGCCGCGGCGGTCTCGTCGCAGGAGGTCTCGATGCCGAGGATGCGCTGGGTCTCGGGCGCTCGCTCGGCGTCCGCGCCCACCTCGGCGCCGTCGAGATCGACATCGAAGAGGCTCGCGGGCGAGTCGGGAACGACCGCATCGACGGGGAGCGGCTCGTCGGATGGTGGAACCTCGGGGTTGGTCATGTTCGCACTCCTTCGACGCGGGTGGGCGCAGGGAGCGCCGCTTCGATCTGGTCGAGACGCCGGCCGTGGTCGGCCGAACCGATCTCGTGGGCCCACATGATCAGCGCGTCCTCGCCGATGTCGGCGTAGTAGTTCTTGCGGATCCCTGCGGGAGCGAGCCCGAACGATCGATAGAGGGCGATGGCGGCGGCGTTGCCGGCGCGCACCTCCAAGGTGATGTTCTCGGCGCCCAGTGCGATGGCGTGGCGCGCCAGCACCAGCATCAGGCGCGTGCCCAGGCGCCGACCTCGCACGGTCGGATCGACGCTGAGCGTCGTGACGTGCGCGTCGGGACCCTCGAGCAGCAGTCCGGCGAAGCCGACCACCCGATCGTCCACCCGGGCCACGACGTACAGGCGGTCGTGCTCGCGACGCAGCTCCGCGAGGTACAGCCCGACCGACCAGCCCTGGTGCTCGGACTGGGCCTCGATGCGGATGACGCTACGGAGGTGGCGGCGGCGCATCGGCACGATCTCGACGGCGGTCAACACGTCCGGCTGCCCCTCGGGGTCGTCGCCGGTGAGGAGGTCGGCGCGCATGGCACTCACGAGGAGCCCTCACGGGTCTGCCAGTTGACCTCGGCATCGGGCTTGCGCAGGTAGAGCGGTTGGAGATCCCACGGCTTGACCCACTGCTCGCGCAACGCCTGTGCGTGGGCCAACATCACCAGCGACGACGCCGACGGATAGGCCAGACCCTCCTCGATGATCTCGACCTTGTGCAGGCCGTCGAAGACCTCGCGGTAGCGCACGGCGCCGTCACCGACCAGCAGGCACTCCTCGGCGGTGGCGAGCAGCTCCGACGCGAGGTCGTCGGGCGAGACGACGTGATGGGGGGTGAGCCGCTGCAGACCGCCCGGCACCTGGCGGTAGGACGCGGTGAACAGCTCGCCGCGACGGGCGTCGACCGCGGCGACGACGAGCTTCGAGCTGTAGCGCAACGGGAACGCGACGAGATCGAGGCTGGGCACACCGATCATCGGGACCCGCAACGCGTGCGCCATGGCCTTCGCCGCCGCGACGCCGACCCGCAGACCGGTGAAGAGCCCCGGGCCGAGATCGACCGCCACGACGCTGATCTCGCTCAGCTCGATCCGCGCCTGGCGACAGGTGAACTCGATCGCCGGCACGAGCGACTCGGCGTGTCGACGCGCGCGCGCCGAGCTCGTGGAGGCGAGGACGCCCTCGTGACCACCCACGGCGACCGAGACCTGCGCGGTTGCGGTGTCGATGCCGAGGATCAGCACGGCGTACCTCCCGAGGAGTCGAGCGAACCGGACGACGTCGCCGACGCGGCCTTGACCATCACGGGAGCACCTCGGGCATCTCCGGGGTCTCGCCGATCCAGGGCGCGAGGGCGGTGGTGATCGCCCGCATCCGTGCCGACCACCGCGCACCCACTGGATGGAGCTCCACGACGCGATCGTCGTCGCCCTCGCCCAGCCGGAGACGCACCTCGAGGAAGTCGGCGGGCAGGACCGGGATGATGGTGTCGCCCCACTCGATCAGCGTGACACCGCCGTCGTCGAGCATCTCGGCCAGGCCCAGATCGAGGACCTCGTCGACCTGCTCGAGCCGGTACACGTCGAGGTGGTTGAGCTCGAGACGACCCTCGTACTGGCTCACGAGGGTGTAGGTGGGGCTGGTGATGGGCTCGTCGATCCCGAGCGCCGCACCGAAGCCCTGGGCGAAGGCGGTCTTGCCCGCC
Organism: Acidimicrobiales bacterium; assembly: GCA_038235385.1. Classification (GTDB taxonomy): domain Bacteria; phylum Actinomycetota; class Acidimicrobiia; order Acidimicrobiales; family Acidimicrobilacustridaceae; genus JBBSTY01. The sequence goes on along the minus strand of JBBSTY010000037.1, from coordinate 24,325 downwards.
CCCAGATCACCGGCGAGGAGGACCACATCGCCGGCACGGATGAGCTCGGCCAGGGCGGCGGCCAGCTGCTTGGTCTGCTCGGCGGAGTCGGTGAAGGCGATGATCACCGCGGGACCGCCTTCGCGTCGGCGCGGCACCAGCCACCGATCGGCACGACGGCGCGACGATGCGGGTTCGGGTTGCGCGCCGACGGCGACGAAGTGCTCACGGGCGCTCAGGCTACCGATGACCACCGACCGCGCCCCAACCCCGGCGCACCCAGCTCACGCGACGCACGCCCGAACCGCCTGCTCCATGGCCGCGACCCCGAGCAGGCGCACGCGATCGACCGTGGTGTCGACACGGTGGGAACCGGTCGCCGCCGCCACGATCGCGTCGCCGTCGAACCGGGTGTGCGACGGCACCAGCGACCGGGCCAACCCGTCGTGGCCGCTCTGGGCGACGAGGTGGCACCCCTGCTTGTCGAGCGACGCGTTGGTGACGATCAGGCCGATCGTGGTGTTCCCGAACGGGGCACCGGCACCGGCCCCGCCACCGGCCCCGTCGTGGGGGTCGGCGTCGGGGTCGACGTCGGTCCTGGCCGGCCAGGCATCGAGCCGGGGGCCGATCGCTCGTCCGTCATCGATGTCGCCGAACGCGTTGACCGCGACGAGCGCGGCGACGACGAGCTCGGCGTCTCGCATCGTGGCGGCCCCGAGGCCGCCGGGTGCGGCCCGATCGGATCCGCGCCAGGTCCCGACGGTGGCGCCGGTGCCGGCGCCCACGGGACCCACCGGGAAGGGACCCCGGACCGCCGCTCGCGCCGCACGTCGTCCCTCGGGCGCGCCGGGCCGCACGGTTCCGTCGCCGACGAGGAGATCGAAGAGCGAGAGGCCCACCACGATGGGCACGGCACCGGCGTCGGTCGGGAACCCGACGCCGGCGTCGGCGAGGTGGGCCATGACCCCGTCGCCGCTCGCCAGGCCGAACGCCGAACCTCCCGACAGCACCAGGGCGTCGATGCGATCGACCAGTCGTTCGGGGGCGAGCAGCGCGAACTCGCGGGTGGCCGGCGCGCCACCACGCACCTCACCGGAGGCGACCGTGCCCTCGGGGAAGAGCACCACGGTGCACCCGGTCCTCGCCACCTCATCGGTCCAGTGGCCGACCCGCACCCCCGCCACGCCGAGGTCGTGCCGACGGATGCCTCGGTCGGGTGGTCCGGGATGCTCGGCCCCCACCACGTTCAGCCGCGCTCGGGATCTGGGTGCCGACGGTAGAACCGGGGCACGCGGGGACCGACGCCGCACACGATCTCGTAGGCGATCGTGTCGGTCAGCGCGGCCCAGTCCTCGGCGCGCACACGTTCGGTCGCGCCACCGTCGCCGGCATCCTGTTCGCCGATCAGCACCACCTCGTCCCCGACGGCGACGTCGAGGTCCCCGACGTCGACCATGAGCTGGTCCATGGTGATGACGCCCACGATCGGGTGGCGACGTCCGCCGATGAGGACCTGGCCTCCGTGTGCCGAGAGCCGGCGAGGGACCCCGTCCGCGTAGCCGATCGGGACGGTGACGACGGTCGTGGGCGCCTCGAACTCGTGGCGGAGCCCGTAGGACACCCGCTCACCGGCGATCACCCGCTTGACCATCGAGACCTCGGCCGACAGCCGCATCGCCGGTTCGAGACGGAGACGGTCGGCCAGCGGCGGCGACGGCGCCACGCCGTACACCGCGATGCCGGCGCGCACGAGGTCGAACCGGGCCTGGGGGTGATCGATGGCCGCCGCGGAGTTGGCGGCGTGGAGCATCGGTGGACGGAGCCCTTCGGCATCGAGCTCGGCGACCACGTGGCCGAACACGTCGAGCTGCTGGGTGGTGAACGGGTGGTCGGGTTCGTCGGCCACGGCGCAGTGGGTCCACAGGGCCTCGAGCTCGACCTCGGGTCGACCCGACGCGAGCCGGGCCAGCTCGACGACGTCGACCGGCGCGGCGCCCACGCGGTTCATCCCCGTGTTGACCTTCAGGTGCAGGCGGGCCGGCTTCTCCTCGGCGACGGCCGCGGCGGCCGCAGCTTCGATGCCTTCGGCGGAGTAGACGGTGAGGCGCAGGTCGTAGTGGACCGCTGCTTCGAAGTCATCCAGGCGGGGCTGGGAGAGGATGAGGATGGGTGCGCTGATCCCGGCCTTGCGCAGCACCGCCGCCTCTTCGATGAGCGCCACGGCCAACCAGGTCGCCCCCGCCTCGATCGCTGCCTGGCCGACCGCGATGGCGCCGTGGCCGTAGCCGTCGGCCTTGACGACGGCGCACACCTCGGCAGGGGCGACGTGGTTCGCCAGCACCTCGATGTTGTGGGCGATGGCGCCGAGATCGACGTCGGCACGCGCGGCCCGCACGTTCAGCCCTGCTCGTCGACGGCGGCGGCCTCGTCCGAGTGGGCCACCCGGGCCTCGAGCATCTCGGTGAACTCGTCGTCGGGCAACTCGGTGGGCTGATCGGGCTCGTCGAGGCCGAGCACGATCGCCCGGACGATGTCGCCCCGGGCGATGAGACCGACCAGCCGGCCGGCGCTGTTGACCACCGGCAGGCGCGACACCTTGTTGTCGTGCATCAGCGTGGCCGCGTCCTCGACCGTCGCGTCGTTCTCGACCGTCACCGCCGGCGAGCTCATGACGTCCCCGACGAACTCACCGAGGGCCTTGGCCACCGACTCGTCGAGCCCCTTGTCGTTCCACGGCAGCGCGACGTTGACGCCGAGGAAGTTGACGATGGTGGGCAGGTGGAGGCGGGCCTCCTCGACGATGACATCACCGGTGGACAACACCCCGATGACGTGGTGGTTGTCGTCCACCACTGGGCCGGCGTCGACGTCGTGGGTCACGAGCAGACGCATGGCGTCCTGCACGTTCTGGTCGGCGGTGAAGGTGATGACCTCGGTGACCATCAGATCGACGACGGGCAGTTCACGCAGCACAGGGGGTCTCCGGTCAGGTCGGCTCATCGAGCCGGGTGATGGGTGGGAACGAGGAGTCGACGCCGAGGTCGTGATCGGCGCCGAGCACCTGTCTGAGCGCCGCCGGGAGGAGGGCGACGACATCGCCCGCGACCAGGCCGTCGCGCCAGCCTAGGTCGGCCGCCAGACCGTGCAGGAACGCTCCGGCCGCCGCCGCTTCGAACGGTTCGAGGCCCCGAGCGCACAACGCTGCGATGATCCCGGCGAGCACGTCGCCGGTGCCGGCGGTGGCCAGTCGGGCATCGCCCGTGTTCGACACGAGCACCCGTCCATCGGGACGGGCGACGACCGTCGTGGAGCCCTTCACCAGGACCACCGCACCGGTGCGGGCGCTGAGCGTGCGGGCGGCGCCGAGGCGGTCGGCTCCCGGCTTCGAACCCGTCAACCGCTCGTACTCACCGTCGTGGGGCGTCAGGATCACCTGGTCGCCCAGACCGGTCAGGGACGTGCCGTCATCGCCGGCGAGCGCGGAGAGCCCGTCGGCGTCGACCACGGTGGGGATCCCCGACCCTCCGACCAGGTGGCGGATCTGCTCGGCGGTCGCCGGATCCGTGCCCATCCCGTTGCCCACCACCAGTGCTCGGAAGCGTTCGAGACCGTCGAGCACCGTGGTGGCCCATCCCTGCGCGACGAGGTCGACGTGCACCACCTCGGTGGCGATCCGACCGGCCGACGATCCCCCACCGCCTGGCGTGCTCACCCGCACGTAGCCGGCACCTGCTCGCTGCGCGCCGCCGCAGACCAGTGCTGCGGCTCCCACCATCCCCGGGCTCCCCGCCACCACCCAGACGGCCGAGCGCCACTTGTGGGTGTCGGCCCGGCGCTCCGGAAGCCAGGCGGCGACATCGGCCGCAGTGACGAGATGCGCACGCGCCCCCGACGCATCCAGACCGATGTCGACGACCTCGATCCGCCCGCTCTCGTTCTCGCCGGGCTGGAGCAGCAGCCCCGGCTTGAGCGCCGCGAAGGTCACCGTGCGATCGGCCCGGAGCACCCTTCCGCCGACGGCACCGGTGAGCCCGTCCACACCTGATGGGATGTCGACCGCGAGCACGCGTGTGCCTTCCCGGACCACGATCGGCTCGAACGTGCCCCGGAAGCCGGTGCCGTAGGCCGCGTCGATCACCAGGTCGCACGCCGGCACCTCGTCACGCGGCCCGGGATCGGTCGCGTCGAGCTCGATCACCTGCACGCCCCGGGCTCGGAGCCGTCGAGCCGCCTCACGTCCGTCGTTGCCGTTGTTGCCCTTGCCCTCGACGATCACCACCCGGCGCCCGTAGGTCCCTCCGAGCATCCGGATCGCCGATCGGGTGACGGCGGCGCCGGCCCGCCCGATCAGGACGTCCACCGGCTCCGACGACGCGGCGTCGATCGCGCCCATCTCCGTCGGTGTCACGATCGGGATCACCCGACCAGCTTGCCACCCGCTCCCCCGCCGTGCCTGCGTGCCACCGCCGCCGCCCGCACCGCGCTCCTACACACGTTCGAGAAGCGACCCGTTCCTGCGTGCCACCACCGCCGCCCGCACCGCGCTCCTACGCACGTTCGAGAAGCGACCCGTTCCTGCGTGCCACCACCGCCGCCCGCACCGCGCTGCCACGCACGTTCGAGAAGGGACCTGTTCCTGCGTGCCCCCGCAGCGCCGAGCGCCGGGCGGCTACGCAGGTTCGGCGGCGCCCAGGGCGACTGCGATGGCCTCGGCGTGGTGCGCGGTGTGGGTCATCGTCAGCAACCACCGGGCGACCCCGAGGGAGGCCGCGCGGGACGCCGCGGTGCCGTGGAGCAGGATCGACGGCGCGCCGGATGCGACCCGACGAACCTCGATGTCGACGAGGCGCACCTCGCCCAGCCCGACGCCCAGGGCCTTCATGACGGCCTCCTTCGCGGCGAAGCGCACGGCGAAGCGCTCCGCCGGGTCGCGGCGACGCTGTGCGTAGGCCACCTCGTCCGGGGCGAAGCACCGGTCGACGAGACGCGGGGTGCGGACGAGAGCCCTGCGGAACCGGTCGACCTCGACCAGGTCGACGCCGATGCCGATCACGCTGATGGGGTCGGAGGCGACGTGCGCCAGTGGTCGGCGACGTCGTACAGCGGTGCGGTCATGAGCTCGACCACGGGCACCTGGGGGAGGAGGTCGTCGCGGAAGGTCGGCTCCGTCTCGGTGACGACGTCCTTGAGGGCGTTGTAGCGACCCCGGTACCCCTGCAGGACCGTGCGCAACGAGGTCATCGACAGGTCCGAACGCAAGGTGACGTGCAACAGCGTGAGCCCGGTGGCGTAGGTGTCCTTGACCTCCGGCACGATGAGCACGGTCCGACCGTCGCTGCGGCCCTTCGCCAGGGTCACGACCTTCTCGACCGCCACGCGGTGCTTCGTGCCCCGCAGCTCGGGGTTGTCGTCCAGACGGCTGCGCAACTCGCGTCCGATGCCACCGCGGTCGACGATCGACGCGCTGACCACGCCCTCGCCGAGCCCTTCGATCCGCCCGGTGATGCCGTAGCGCGTGTAGCCCAGGATCTCGTCGATCAACGGGTCGAGGCTCGTGAGCGTGCGCAACGACGTGTAGCTCAGCTCGTCGCGCGCCACCCCTGCGGCCAGGACCTCCTTCACCAACCCGACCTGCAGGAGCGTCTCGTCGGATCGGGAGATGCCGACCGTGACGGTCTTGGCCTGGTGCTTGATCGCATCGACCGGGCGGGTCAGCTCCTCGATGGCCCGCGTGAGAGCTGACGTGAGGTCCTCGACCACCACGCTCGGCGATCCCTGCCGGCCGTACTCCATCTGGTAGGCCTCGAGCGGCAGCACCCCCATGGCGAACCGGAACAACGAGGCCAACCGCACGGCGGTGCTCGCCTCGAGGTGGCCGTTGTAGTCGTTGTTGCGAAGGCCTTCGAAGAAGCGGCCGGCCAGAGGCTCGAGCTTGGGGTCGAGCCGGTCGAGCAGACGGTCGTTCGCGTCGGCAGAGCCACGTGCCGCGCTGACCGCGGCCTCGATGGCACCGCGCGCCTCGCGAAGCGGATGGGCCTGCGCGTCGATGGCGAGCGCCGCCTCGTACCCGAACAGGTGGCCGGCCATCGCACACAGCACGAAGGCCAGCGTCGGGTGCGTGGCCGGGACGAGCACGGCTTGGAGCGCAGCCGAGAAGCGCTCCTCCCCCTCGGTGGCGATCACGATCGGCGCCGCCTTGTGCGCACGGTAGATCGCCACCTCCTTGGCGACGTCGTCGGCCGTGGACCCGGTGAGCCCGGCCGCGCACACGAGGATCAGCGGCTCGGACGAGAGGTCGATGTGCTTCTTGTCCTCGGTGGCGTCACAGGCGATCGACTTGTAGCAGAGCTCGGAGAGCTTGATCCGGATCTCCTGGGCGGCGATCCGGTTGACACCGTTGCCCACGATCGCCCAGTAGCGACGACTCGGCGCGAACCGCTGCGCCGCGTCGGCCAACTGCGGACGCAGGTCGATGGTGCGGGTGAGCGCGTTCGGCAGGTCGCGGAGCGCCTCGAGCAGCGTGGCGCGGTCGAAGCCGTCGCGCAGGCCGACCTCCTCGGCGATCGAGTAGCCGAGCAGGAAGCACGCCGCGATCTGGGAGTAGAACGCCTTGGTGGACGCCACCGACATCTCGACGTCGCGACCGTCGGACGTGTAGAGCACGCCGTCGGACCGATCGGTGAGATCGCTCCCCCGCCGGTTGACGATGGCGACGACCTTGGCCCCCCGGGCCCGCACGAGATCGACGGTGCGGTTGGTGTCGGTGGTCGTACCCGACTGGCTGACCGCCACGACCAGGGTGTCGGACATGTCGTCGCGCAGCTCGAAGCCCGACAGCTCGGTGGCGAGCGCTGCATCGACTGACAGCCGGCCGTGCTCCACGGCCTCGGCGAGGATCACCGTGAGGCTCTGGCCGGCAACGGCCGCGGTTCCTTGACCGATCACGAGCACGCGTCGGATCGACCCGTCACGCAGGTGCTCGCGCACGTCGGCCGGCAGCGATTCGGGCGGGAGGCGCACGGCCAGCGCGCCGTCGACCTCGATCAGCTTGCCGCGCAGCGTCTTGCGGAACGACGCCGGTGCCTCACTGATCTCCTTGAGCAGGTAGTGCGGCGCGTCGCCACGATCGATGTCGCGCGTCGTGATGGTGGCCACGGCGAGCTCGTCGTCGGTGACCGGCTTCTCGGTGCCGTCGTACGCGAAGCGGCGCACGCCGGCGAGCGTCCCGGCACCGTCGGCACGGAGCGAGACGACCTGACCCCGGGTGGCCGGGTTGCCCGGTTCTGACGGGGTCTCGCCGTCCATGCGCAGGTACGACGACGTCTCCTCGATCACCCCGTACGGCTCGCTGGCGACGATGAAGGAGTCCTCGGCGAGACCGACGTAGATCGCCTGCCCGCTTCCGCGCAGGGCGAGGAGGAGCTCGTCGGAGCTGGTGACCGCGTTGGCGGCGATGGCGACCGAGCCCTCGAGCTCGTTGACGGTCTCGCGGAACGCCTCGACCAGCTGCTCGGACGTGGTTCCGCTCGAGTGGCTCGCCGAGCGGGCGAGCCGGCGCGACACGAGCGTCGGGATCACCTTGGCGTCGGTGGTGATCTCGTGCGCGATGCGCAGGCCTTCGGTGGCCTTGAGGTCGGCGAAGTTGTCGACATCGCCGTTGAGCACGGCGGTGACGTACGGACCCGTGGTGAGATCCAGCTCCTCGCTGTTGAGCGGATGGGCGTTCGCCTGGCTGATGATGCCGACGCTGGCCCAGCGCGTGTGCCCGAGCACCATGGCGCGGGCGTCGGGCGCATCGAGCGCGCGCCGGAGCAGGGTGTCCGAGCGGATCTGATCTCGGAGGGTGAGCGTGTTGTCGCCCAGCTCCCCGATCTCCGCGGCGGCCTTGTAGACGAAGCTCAGGTGACCCTCCGGCGTGCGCACCGCCATGGCCCCGAACAGTCCCCCGTCGGCGCGGTCGTCGAGCGCATGGGCGACAGCCGCCGACGACGCGTCGAGGCCGTGATCGCTCACGAGCACATGCAGACCGGCCGAATCGCGTCCGCGCACCTCCAGCCGGTCGAGCGCCGACATCGCCTGCTGGATCGAGGTGTACGCCTCGAGCGCCGATCGGCCGGCGTCGGGACCGGCGAGGTCGTCGACGGCGCGAGCCGTGAGCAGGCGGTCGCGGCGCACCGCCCAGACGGCGTCCTTCAGCGAGATGAGCGCGGCGTTGACGTCCTCGAGGTCCTCGATGGCGCGCCCGGCGTCGCTGTCGAGGCGGTCCTCGAGGTCTTCGACCAGGTGATCGATGGTAGTCGTGATCGACTCGACCGCACCCAGGAGGGCGCGATCGCCCAGCAGCGCCTCGACCCCGGGAACCCCCCGGAGGAGCGCATCGACCCTGCCGACCCGCTCCGCCGCATCGGTCAGTGCGGCGACGAGTGCCTCGTCGGCCAGGTTCGCGAGCAGATCGGGAACCGATTCGAGCGGCGCGAGCAGGTCACGAGCTGCCGGGACGGGCCGATCGCTGCGGCGCCGGACGACGGCGATGATGCCGCACATGGGAATGCTCCTTCGGTGAAACGGGGGCCCGCCAGCCACGCTGCAGGTCGAACGTCGTCAGAACGCAACAACTGTACCGGTCCACCCCTGCGACCGTGGCCCAGCCGGGACGCCACCACACCCCGCGTCCGGCATCGAGGCGACGGGCTCACTCGCCGGGTGGAGCGCCGCACGCGGCAACGACGGCGGCGACCAGCCGATCGGCGGCCTGCTGGGCCGTGGTGGCCTCGGGGGCCTCGACCATCACCCGCACCAGCGGCTCGGTCCCGCTCGGCCGGACGAGGACCCGTCCGGTGGCGCCCAGGTCGGCCTCGACGACCGCGATCTCGCTGGCGATGGCCCGGGCGATCTCGGGGTCGCGATGGGCCACGCGCACGTTCTCGAGCACCTGGGGCAGGCGGCGCATCGCCCCCGCCGCCAGTTCGGAGAGCGGTCGGCCCGACCGTCGGACGAGATCGAGGAGCTGCACCCCGGTGAGGAGGCCGTCGCCGGTCGTGGCCAGGCGCCGGAAGATGGCATGCCCGGACTGCTCCCCGCCGAGCACGTAGCCGCCCGCTTCGAGGCCCTCCAGTACGTACCGGTCACCCACCTGGGTCTGCACGACCTTCACGCCGTGCTCGGCCATCCCGAGGTGGAAACCCAGGTTCGTCATCACCGTGACCACCACGGTGTCGTGCGCCAGCTCGCCTCGTTCGCGCAGGTCGATCGCGCACAGTCCGATGAGCTCGTCGCCATCGACCAGTCGTCCCCGCTCGTCGACCGCCAGCACGCGGTCGGCATCGCCGTCGAACGCCAACCCGACGTCGGCGCCGGCCTCGACCACGGCGGACTGCAGCGATTCGGGGTGGGTCGAGCCGCAGTCGGCGTTGATGTTGGTGCCGTCGGGTTCGGCGTGCAGCACCAGGAGGTCGACCCCCAGCGCGTCGAGCACCGCAGGCGCGACGAGCGATGCTGCCCCGTTGGCGCAGTCGATGACCACCTTCATGCCGGCGAGATCCCGTCCGGCGACCGACCCCTGCACCAGCTCGACGTACCTGCCGATCCGTTGCAGCTCCGCCGGCGCGGTCCGAAAGGCTCCCGGCCCCGGATGGGCCGGCGGGATCACGCCACCGTCGACCGCGTCGAGAGGTCGAGCATCTGTGGGCGAGACGACCCCGCCGACGAACCCACCGTCGACGTCGAACCGTCCGTGGTTCGCGCCGACCGCGTCCGCACCGCCATCGTCGGCACCACCATCGCCCGCATCGGCGCCGTCGGCCGCCCCACCTCCCACGACCTCGGCGGAGCGGCCGGCGGCGAGCACACGGTCCAGCTCGGCCTCGAGCTCGGCCTCGGTGGCATCGGTCAGCTTGAGGCCACCCGGAGCGAAGAACTTGATGCCGTTGTCGGCGAAGGGGTTGTGCGATGCCGAGATGACGGCTCCGGCGACCTGCTCGTCGGACGAGACGAGCGCCACCGCGGGCGTGGGAACCACGCCCAAGCCCTCCGCAGACACCCCTGCCGCTTCGATGCCGCGACGCAACGACGCCTCGATCCGAGGGCCCGACCAGCGGGTGTCACGCCCGATGACGAAGCGGTCCGCGTCGAGGACGCTAACTGCGGCGGTCCCGAGCGCCTCCACGAGCTCGTCGGTCAGCTCGCTCGCCGCGCCGCGGACCCCGTCGGTTCCAAACTTCAACGTCATGGGGCTCCTCGTCGCCGGGAAAACGGTGGCGGGCCGGGCCTGAGGCCCGGCCCGTGCACCAGTCGCGTGCCGACCGGTCCGAGAGGACCGGGCCGACAGATCAGCGCTTCGAGTACTGCGGCGCCTTGCGGGCCTTCTTGAGGCCGTACTTCTTGGATTCCTTCTCGCGTGGGTCGCGGGTGAGGAAGCCCGCCCGCTTCAGCTCGCCGCGCAGCTCGGGATCGAGCTCGATGAGCGATCGGGCGATGCCGTGGCGAAGGGCGCCGGCCTGGCCGGACGCGCCGCCCCCGTCGAGCGTCGCATCGACGTCGTAGGCCTCGGTGAGGTTCGTGAGCCGGAGCGGCTCGGTGAGGATCATCCGGTGGGTGTCCGACGGGAAGTAGTCCTCGAGCGCACGCTTGTTGACGGTGATGACGCCGGTTCCGGGACGGAACCGGACGCGGGCCACGGCCCGCTTGCGGCGACCGGTGGTCTGGGTCAGGGGCTTGGTCGACATGGGGGTGATCCTCGTTCTCTCGTCCGTCAGCCCGCGACCCGCGCCTTGGCGTGGTCGATCTCGAGCGGCGTGGGCTTCTGGGCAGCGTGGGGGTGATCCGGGCCGGCGTAGACCTTGAGCTTGGAGATCTGGGCCCGACCGAGGCGGTTCTTGGGCAGCATGCCCCGGATCGTGCGGCGCACGGCTTCCTGGGGTCGCTGACCGAGCAGCTGCGCGTAGGTGCGGCTGCGGATGCCGCCCGGGTAGCCGGAGTGGCGGTAGATGATCTTCTGCTCGGCCTTGCCCGACGACAGCACCACCTTGTCGGCGTTGATGATGATCACGTGATCACCGGTGTCGATGTGGGGGGCGAAGGTCGGCTTGTGCTTGCCTCGCAGGACGCGGGCGACCTCGGTGGCCATGCGACCGAGGGTCAGGCCATCGGCATCGACGACGTACCAGGCTCGCTCGATCTCGCTCTTCTTCGGGGTGTACGTAGGCACGGCGCGAACCCTTGCTCTTTCGAATCGATGGACTTCGGCGGGCAATCCCAGCGCCGAGGCGACCCGCAACGATACGAGCCGTGACCGAGCGGGGCAATTCGACGGCCTGCCAGGCGGTCAGGTCGCCTCGTCGTAGCGCACCGCCCAGAGGCACAGACCCTGCGCGGGAGCGAGATCGCCCGCTGCGTGGCGGTCCTTCGCCGCGATGATGCCCATCATGTCACCGGCGCGCTTCTTGTGCCGCCCGGCCTCCACGATCGTGCCGGTGATCGAACGCACCATCTGGTGGCAGAAGGCGTTGGCCTCGATCCAGAAGTGCAAGATGCCCTCCCCGGCATCCTCCCAACGGGCCGTGAGCACGCGTCGGGTGAGTGACGCCGGCTCCGCTCCGGACATCGGTTTGGGCCGACGACAGAACGACGAGAAGTCGTGTTCGCCGATGAACGGATCACACGCCAGGACCATCGAGCGGAGATCGAGCGGCTGCGCGACGTGCCAGCTCGTGCGGTGGAGGAAGGGGTCGGGCACGGGCGTGTTGAGGATCGTGTAGCGGTACAGGCGGGACCGGGCCGAGAAGCGGGCGCTGAACGCGCCGTCGACCACCTCGACCGAACGCACCACGACATCGGGAGCGCACAACTTGTTGATCGACTGCTGCAGCCCGACCGAGCCGCACCGGTCGAACGCGTCGGCCGCCACCACGAAGCTCACGACCTGACCTCGCGCATGCACGCCGGTGTCGGTGCGACCGGCGCAGGTGAGCTCGATCGACGGGACCCGCAGCACCCGCTCCAGCGCTCCCACCAGCGTGCCGCCGACCGTGTCCAGGTCGGGCTGCGCCGCGAACCCGTGGAACCCGGCGCCGTCGTAGGCCACCACCATCCGCACCGTCACCGTGACACCGACATCGCCATCGACGTCGGCATCGACATCGACATCGACATCGACGTCGGCGGCGGCGGCGGCGGGGTCAGCGCCCGGTTGGATCGTCGCATCGGTCACGGCGTCACCCTAGGAGCCCCCAACCAACATGCGTAGCTGCGCGGTCCCGGCACCAGCGCAGCCACGCCAGAACGAGGACCCCCCCCCACGAACATGCGTCGCCGCGCGGTCCCCGCCACCACGCTGACACGCCAGAACCGGGGAAAACGGACACCGCCGCCCGGGAGGGCGGCGGCGGCCAGAACGACGTGATCGGCGCGGGCCGATCAGCTGAGGTCAGACGAACTCGATGCGGGCCATCGGCGCGTTGTCGCCGTGGCGCGGACCCAGCTTGAGGATCCGGGTGTAGCCACCGGGACGCTCCGTGTAGCGCGGACCGATCTCATCGAACAGCTTGGAGGCCATCTCCTTGTCGCGGATGTAGGCGACGACCTGGCGGTGGTTGTGCACCCCACCCTTCTTGGCCTTGGTCACCATCTTCTCGGCGATCGGACGCAGCGCCTTGGCCTTGGCCTCGGTGGTGACGATCCCCTCGGCGGCGATGAGTGACGCCACGAGGTTGCCGAACATGGCCTTCTGGTGGGCGGCGTCGCCGCCGAAGCGGCGGCCCTTCTTCGGAGTTGCAGGCATGACAGGTTCCTTCGGGTGCGGTGCGGTGCGGCGTCAGTCGCGAGTGCGCAGCGAGAGGCCGCGCTCGTCGAGCTTCTGGATGACCTCATCGAGCGACTTCTGCCCGAAGTTGGTGATGGCGAGCAGATCGTCCTCGGTCTTCTCGAGGAGCTCACCGATCGAGTTGACCTGGGCCCGCTTGAGGCAGTTGCGGGGGCGCTCGGAGAGATCGAGGTCCTCGATGGGAAGATCGAGGTCGGGCGATCCTGCCGCAGTCCCGCTGACCTCACCGAGCTCGAGGCCCTGGGGCTCGTCGCTCATCTCCTCGACCAGCTGCACGAGCTGGCGCAGCGTGGCACCGGCCGAGGCCAGCGCCTCGCGGGCCGAGATCGAACCGTCGGTCTCGATGTCGAGCACGAGGCGATCGAACTCGGTGGACTGCTCCACGCGGGTCGGCTCGACGGTGAACGTCACGCGTCGGACGGGCGAGAAGATCGAGTCCACGGGGATGACCCCGATGGTGCTCGAGCTCTTGTTGCGATCGGCCGAGACGTAGCCGCGGCCGGTGTCGACCGTGATGTCGATCGCCAGCCGACCCGAACCGTTGACCGACGCGATGTGGAGCTCCGGGTTGAGGATCTCGACGTCGCCGGGAACCGAGATGTCACCGGCGGTGACGTCGCTCGGGCCTCGTGCATCGAGGCGGAGGGTGACGGGCTCGTCGCTGTGAACCAACAGGACGAGGTCCTTGAGGTTCAAGATGATGTCGGTGACGTCCTCGGTGACACCCTTGATGGTGTCGAACTCGTGGAGGGCTTCGTCGAAGCGGACCTGGGTGACGGCTGCGCCGGGGATCGACGACAGCAGGGTGCGGCGAAGCGAGTTGCCGAGCGTGTGGCCGAAGCCGGGCTCGAGCGGGCCGACTGCGAAGAGCTGGCGGTTGCCGTCCTCTTCGCTCAGTGCTTCGACCTTGGGACGCTGCATGACCAGCATGGCTTGGTACCTCGATGACTCGGTGGTTCGTGGGCTGCGTGGTGGGAGAGATGCGGGGGCTGCGGCTGGACCGCAACGACACCGCCGATCCGGTCGCGTCGAGGGCGACGGATCGGCTGGTGCGGCTACTTCGAGTAGAGCTCGACGATCAGCTGTTCGCGGACGGGCACGTCGATCTGCTCGCGCTCGGGCAGTGCGAGGACGGTGACGGCGTAGTTGTCGTCGCCGGACTCGAGCCACGCCGGGGGACGGCGATCGAGGACGTCGCGGTTCCACTGAACCACGATCATCTCGCGAGCCTTGTCACGGATGGTGACGATGTCGCCCTTGCGCACCCGGTAGCTGGGGATGGTGACGCGCTTGCCGTTGACCGAGATGTGGCCGTGGCCGACGAACTGGCGGGCCTGCGGTCGCGTGGCGGCCCAACCCGAGCGGTACACCACGTTGTCGAGCCGCTGCTCGAGCATCTGGAGCATCATCTCGCCGGTGACACCGGGTCGACGGTTGGCCTCGTCGTAGAGGTTGCGGAACTGCTTCTCGGAGAGCCCGTAGGTGAAGCGCGCCTTCTGCTTCTCCTGCAGCTGGATCAGGTACTCCGACGCGTTGCCGCGACGGCGGGTGCGGCCGTGCTCGCCCGGGGGGTACGGACGCTTCTCGAGGGCGACGGTCTCGCCCTTCGTTCCCCAGATGTTGGTGCCGAGGCGCCGCGAGACGCGCGCCCGTGGACCGGTGTATCGCGCCATGTCAGACCCTCCTGCGCTTCGGCGGACGGCAGCCGTTGTGCGGCACCGGCGTGACGTCCTTGATGCCGGTGACCTCGATGCCGGCGTTCTGGATGGACCGGATGGCGGTCTCACGACCGGATCCCGGTCCCTTGACCACGACGTCGACCTTGCGCACGCCGTGCTCCATGGCCCGGCGAGCGCACTGCTCGGCAGCCATCTGGGCGGCGTACGGGGTGGACTTCCGAGAACCCTTGAACCCGACGTTGCCGGCCGAGGCCCAGGAGATGACGTTGCCCTCCTGGTCGGTGATCGACACGATCGTGTTGTTGAACGAGCTCTTGATGTGCGCGACGCCGTAGGTGACGTTCTTGCGCTCCTTCTTGCGGGGACGACGGCCCCCGCTGGCTGGTTTCGCCATTACTTCTTCCCAACCTTCTTCTTGCCGGCCACGGTCTTCTTCGGGCCCTTGCGGGTCCGAGCATTGGTGTGCGTGCGCTGACCGCGCACCGGGAGGCCGCGACGGTGGCGGATGCCCTGGTACGAGCCGATCTCCATCTTGCGCTTGATGTCCATGTCGACCTCACGCCTCAGGTCACCTTCGACCTTGAGGCTGTTGTCGATGAACGCGCGGATCTTGGAGACCTCTTCGTCGGTGAGGTCACGGACGCGGGTGTCGCGATCGATGCCGGTGGTGTCGCAGATGCGCTGCGACACCGTGCGGCCGATGCCGTAGATGTAGGTGAGCGAGATCTCCAGCCGCTTCTCGCGGGGGATGTCGACGCCGGCGATGCGCGCCATCAGCCCTGCCTCTGCTTGTGGCGAGGGTTGGGGCAGATCACGGCCACCCGTCCGTGCCGGCGGATGACGGTGCACTTCTCACACATCTTCTTCACACTGGGTCGTACTTTCATCTTCCTCTTCGCCTGGATCGGGCCGGCGTCGTGCGCTCGGCCGTCAGGAACACCGGGGCGATTCCCCCCGGCGGGTCCGGGCAGGTTGCCCGGACGCTCGCTTGGATTGCGTGCGTTACTTGTAGCGGTAGGTGATGCGACCGCGGGTGAGGTCGTACGGCGTGAGCTCCACCTGGACGCGATCACCCGGCAGGATGCGGATGTAGTGCATGCGCATCTTCCCGGAGATGTGAGCGAGCACCTTGTGCCCGTTCTCGAGCTCGACCCGGAACATCGCGTTCGGGAGCGGCTCGATGACCGTCCCCTCCAGGACGATCGCGTCTTCTTTGGGCTTTGCCAGGGGTCCGACCTCCAACTGCGACGGATAGCTGCGATGCGCGCGAGCGCACAAGGCCCAGTGGGCCGAGGTGAGACACTACCGGGGTACCCCCCGAGGCGCCAACTCGGCCTCTACCACACCTCACTCAGCAAGGGTGAGGATCTCGGGTCCGTCGTCGGTGACGACGATGGTGTGCTCCCAGTGAGCCGACAGCGAACCGTCTGCGGTGACGACGCTCCAGCCGTCTGCGAGCACCTCGGTCTGGGGTGAACCCACGTTGACCATCGGCTCGACGGCGAACACGTTGCCGGTGCGGAGCTTGGGACCTTTCCCCGCTGGTCCGTAGTTGGGGACCTGTGGCTCCTCGTGCATGGCGGTCCCGATGGCGTGACCGACGTACTCGCGAACCACCGAGAAACCGCCGGCCTCGGCGACCGTCTGCACCGCGTGGCCGATGTCGCCGATCCGGTTGCCGGGCACCATGGCGGTGATGCCGGCGAACAGGCTGGCCTCGGTGACCTCGAGCAGTCGAGCGGCCTCGTCGCTGATCGCACCCACGCCAGCGGTGAACGCCGCGTCCCCGTGCCACCCGTCGACGATCGCACCGCAGTCGATCGAGATCAGGTCGCCTTCGGAGAGCCGGAACGAGCCGGGGATGCCGTGGACGACGACATCGTTGGGTGACGAGCAGATGACCGCCGGGAAGCCGTGGTAGTCCAAGAAGTTGCTCGTGGCGCCGCGCCGCTCGAGCACCTCGCGACCGATGCGGTCGAGATCCAGCGTCGTGACCCCGGGGGCGAGCGCATCCCGGATCGATTCGTGCATCTCGGCGACCACCCGGCCGGCCTTGCGCATCGTGGCGATCTGTTCGGGCGACTTGCGGGCCACCGCTGCGGTCTTGAACATCGCTCGGACCCCCTCAGCTCGCCATCGCGGCGTCGATCGCCGTGAACAGCCGCTCGGTGACCTCGTCCATCTCGCCGACACCATCGACGTCGATGAGCAGTCCGAGGGACGCGAAGTGCTCCACGGCCGGCATGGTCTGGGTCCGGTACGCCTCGAGGCGGGTGGCGATCGCCTCGGGGGTGTCGTCGGAGCGGTTGCGAGCCATCATCCGTTCCATCACCAGGTCCTCGGGGACCTCGATGTTCACGGCTTGATCGATGGTGGTGAGCTCGATCAGCGCCTGCGCCTGACCGACCGTCCGCGGGAACCCGTCGAGCAGGAACCCGAACTCGACGACGTCGGGCTGGTTGAGGCGGTCCTCGATGAGCCCCAGCATGATGTCGTCCGGGAGGAGCTTGCCAGCGTCGGTGTACTCGGCCGCCTTGCGTCCGAGCCCGGTGCCGGCCGCGATCGCCTCACGCAGCATGTCGCCCGTCGAGATGTGGGGCGCGCCGTAGTGCTCGGAGAGGCGCACGCACTGGGTTCCCTTGCCGGCACCCTGACGTCCGAAGACGACCAACCGAACCGCCATCACTTCCTCCTCCTTGATCGGGCTCCGGCGGCACACGGCGGCACGTCGACGGGCCGATCGTGGTGGAGCGGTGGGGCTACTTCAGGAAGCCTTCGTAGTTGCGCATCATCAGCTGGCTGTCGATCTGCTTCATCGTCTCGAGGGCGACGCCCACCGCGATGAGGATCGAGATGCCGGAGAAGGAGACCTGCTGGCCGTCGAGGAACTGCGTGAGCACCAACGACGGGACGAGCGCGATCGCCGCGACGAAAAGCGCTCCCGGCAGGGTGATGCGCGACAGGATCTTGGCGAGGTACTTCTCGGTCTGGGGACCGGGCCGGATGCCGGGGATGAACCCACCCTGCTTGCGGATCGTGTCGGCCTGCTTGGCCGGATCGAACGTGATGGCGGTGTAGAAGTAGGCGAACGCCACGATGAGGGCGCCGAACACGATCATGTGCACCGGCGACGTCGGGCTCACCAGGTTGTCGGTGACCCACTGCTGGGCGCTCACCGCCCACGGCTGATCGGCGGGGAGGATGGCGATGAGCAGCTGGGGGAGGTACAGCAGCGAGCTGGCGAAGATGATCGGGATCACGCCGGCCTGGTTGACCTTGAGGGGGATGTAGGTGCTCTGGCCGCCGTACATGCGGCGTCCGACCACCCGCTTGGCGAACTGGACCGGGATGCGGCGCTGACCCTGTTCGACGAACACGATCGCCACGAGCAGGAGGAAGAACACCCCCAGCACGACCGCGACGGCCACCGTGCCCTTGGCGGCGTAGATCTGGGCGCCCTGCGACGGCAGGGTGCTGACGACGGAGGCGAAGATCAGGAGCGACATCCCGTTGCCGATGCCCTTCTGGGTGACGAGCTCACCGAGCCACATCAGCATCGCCGTACCCGTGGTGAGGGTGAGCACGATCAGCAGCACGGTCCAGACGTTGAAGTCGGGGATCAGGTCGAGTCCGGGATCGCTGATGCCGAAGCCGCCGCCGCCCTGGTGGAAGACGAACGCCATGCCGGTGGCCTGCATCACCGAGATGGCGATGGTGACGTACCGGGTCCACTGGGTGATCTTGCGCTGACCGACGGCGCCCTGGTTCTGCCACTGCTCGAGCTTCGGGATCACGACCGCGAGGATCTGCATGATGATCGACGCGGTGATGTACGGCATGATCCCGAGCGCGAAGAGCGAGAAGCGCGTGAGCGCGTTGCCCGAGAAGAGCTGCAGGAACGCGAGCACGCCCCCCTGCTGGGACTGCTCGGTGAGCTGCTTGACGGCATCGAGGTCGACACCGGGTACGGGGAGGAAGGCTCCGAACCGGTAGATCCCGATGACCATCAAGGTGAAGAGCACCTTGTTGCGCAGCTCGGGGACCTTGAAGATGTTCTTGAGACTGGCGAGCACCCGGACTCCTGATCGAGGGGAACCGACGAGCCGACGGCGGGACCCGCGACGGTAACGCACGACCCCAGCCGTCGCCAGACACCGAGCCTCGTTGGCGGGGGCCTGGCGGGCGGTGGGGAACTACCGGTTGGTCAGGTGGTTGCCCTTGGCCGGCGGACGACGATCGCCCCACGGGAGGGGCAGGAGCTCGACCGAACCGCCGGCCGCGGTGATGGCGGCTTCCGCCGACTTCGACACGGCGTGCGCCTTCACGGCGACGGCCCGGTTGATCTCACCTCGACCGAGGATCTTCACCAGGGCGCCCTTGTGGGTGAGGCCGCGTTCGTGCAGGTTCTCGGGCGTGACCTCGTCGAGGCCGGAGTCTTCGAGCGCATCGAGGTTGATGGCCTGGTAGGCGACCCGGAAGGGGTTGTTGAACCCCCGGAGCTTCGGGACCCGCATGTGCAACGGCATCTGCCCGCCTTCGAAACCGGCGGGAATCGTGTCGCGTGCGCCTTGACCCTTGGTTCCTCGGCCGGCGGTCTTGCCGCCCTTGCCACCGATGCCCCGGCCGACGCGCTTGCGGCGCCGGTTCGAGCCCTCGGGGGGCTGGAGATCGTGGATCTTCATGCGTCAACCTCTTCGACGGTGATCAGGTGCGGCACCCGGGCGATCATCCCGCGGATCTCGGGACGATCGGGCAGGGTGTTGCTCTGGCCGATGCCACGGAGTCCGAGGGCACGCATCGTGCCGCGGGTCTTCGGCTTCGTGCCGATCGTGGACTTGATCTGGGTGACGAGCAGTGCGGACATCAGGCGACCTCGGTCGGAACGTGCGGCCCGCGCTCGCTCTCCTGGTAGGCGCGCAGCATGCCGGTGGGGACGAACTCCTCGGGGGCGAGGCCACGCAGCCGGGCGATGTCGTCGGGTCGCTTGAGCGCAGCGAGACCGGCGATGGTGGCACGGGCCACGTTGATGTGGTTGGAGGAGCCGAGCGACTTGCAGAGCACGTCGTGGATGCCGGCCTCCTCGAGGATCGCCCGGGCGGCGCCGCCGGCGATGACGCCGGTGCCCGCCGACGCGGGCTTGAGCAGCACGCGACCGGCCCCCATGATCCCGGTGACGGGATGGGTGATGGTGGAACCGGCGAGCGGAACCCGCAGCAGGTTCTTCCGGGCCTCCTCGGTGCCCTTCTGGATGGCGAGGGGCACCTCCTTGGCCTTGCCGTAGCCGAGCCCGACATGACCCGCGCCGTCGCCGATCACCACGAGCGCCGTGAACGAGAACCGTCGACCGCCCTTGACCACCTTGGCGACGCGGTTGATGTTGATCACGCGCGAGTCGCGCAGGTTGATCTCGTTCGGGTTGATCATGATCAGAACTCCAGTCCGGCTTCGCGAGCCGCGTCGGCGACGGCCGCGATACGGCCGTGGTACAGGTTGCCACCGCGGTCGAAGACGACCTTGGTCACGCCGGCTTCCTTGGCCCGCTCCGCGAGGAGCGTACCGACGGCGGTTGCCGCATCGACGTTGCTGGTTCCGTTCGAACGCAGCGCACCCTCGTAGGTCGAGGCCGCGGCGAGGGTGACCCCGTCGCGATCGTCGATGATCTGTGCGGTGATGTGCCGGTTGGACCGGTACACCGCGAGGCGCGGCCGTTCGGCGGTGCCCCGCACGTGCTTGCGCACCCGGGCGTGGCGCCGGAGGCGGGCGTTGCGCTTGTCCTTGGCGGTCGTGCTCATGACGAGACCTTCTCCATCTTGTTCTCGTTGCTCACTTGCCGGTCTTGCCGGCCTTGCGAGCCACGTACTCGTCGCGGTAGCGCACACCCTTGCCCTTGTAGGGCTCGGGCTTGCGCAGCTTGCGGATGTCGGCCGCAACCTGGCCGACGAGCTCCTTGTCGATGCCCTTGACGGCGATGTGGGTGGGCGTGTCGACCTCGAACTCGATGCCGTCGGGTGCGAGGACGCTGATCGAGTGGGAGAACCCGAGCGCGAGCTCGAGGTTCTTGCCCTTGGGGGTGGCGCGGTAGCCGACGCCGACGATGTCGAGGTCCTTGACGAACCCCTCGGTGACCCCGACGACCATGTTGTTGACCAGCGCGCGACCCAGGCCGTGCATGGCCCGGTTCTGGCGCTCGTCGTTCGGGCGTTCGACCAGCAGCTCATCGCCATCCTGGCGGATGGTGATGGCGCCGGGAAGCTGACGCTCGAGGGTTCCCCTGGGGCCCTTCACGGCGACGTGCTGGCCGTTGATGGTGATGTCGACACCCGAGGGAACCGGGATCGGGGCGCGTCCGATGCGGGACATGAGCTCTCCTCTACCAGACGTAGCAGAGAACTTCGCCGCCCATGCGACGCTTGCGCGCCTCACGGTCGGACATGAGTCCCTGGCTGGTGGACAGGACGGCGACACCGAGGCCGCCGAGGACGCGCGGAACCTTGTCCGCCTTGGAGTAGACGCGCAGGCCGGGCTTGGAGACGCGCTTCACGCCGGAGATGACGCGCTCGCGCTCGGGCGAGTACTTCATCGTGACGGTGAGCGTCTGGCCGGGACGGCCTTCGGCGTCGGCGATGTCGAAGCCCTCGATGTAGCCCTCCTTCTGGAGGATCGTGGCGAGGGCCTGCTTCAACTTCGAGCTGGGCATCTTCACCTCATCGTGCATCGCCACGTTGGCGTTGCGGATGCGCGTGAGCATGTCGGCGATGGGATCGGTCATGGTCATGGTCGGTCTCCTCTCACCAACTGGCCTTCTTGACACCCGGCAGTTCGCCGGCGTGTGCAAGTTCGCGGAGGCAGATGCGGCACAGCTGGAAGCGGCGATACACGGCCTTGGGGCGGCCGCAGCGCTGGCAGCGGGTGTACCCGCGCACCTTGAACTTCGGCTTGCGGTTCGACTTCTCGATGAGAGCCTTCTTCGCCATGGTTACTGCTGCCCCTCACGCTTGAACGGGAAGCCGAAGGCATCGAGCAGGGCTTTGCCCTCGGCGTTTGTACGGGCGGTGGTCACGATCGTGATGTCCATGCCGCGGGACGAGTCGACCTTGTCGTACTCGATCTCCGGGAAGATCAGCTGCTCGTTGACCCCGAAGGTGTAGTTCCCGTGTCCGTCGAAGGACCGGGGGTTGAGGCCGCGGAAATCGCGGATGCGAGGGATGGCCAGGCTGATGAGCCGATCGAAGAACTCCCACTTCCGATCACCTCGAAGGGTCACCTTCGCACCGATGGCGTTGCCCTCGCGGAGCTTGAACCCGGCGATGGACTTCTTGGCCTTGGTCACTACGGCCTTCTGACCGGTGATGATCCCGAGGTCTCGGACGGCGCCGTCGAGCAGCGACTGCTGCTGGAGCGCCTGACCCACGCCCATGTTCAGGACGATCTTGTCGAGCCTCGGAACCTCCATGATGTTGCCGAGGCCGAGGGTCTCCTTGAGTTGGGCGCGGATCTCGTCGTCGTAGCGCGCCTTGAAGCGTGGGGTGGTCGCGGTGGACGTGGTCACAGGAGATCCCCCTCGCAGGAGCGGCAGATCCGGACCTTCGAGCCGTCGGGCTCGAAGCGGTACCCGACCCGCACGCCCTTGGAGCAGCTCGGGCAGACGATCGCCAGGTTCGAGACCTCGATCGGCATGTCCTTGGTGATGATGCCGCCGGGCTGGGTTGCCGACTGCGGCTTGGTGTGCCGCTTGGCGGTGTTGATGCCGTCGACGATGACCTTGCCCTCAGCGGGGAAGGCGAAGGCGACCCGACCGCGCTTGCCGCGATCCTTGCCCTGCAGGACGACGACGTCGTCGTTCTTGTGGATCTTCATCACAGCACCTCCGGTGCCAGGGACACGATGCGCATGAACTTCTTGTCGCGCAGCTCGCGGCCGACCGGTCCGAAGATGCGGGTACCACGCGGCTGCTGCTGGTCGTTGATGAGCACCGCAGCGTTCTCGTCGAATCGGATGTAGCTGCCGTCGGGACGGCGCTTCTCCTTCTTCACCCGGACGACGACGCACTTGACGACATCGCCCTTCTTGACGGCTGCGCCCGGGATGGCGTCCTTGACCGTGGCGACGAACACGTCACCGATCGAGGCGTACCGACGACGCGACCCACCGAGCACCTTGATGCACAGCACCTCTTTGGCGCCGCTGTTGTCGGCGACCCGAAGTCGACTTTCTTGCTGGATCACTTGGCTCGCTCCACGATCTCGATGAGGCGCCAGCGCTTGGACTTGGACAGCGGTCGGGTCTCTTGGATGCGCACCCGATCGCCGATGTTGCAGTCGTTGGCCTCGTCGTGGACGTAGAACTTCGACGTCCGCGGCACGGTCTTGCGGTAGAGCGGGTGCGGTTTGCGCTCGGTCACGGCCACGATGGCGGTCTTGTCCATCTTGTTGGACACGACCAGGCCTTCGCGCACCTTGCGCGGGTTCGCCCGTTCGGTCGTGGCGGCTTCGGTCGCCGCGGTGTCGTCCGGCATCACACCGTCTCCTCTTGTGCCGCCAAGGTTTCAGCGGCCTCGATCTCTCGCTCGCGCAACTCGGTGTTGATGCGGGCGATCTGCTTGCGGACCTGTCCGAGCCGGGCCGAGTTCTCGAGCTGGCCGGTGGCGTTCTGGAAGCGCAGGTTGAACAGCTCCTGCTTCGCCTCGCCGAGCTTCTCGAAGAGCTCTCCGTCGGCGAGGTCGGTGATCGACTCGTCGCGAGCCATCAGAAGACCTCCTCGCGGGTCACGAACCGTGCCTTGATCGGCAGCTTCTGGATGGCCCGCTCGATGGCCGCCCGGGCGATCTCGGGATCGTTGTAGGACAGCTCGAACAGGATGCGGCCCGGCTTGACGACGGCGACCCACTTCTCGGGGTTGCCCTTGCCCGAACCCATGCGGGTCTCGGCCGGCTTCTGGGTGACCGGCTTGTGCGGGAACACGTTGATCCAGACCTTGCCGCCACGCTTGATGTGACGGGTCATGGCGATACGGGCGGCTTCGATCTGACGTGCCGTGATCCAACCCGGCTCGAGCGCCTGGATCCCGTAGTCGCCGAAGGTGACCTCGGTGCCACCCTTGGCCTTGCCGGTGAGGCGGCCACGGTGGGTCTTGCGGTGTTTGACCTTGCGGGGCATCAACATCAGTCAGCATCTCCCGGACGGAAGTGAGGTGTCTCGTGGTGCTCGCGTGTCGAGCGCTCGATCTCCTCTTCCTCGGCGAGGAGGCGCTCCAGTTCGGGATCGGCCTCCTTGACCAGTGGTGCGGCCTCCTCGGCGAGGATCTCCTCGTCGGTGCGCTCGCCGCTCTCGGGCCGGCGGCGGGCCGCTGCCGACGAGACCACCTTGCGTGGCTTGGCCTGGCCCGAGGTCTCCCCGACCGCCATGGCGGCCTCCTTGGAGATCTTGTCCTCGAGCACGCTCTTGTAGGGCAGGATGTCGCCCTTGTAGATCCAGACCTTGACGCCGATGCGGCCGTAGGTGGTCTTCGCCTCGCGGAAGCCGTAGTCGATGTCGGCGCGCAGGGTGTGCAGCGGGACCCGACCTTCGCGGTACCACTCGGTGCGAGCCATCTCGGAACCGCCGAGGCGCCCCGAGCACTGGACCCGGATCCCGAGGGCTCCGGCCTTCTGGGCGTTCTGGACCGCACGCTTCATGGCTCGACGGAAGGCGACGCGACCGGCAAGCTGGTCGGCGACGCCCTGGGCGATCAGCGCAGCGTCGAGCTCGGGCTGATTGATCTCCTGGATGTTGAGCTGGACCTTGGCTGTGCCGGTGATCTTGGTGAGTCCGGCACGGAGGCGATCGGCCTCGGCGCCGCGTCGACCGAT
>JBBSTY010000036.1:0-28482 GCA_038235385.1 Acidimicrobiales bacterium | reverse complement strand
TGGGAGGCGTAGACCGTGAAGGACGAATCCTTCTGGTTCGCCGGTGGGCACATCGGGAGGTCGTCGGGGTTCGGTGTGTTGGGCAGCTCACAGGTGCGGCCGAACGGCTGGTCGGCCACCGCGTCCGGGTTCGGGTAGTGGCTGTTGAAGATCGACCCGGCGAAGGTGCCCCGGGTGGCGAAGTGCGTGAGATCGGGAGCGACGCCCGAGACCAGTTGGGCGGTGACCCCGCTCTCGGGATCGTTGTGCTTGTCGTCGTTGACGCCTCGGATGAGGTGGCACGACGAGCACAGCTGGGCCTTGAAGACCTCTTCACCGGCGGCGGCGAGTGAGCCGGCTGCGGGGGTGCGTGCCTCCTGCAGCTGGTTCGGCGCCCACTCGTCGAAGAAGGTGTTCGAGTCGATGGCCCGTACGAGCATGCGCATGTTGCCGTGCGAGAGGCCGCAGAACTCGGTGCACTGGCCCCGGAAGATCCCGACGTGGTCGGCCTGGAGGCTCCAGTGCGTGTCCATCCCCGGCACGGCGTCCTTCTTGCCGTTCAGCGTCGGGATCCAGAACGAGTGGATGACGTCGTTGGAGGTCTGCGTGAGCGCGATCTGACGACCGACGGGCACCACGAGCTCGTTGGCCGTGACGATGTCCTCGGGGTCGTCCCACGAACCGTTGCCGGCACCGCCGTTGCTCATGTCGTAGCGGAACTGCCACCACCACTGCTGACCCTCGACCTTGACCTGGATCGCGTCGGGCTCGCGCGCCTCGAGGTCGCGGATGCCGCCGACGGTGAGCACCGCGACGACGAGCAGGACGAGCGCCGGGATGGCGGTCCAGGTGATCTCCGCCCAGGTCTTGCCGTGCAGCTGTTGGGGCACGTCGTCGGCGGTGGCTTCGTCGCCGGTGTCGCGGAACCGGAAGGCGATGTAGAGGATGACCGCCGGCACTCCGAAGAACACGAGGCCGGCGATGATGAACACCGGTCGGGCGAGGTTCTGGATGATGATGGCGCCCGGGCCCTGTGGGTCGAGCGTGGTGAGGGGCTTGCCGTCGTTGCCGTAGACCGCGTCCCAGATCATGTAGCAGAACATGACCGTGACCGTGATGAGGGCGGCACCGCCGAAGATCTTCAATCCCAACCTGCGGGGCTTCACGGAGTCGTCTCCTTGGATCGTTCGGCAACGATGCTCACGTCGCTCACCGGTTCGCTCCTGCAGTCGCCGGAGCAAGACCGATCTCGGACTCACTGGTGGAACGAGCGGCGCCTGAGCCGATGCCGGCCTCGTTGACGGCGCCGGCTCCGTTCTCGGTGTGCTCGGAACCGTGCGTCTCGACCTCTCGGGGCCCGGCGGCGATGCCGGCGATGGCTCCGGCCAGGATGACCAGGGCACCAACCACCAGGAGCAGGGTGAGCACCGATCGGCTCACTCGGGGCACCATGGCCACGGCGACGACGACGATGAAGAACACGACGGCCGCCGCACCGAACACGATGCTCGAGCTGGCCTTGTTGGGAACGGCCAGGAGCACCCGGCTGAGTCCGAGGACGAGGAAGCCCACGATCGCCGCACCGAGGATGGGCACCCGGAGCGGATCGATGATGCGCTGGTAGATCTGGCGGTTGATGCCGTCGTCGCCGGTGGCGCGATCGGCCCACGCCCGGATGGTCCAGGTGCCGATCACGACCCCGAGGAGCCCGAGCCCGGCGTAGAAGACGCTCCGGTTGACGATCCACCCGATGGCCACGATGCCGAGGGCGAACGCGCCGACGACGGGCAGGAACGACGCACCGGCGGGTGCGCGGGTGAGCGGCACCGAATCGGTGTGGGCGACCTGGGCGACGGCGTCGGCGTCGGCGTCGCGGAAGGCCACCAGCAAGAAGGCGAGGAAACCGGCGATCACCGCCATGGAGAGCCAGATCGCGTACCCCGCGTGGTTGCCGACCGCGCCCTTCCAGCCGACGGTGAGCGGACCGGTGAAGGTGGCGATCGCGCCGGTGGCGTCGAGGTTGTCGCGGATGGTGAGCGTCTCGGACTGGAGCTCGGTGTTGACGCCGAACACGAACGCGCCGAGCAGCCCGAACAGGGCTATGCCGAAGTAGACCTTGAACCCTGGGGTGAGCATGCGGGAGCGCAACATGTGGAAGTCAGTCCTACTTCGTGATGTAGATCGCGTACCAGATGACGACGAACACGACGACCTGGGCGTGCCAGAACAGTGCAGCGGCCGAGAGACCGTCGTACTGGCGACTCGTGTACTGGCCTCCCAGCGCACGGAACGCCATGAGCCCGGTGAAGACCATCGCACCGGCGAGCAGGGCGAGGTGGGCAGCCGTGATCGTGTAGATGAGCACCGGTGTGACGCTGTCGACCGCCATGTCGAGACCCATCACCGTGTAGAGGTAGGCGCCCATGTTGATGACACCGAGTCCGAACACGAGGGTGATGCCGAGCGCGAGGTAGGCGTGCTGGCGATCGTCGCGGCGGGCGGCGTCGACCGCCCACTGGATGGTGACCGACGAGGCGAGCAGCGCGAACAACATGACGTTGGGCTGGTTCAGCGGGATCACGACGTCGTCGGGGATCCACGCCGTGCCCGATGCGATGGAGTCGGCCCGCTCGGTGAGGTAGATGCCGATCAGCGTGGCAAATCCCATGAGCACGGCGGCGACGGTGAACGCGGTTCCGACCATGAGCACCCGGGGCCGGGCGATCGGCGCATCGGGCGCGTCGTTGATGATGACCTCGGTGGGAGGCAGGTGCGTGGCGGCCATGGCTATGCGGCGTCTCCTGCGGTAGCGAGGTCGAGCAACGGTTCAGACGAGACGACGGGGTCGAGCGTCGCGAAGTTCCCGGTGGCCGGTGGGCTGTCGGCGAGCCACTCGAGGGTTTGTCCGGTGCCCCAGGCGTCAGCGTCATCGATGCGTCCGCCGCGGATGACGTCGAGGCGGCCGATGAGCATGGGCACGATGACCAGGAACGAACCGACGGCCAGGATCGCTGCGCCTGCGGCCCCGGCTCCGAAGAGGGCGTCGGCCGCATCGGCGATGCCGTCGAAGCGGGCGGACAGGCCGACGAGGAGGAGCGGCAGTGACACCAGCAGCGCCCCGGCACCGAGGACGAGCACCAGCAGCTTGCCCAGGCCGTCACCCAGACGGCGGCCGACGAGCTTGGGCGCCCAGAGGTACACGCCGGCGGCACCGGCGATCGCGATCGCGCCCGCCACCAGGCCGAGGAGACCCCACAGGTAGGGAGGCGTGGACGACGCTGCCTCACGAAGGGCCTCGTTGGTGGCGACCAGCGAGTCGGCCGGCGCTGCGAGTTGGAGGCTCTGGATGCCGAACGGGATGGCGAGCAACGCGGCCAGCACGAGGAGGAGCAGGGCCACGAGACCGAGGATCGGGGGGCTGGCCAGCTTCGGCTTGCCCGCCTTCATGGCGGCGGCGAGGCCACCGAGGACCATCAGCAGCGGGAGGACGAGCAGGGCGCTCTGGCCGACGACGATCCACTGGTGCCAGGCGCCCTCGTTGAAGAACGGCTGCAGGTACGCACCGAACGACAGTGCCCCGAACGCAGCGATGGCGAAGAGCACGAATCCCCGTCGCGGCTGGCGGACACCGGAGAAGTTGGACACCGCGTCGGCGACGATCCCGAGGACGGGGATGGCGAAGGTGAAGACGGCGACCGGGGCGACGAGCCACGCCAGCTGCGGCCACTGGCTCGACGCCACGGCGAACCGGTTGGCCGTGCCGTACTTGACGGCGATGAGCACGAGGAGGGCGTTGGCGACGAAGACGCCGAGCGTCATGGCCCACAGGCCACCAGCGACCAGCATCGACCAGCTGAAGAAGGGCACCCGATCGAGCGCCATGCCGTCGGTGCGCAGCGCGACGACGGTGGTGACCACGCAGACCGACGCGACGATGAGCGCGACTGCCAGGCCGATCAGCGCGAGCAGGGCGAGCTGCTGGCTCTCGGTGTTGCCGCCGCTGCCGATCGCGCCGTCGATGGCGTAGGCACACAGCAGCGCTGCCGCCGAGACGAGCCAGGTCCAGAAGGCGCCAGCGGCTGCCCGCGGGAAGGCGACGGTGTTGGCGCCGACCTGCAGCGGAACGATCGCCGTGGCCAGGCCGACGAGCAACGGAACGGCGAAGAGCAGCACGATCGAGAGCTGGCCGAGGGTGAACACCGCGAAGGCGCTGGTGAGGCCGACGACCGAGCCGCCGTCGCCGATCCCCTGGAGGCTCGAGATGGCCATCAGCACGAACGCGACGATGCCGAACGCGCAGGCGAAGCCGATGTACAGCCGGCCGATCGTCTTGTGGTCGCCGGACCCGAGGACGGCACCGAGCCCGGTGGGCTCGATGTAGCCGGCCGGTGCGGGTGCCGTCGACGCGGTGAGCGCCTCGGTGGTGGTGGAGGTTTCGGTGATCGCCATCGCGTAAGTGGTTACCTCACCGCCACGGCAGCGACCGAGATCGACCGGTACAAGGCCGTTCGCCGGTTCGCTCGGTGGCGTCGCTCCCAGATGAAAACAGGTACGGGTCGGACTCTAGTCAGCTCGTCGAAGGTGCAAGAAATCGGGTCCGGTTCGGGACTCGGCGGGCCGAGCGGCCCGGTCGGCTCGTGCGTGGCGAGGATCACGCCAGCCCGCTCCGGATCAGCTGATCGGCCATCATCGCCCCGAAGAGCAAGGAGATGTAGGTGATCGAGTAGGCGAACAGCGGCATCGCCCGCTTGGTGTCCTGCGACCGGAGCAGCTGCACCGCCATGCCCGTGAAGATGGCCCCGAGGACCACCGCGCTGATGAAGTAGATCGCTCCCATGCCCGCCACCGGCCCGAACAGGAGCGTGAGTCCCCACAGCAGCAGGGTGTAGAGCAGGATGCGCATCGCCGTGGCGTGGAAGCTCGCCACCGACGGCAGCATCGGGACGTCCGCGGCCGAGTAGTCGTCCCGGTACTTGACCGCCAGCGCCCAGAAGTGGGGCGGGGTCCAGAAGAAGATGATGGCGAACAGGATCACCGGCGGCCACGCGAGCGTGCCGGTGACGGCGGTCCAGCCGATGAGGACCGGCATCGCGCCCGCCGCGCCGCCGATGACGATGTTGGTCGACGACGTGCGCTTGAGCCACAGCGTGTAGACGAACACGTAGATCAGACACGCCGTCGTGGCCAGGACCGCCGAGATGAGGTTCACGAAGCCCCAGAGCCAGGCGAACGCCGCGATCTCGAGGATCACGGCGAAGATCAGCGCGTTGCGCGGTTCGATGATCCCCGTCACCAACGGGCGGTTCTTGGTGCGCTCCATCAACGCATCGATGTCGCGGTCGACGTACATGTTGATGGCATGCGACCCGCCCGCGGCGAGCGTGCCCCCGAACACGGTGGCGAACATCAGCCAGATCGACGGGAGCCCGCCTTCGGCGACCACCATCGTGGGCACCGTGGTGACGAGGAGAAGTTCGATGATCCGCGGTTTCGTCAGGGCGATGTAGGCACCGATCGTGGTGCGGAGCGATGGCCGAGCAGGTGCGTACATCGGGAGTTGAGCGTAGGCGCGCGACCTCCACGAAGGTAATCCTCGGGCCCGACCCGATGGGGCGCCTCGCTCATCCCGCCACCTCGACGCGTGCGACGGACGAGCTCAAGGCCGGCTGGGTGATCGCCTCGTCGTCGACGTTGCGCCCGGCGACGTAGCGATCGAGGAACGCCGTGACGGTGGCGTCGAGGACCGGTGTCCACGTCGTGTCCGCGGTGACCGGTTCGAGGTGGCCGGCGCCCAGCAGGACGAGCAGGTAGCGACGAGCGGCAACGGCCGCGAAGACCGAGACGCTCTCGCTGAACGGGACGACCGAATCGGCATCGCCGTGCTCGAGCAGCAGCGGGGTGGCGCCTCCGACCTGTCCGGCTGCCGCAACCACGGCATCGGGGGAGAGGGCGACGACGGCCCGGACCCGTCCGTCGGCGCGCATCGGGTGGTAGCCGAGCTCGAGCACGGTGTCGGCGCCATCGGAGTGCCCCACCGCACCGATGCGGCCGGGGTCGATGCGTCCGGCGAGCGGCGATGCCGGATCCGACGAGGCCGCCAGGACCTGATCGATGACGAACGAGAGATCGCCGGGCTGGTTGGGGAGGTCGCCGCGGTCGACCCGGGCGCCGGCCACCCCCTCGTCCGCGAGCGGGAACGACGGCACCGCGACGACGTAGCCGGCCTCGGCCAGCACGCGCACCATCCGCACGTAGCCGGGCGGGCCGAGCCGGAAGCCGTGGGCGAAGACGATCAGCGGCCACGGCCCGTCGGTGGTCGGGTACGCCACGGCGGTCGGCAGCGATCGGGTCGCCGCGACGGTGACGCCCTGGCTCACCGTCGGCCGGGTGACGTCGATCAGCGCCAGGCTCGTGGTCGCGATCGGCACGGGCACGACACCACCGCCGTCGTCGGGGATCGGCGGGTCCGCCGGCTCGGTGGACGATGGGGCGGTGGCCATGACCGCAGGGTCCGTCCCGGCCGGATCGCCCGAGGACGCCCCGTCGGCCGGAGCGGCGAGCACCTCGGCCGTGCCGCCGGTCGTGCCCGGCGCGGCGGCACCGGGAACACTCGGGTCCGACGACGATCCGCACGCCACGGCGGCAAGCACCGATGCCGAGACGACCGTCGCGACCACCATTCGTCGCCACGGCGGATCCGGGCCATCCCGGTGTCGGCGATCGTCGACCGTGTCCAGCCGATTCGAGATCATCGGCGGCCACGCTACCGGTACGTCCGGTGACGGCGACGCCACCGAAGGGCCAACCAGCGGAGCGATCTCACTTCGCTCAGCGATCTGTCCCACCGATACCCTGACGATCGCCATGTCCGACCGTTCCCCCGTGTTCACGCCCGCCCGCTTCCGCAGGGTCGCGCTGATCTCGGTCATCTTCCTCGTGGTCATCGTGGTGACGGGTGCGGCCGTGCGCCTCACCGGCTCCGGTTTGGGCTGCACCGACTGGCCGAAGTGCACCGAGGACCAGTTCGTGGCGCCCCTCGAGCTCAACCCGATGATCGAGTTCCTCAACCGGCTCGTCAGCGGGTTGGTGGCGGTGCCCGTCCTCATCGCCGCGGTCGGATCGGTTGCGATGAAGCCGCGGCGGCGCGATCTGATCATCCCGGCGATGGTCGTGGTCGTGGGCGTCGGCGCCTCGGCGATCCTGGGCGCGGTCGTCGTGAAGCAGCACCTGGCTCCGCCCTTCGTGATCGGCCACTTCGTGCTCGCGTTCGGCTGCGTGTGGGCGGCGACGGTGCTCTACCGACGCTCCGGTCGGCCGGTCGGGAAACCTGTTCCCATCGTCGACGCACGCGGCGTGGCGTTCGGCCGGGCCATGTTCGTGCTCGCGCTCGTGGTGCTGGTCACCGGGACGATCGTCACGGGTGCCGGGCCCCACGGGGGCGATGAGCTCGCCGAACGGATCACGTTGGACATCAGCGACGTCGCCCGGGTGCACAGCCTCAGCGCCATCACGTTCCTCGTCGTCACTGTGCTGACCCTGTCGTGGCTCCACCGGCGGGGCGCCCCCGCCCAGGTCCACCAGCACGGTCGGGTGCTCGTCGGGGTGATCCTCGTGCAGGGAGCGATCGGCTACGCCCAGTACTTCGGGGGCGTCCCCGCCTACCTGGTCCTGCTCCACGTGGCCGGGGCGACGGCGGTGTTCCTCGTCACGCTGTGGTTCTACCTCGGGCTCTTCACCGTGCCGGCGTCGACGCCACCCCCCGTTCGATCGTCGGCCACCAGCTGACCGGCGAGGTCGTCGCGCTTTCGGCCACGGCCGAGATCGGGGAGAATCGATCCATGTGCCCGGCACCCATGACGGCGCCCGTCGAGATCGACGAGCCGACCCACGACGAGTCCGCCGAACCCGACAAGCCGTGGGTGGTGATCGTCTGGAACGATCCCATCAACCTGATGGGCTACGTGACCTACGTGCTGCAGAAGCTGTTCGGGTACCCCCTCACCAAGGCCGAGGCGCTCATGCTCGACGTCCACCACAAGGGCAAGGCCGTCGTCTCGACCGGCGGACGAGAGAAGGCGGAGCTCGACGTGTTCCGCCTCCACGAGCACGGCCTGTGGGCCACGATGCAGCAGGACTGAGCGACCTCGTGACCCTGCTCCCCCGCCGCCCGTTCCGGCGCCGCCGCGACGGTCGGTTCGAGATCAACCTCTCCACCGACCAGCGCGAGTTCCTCCGGTCCTACCTCGATCAGCTGCGCGACCTGCTGCTGGCCGACGACCCGAACCTGCGACGACTGTTCCCTGCCGCCTACGCCGACGACCCCGAACGCGACGCCGCGTACCAGCAACTGGTGCACGGCCAGCTGATCGAGGCTCGTTTCGCCGCCATCGAGACCGTCGAGGCCACCCTCGACGCAACCGACGTCACCGACGGGGAGCTCACCGGGTGGATGCAGTCGATCAACGCGCTGCGCCTCGTCCTCGGCACCGTGCTCGATGTGTCCGAGGAGCCACCCGAGCCCGATCCGAGCGATCCCCGCTTCGAGCCCTACGTGCTCTACGAGGAGCTCGGTTGGCTGTTGGGCCACATCGTGATGGCGCTGTCGGAGGCGTTGCCGCCGGTCAGCGACGACGCGGGCTCGAACTAGCGCCGGCGCCGAGCGCCCGACCCTCTAGCCCGGACACTCCTCCGCCGCACCACGACGCAGGTCCTGGACCCGTTGGTCCGGCAGCGGTGGTCCGGACAGCTCGTCGAGGTCGATCTGGTCGACGAACGCGTTGGCGTAGCAGTCGGCGCGGTCGCGATCGCCTCCGTCGGCCACGCCCTGGGACCAGACGAGGAGGCGCACCACCGGGTAGGCGAGCACCGTGGTGGATCGGCCCTCGTAGCTGAAGTCGGCATCCTTGCCGGGGTCGCACGCGCGGGCGTCGACGCCGCGGTCGCTCACCTCGACGGTGACGTCGGGAAGGGTCGAGGCCCACTCGGTGACGGCGTCGCCCAATGCCTGGGTGTCGGCCGAGGAGTCGCCCACGAGCCGGGTGGCGACGCAGATCGTGCCGTCTCGGTCGTAGGTCGCGTACGCATCGCCTCCCCAGCCGTCGACCGCGTGCAGCGCCGTGAGCGGGTCGATGCGATCGGCGAGGGCGAAGTACCAGAACAGTGCCCCGAACGAATCCTGTTCGATCGCGTCCCGGCCTTCGGTGTCGGGGGCTTCGACGTCGACGGCTGCCTCCTTCCGGAGGTAGGCCTCGGGTCGCATGATCTGCTCATCGGTGGCCGGCGGGTCCTGGAACGCCTGCTCGAGGTAGGACGGCCCCTGGATCTCCCGCAGTCCGGTGAGCAGCGGACGGCCGAACTCGTACGGGGCGCCGAAGGTGGCGAGGAGGACGTCGGGCACGTTCGCCAGCTCGTCGCCGGCCTGGTCGCTGGCGGCGCCGGATCGCTCGTCGTAGGTGGCGCGGGTGTCGGCATCCAAGGTGTCGAGCCAGTCGTTCTCGGTCATCACCGCGTCGCCCTCGGCGATCATGCGGAACGACGACGCCTGCTCCGCGGTGGGGAACTCGGCCAGGCGCCCGAGATCGAACTGCTGGTCCTGCCAGGCGTGGGTGAGCTCGTGCACCACCGTGCCCTCGATGTCGGGGGTGACCTCGGTTCCACGGACCCGCACCCGCTGGGACACCGGGTCGTACACCGCAGCCGTGCCCGACCCGGTGACCGTCTCCTGTTCGGCGAGCAGGTCGACATCGCCCTCGACGAGGCCGAGGGCCCGCAGCATCGCCGCTTGCTGATCGGCGGCCTTGCGATCGTCGTCGCTCACCGAGGCCGGTTCGGTCGCGGTCATGGCGCGGAACTCCTCGTCGGTGAGGAAGTCGACGAACACCGGGTGCTGGAAGGTTCTTCCCTTGTCGCCCTCGACGAACTGCACGGCGTCGAGCACCCGAGCGTCCCACTGCTCGGGGTGCTCGGGACCGGTCGGGCGGACGCTCCACACGACGAACGCGGAGAGCACCACGACGACCAGGCACGAGACGGCGACCCCGATGACGAGGCCACGGCGGGATCGCTTCGGCGGCGGCACCCAGCCAGGCGGTGCCCAACCCTGCGGTGCGACGCCCTGCGGCGCAACGCCCTGCGGCGCGAAGCCCTGCGGCATGTTCCACGGTCCGGGAGGAACGGGATGGGAGCCGGGCGGCGGCCATCCCGTAGGCGGCGGCGCCGCTCCGGGGTACTGCGGAGCCACCGGTGGCGCGGGTTGGGGCGGCGATGCCGGCCCTGCGTCGGGGTTCCCCGGATGCGGTGGCGGCGGACCGCTCGGGGCCCCCGGCGCGCCGCCGGGTGCGCCAGGGGCACCAGGGGCCTGGCCCGGGTACGGGTGGCCGGCCTGCTGGTGTGGCGGGGACGGCGCCACGGCGCCCGGGGGGTTCGCAGCGGCACCGGCCGTGCCCACCGGGGTGCGACAGATCCGACACGCGACGTCGCCCGCTCCCAGCAGGCCCTGGCAGACCGGGCAGTTCGACCAGCTCATGGGTGTCGGCGCACGTGACGGCGGGTGACGTGGGCGCTCGACCCGTCGCGTCGAGCGCGCGAACCGAGTCGGAGAGCGGGCACGTCGCTGACCGTACCGTGCACGGTCCGTGCCCCGTGCGCGCGGATGGAGGATGCGGTGATCGAATTTGGGCGGGGGTGGGCTACTGCTATGGTGACCGAGCCCTCCGCAAGGCTCCGAGCCCCCATCGTCCAGTGGCCTAGGACGCCGCCCTTTCAAGGCGGTAACACGGGTTCGAATCCCGTTGGGGGTACGACCTCACCCGATCGCTCCGGCGAGACGGTGAGCAGCAATGCCACGGTCCCGTGGTGCAGTTTGGAGTGCACGCTGGCCTGTCAAGCCAGAGGTCGCGGGTTCAAATCCCGTCGGGACCGCCACACCTGCTCCGCAGGCCGGCGCATCGCCAGATGCGTCGGAGCCCACAGCCTGGTCGGGTAGCTCAGTCGGCAGAGCGACCGCCTGAAAAGCGGTAGGTCACCGGATCGACGCCGGTCCCGACCACTCGAGAAACCCCCGCTCAGCGGGGGTTTCTTGCTTTTCGTCGGGGTGGCGAAGCGGTGCTCGATCTCGACCGTGCAACCCACGT
This sequence comes from Acidimicrobiales bacterium, assembly GCA_038235385.1. Classification (GTDB taxonomy): domain Bacteria; phylum Actinomycetota; class Acidimicrobiia; order Acidimicrobiales; family Acidimicrobilacustridaceae; genus JBBSTY01. The sequence continues at coordinate 17,371 of JBBSTY010000036.1, read as the reverse complement.
GCAACATCGGTCGCAGTCCGCTCAGTCCCGGTAGCACTTCACGATCACGCCCTCGACGTACCGGTCCTTCACGACGAGGTCGGACGGCGCGACGCAATCGCCTTGTCCGTCCTGGAACGAGGGGCTGCGTCCCACGACGCGGTAGGTCCCGTTGGGCACGAGGAGTTGGAACGCTCCGGTCCCATCGGTGTCGGCGGTCGCGACCGTGGCACCCTGCGCGTCGAGTGCCTGCACCGTGCCCGAGGCCGGATCGTCTCCGGCTCCCGGAGGGCCGCCGACGGCCACCATCAGTCCGGTGACGGAGAAGGCGCCGGTGAGGACACCGGCGCCGTCGGATCGCCAGCGCATACTCGGACCCTCATCGCTCAGCTGTCTCCGGTGGTGGCCCACCAACAGGCTTCGCGACAGCCAGGGTTTCACCAGACCTTCCGAATGGGACGGGCCACGTCTATCCTGAGGCGATGGCCACCAAGCTGAAGCTTGATCCCGAGGTCCAACGAGTCGTCGAGCGTGCCCGCGCCGCTGCTCGTGAGCACGGGGAGCTGCTGGATGGCCCATCGGGAATCGCTGGTGCTGACCTCTCGCCCGAGGCGAAAGCGGCGCTGGCCGAATGGGTGACGAGCGGAGACTACGACCGAGTCGTCGCCGAGATCACCGCGAACGATCCCGACATCGCGACCCAGTAGGGCGTCCGGCCGCATGGCTACCGTCGTTGACGACCACCTTCTCGTTGACCTGTTGTCCGACCGCGCCCGAGGTTGGCTTGCCACAGAGGCGATCACGTCGGCGATCTACACAACGAGCACCTGGAGGAGCGCCCCGTTCAGGTCGACGGCACCGACGATCGACTCGGAGGGATCGGCAGGCGCCGGCGGGTTCGGCACCGACCGAAGCAGCGGGCGTGCGTCGTTCGACGAAGCGCACCGCGTTGCGGATCGCGACCCGACGGATCCACGCACCGGGTCGGTCGTAGCCGCCGATGCGCGTCCAGCGGGAGTACGCCTTCACGAACGCGGCCTGCGTGATCGCTTCAGCATCCTCGACCGAGCCCACGATGGGGGAGATCACCCGCACCACGCCCGGGTACTCCGAGGGGAAGGCTTCCTCGAAGGTCGATCCTGGTCCATCCACTGATCTACACAGTCGCAGACCCTCCGAAAGGTTTACGCCAGAGGATCTCCGGAACTTCGTCGCCGGATCCTCGAACCTCGGATCCGGGGTCGTCCGATGAGTTCTCGGCCACCGGCGGGTCCAACCTGGAACTCACGAACGATCAGGAGATCTCGATGTCGACCTCGTCTGTTTCCCCCACCAGTGAAACGCTGGCGGTCCCCGGTGCGCGTCTCTACTACGAGCGGCGGGGCACCGGCCCGCTCGTCGTCCTGGTGGGCGCGCCCATGGACGCCGGTGCCTTCGTCCCCCTCGCCGAGCTCCTGGCCGCCGACCACACGGTGGTGACCACCGATCCTCGAGGCATCAACCGCAGCCCGGTCGACGACCCCGATGCCGACTCGACCCCCGAGCGACGGGCCGACGACCTCGCCCACCTCATCACCCACGTCGACGCCGGTCCCGCTGCCGTCCTCGGCTCGAGCGGTGGCGCCGTCTCGGTCCTCGCCCTCACCCAACGACACCCCGAGATGCTCACCACGGTGATCCCCCACGAGCCGCCGCTTCACCGGGTCCTCCCCGAGGAAGCCGACCTCCTGGCGGAGACCGAAGCCATGATCGCCGTGTTCCGCACCGGTGACCGCGTGCAGGCCCAGCGCCAGTTCGTCGCGCTCGCCGACCTCGACATGCCGGAAGAGATCTTCGAGATGGTCTTCGGCAACGAGCCCGAGCCGCAAGCCGCTGCCGACGAGGCCTTCCAGTTCCTGCACATGCTCCTCCCGACCTGCCGCTGGATGCCCGACGTGGACGCGCTGAGAGGCGGCCCGGTCCGCGTCGTCCTCGGGATCGGCGAGGACTCCGCCGGTCAGTTCTGCGATCGCAGCACGCGGGCTCTTGCCGAGCTGCTCGACGCAGAGATCCAGCTCTTCCCCGGCGGCCACGTGGGGTTCACGGACGCCCCGCCCTTCGCCGACCGCCTCCGCACCCTCATCGATTGACCTGAGGTGACGGCGCGAGCGGTTCAGCGTCGCAGCCACGCAACTGCCACCCCATCGACCTCGACGGTCGGAAACGAACCGTTGAGGCCCACCGACGACGACGAGCGACAGAGCCCCGGAGCGCTACTCCACCGCGGCGGCGAGCGCCGCGAGCGTGGCCTCCATCCCGGCGCGGTTGTGGGTCACCCGATCGGCCACGCCGGAGATGCCGGCGGTCATCTCCTTGATCTCTTCGGGCCGCAGGTCCTGCCAGCACTCGGTGACCCGCGAGCCGGTGTCGGTGGCCTCGATGCGGTAGCCCCACTTGGCGAAGACGAAGTCGCCCACCTTGCAGTCGAAGAAGAACCGCTCGCCGGGAACCAGGTCAACGATCTCGGCCTCGGTGGTCCACTCGAACTCCGCGTTGCGGTTGTGCCCCGTGAACACCGCGCCGACCGCCGCCTCCGAGCAGCCGTCGTTCCACACCGCGGTGTGGGTCTCGGGTGACCACTCACCCATGCGGGTGACGTCGGTCAAAGCGGCGAACACCGCCGCCGGTGGTGCGGCGACGTCGCGGGATACTTCAAGATCTGGTTCCATCGCCCCAACCTAGCGACACCGCTTCAGCGCCGGTGTCGAGGGCCCGCGCAGCAACGGCCGCCGACCGGTGACGCGAATCAGCCCAGTCCGAGGACGCCGAGCAGATGGGCGTGATCGGCGATCACGTGATCGGCTTCGTGGAGCTCCACCTCGGTGGGCTCGACGGCCGCAGGTATCGAGCGGTCGCCCTCACCGGGTCGGTGCACATCGTCGTTGCTGCCTCGGTAGCGGACCGAGACCATGCCCTGCGCCCGCGCACCGGCGACGTCGGTGCGCCGGAGGTCCCCCACGTGCGCCGCACGTGCGGGATCGATGCCACCGAGTCCGTCCAGCGCGTGGGCGAAGATCGACGGATCGGGCTTGTAGGCGCCGACCTCGTCGGAGAAGGACCAGTGGTCGAACACGTCGAGGACGCCGTGGGAGGCGAGGTAGGACCGCAGGATCGTGGACGGGCTGAGACCGACGTCGCAGATGATGCCGACGCGGAGACCGAGGCCCTTCAGCGCCCGCAACGTGTCGGCGATGTTCGGGGTGAGCGCCGGGACCGTCGGGAGGTCGGCCCCGATGAAGGCCTCGTACACCCGAGCGCGCGTGTCGTCGTCGACCCCGAGCTGCAGGGCCCGAAGCAACGTGTCGGTGCCGTCACGGCCGGTGAACTGGATGTTGGCCGCCCAGTGCTCATCGAAGGTGTCGCGGATGATCGCCAGCACCCGACCGATCTCGTCAGGGTCGACGTCGACACCACCTTCCGCCAGCGCGGCCAGGATCCGGTGGCGACGTTCCTCTCGGACCACCGCGGCCTCGGGCGCGTGGACGAGGGTGTCCCAGAAGTCGAACGTGATCGCGTCGAGCGACGGGGAACCGTTCATCGACCGCGGATGACCCCGTCTCGACGGGCCGCTTCGGCCACCGCATGCGCGACGAGCGTTGCCACGCTCTTGTCGAAGACCGACGGCACGATGAAGTCGTGGCGGAGCTCCTCCTCGGGCACGGCGAGCGCGATGGCCCCGGCCGCCGCCAGCTTCATGCCTTCGGTGATCGTGGTCGCCCCCGCGTCGAGCGCGCCGCGGAAGATGCCCGGGAAGCAGAGCACGTTGTTGATCTGGTTGGGGAAGTCGCTGCGCCCGGTGGCGATGACCGCGGCGATGCCCTCGGCCTCTTCGGGCCGGATCTCGGGGTCGGGGTTGGCGAGCGCGAAGACGATCGGGTCGGTGCCCATCGTGCGCAGGTCGTCGGCGGTGAGGAGGCGAGGTCCGCTGACGCCGACGAACACATCTGCTCCGGGGAGCACCTGCGAGAGCGAGCCGACTCGCTTGTCGCGGTTCGTGTTCTCGGCGAACCACTGCTTGGCCGGGTTGAGGTCCTCTCGGCCCTCCCAGATCGCACCCTTTCGATCGACGCCGACGACCTGCGCGACACCCGCCTCGAGCAGGATCTTGCTGATCGCCACGCCTGCGGCGCCCACGCCGGCGATGACGACGGTGAGGTCCCCCATCTTCTTGTCGACGATCTTCAGCGCGTTCTCGAGGGCCGCCAGTACGACGACTGCGGTGCCGTGCTGGTCGTCGTGGAACACGGGGATGTCGAGAAGCTCTTGGAGTCGCTGCTCGACCTCGAAGCACGCCGGCGCGGCGATGTCCTCGAGGTTGATGCCACCGAACGCCGGGGCGATGCGCACGACGGTGTCGATGATCTCCTGCGCGTTGGAGACGTCGAGGCAGATCGGGAACCCGTCGACGCCGCCGAACTCCTTGAACAGCAGCGCCTTGCCCTCCATCACGGGCATGGCCGCTTCGGGACCGATGTCGCCGAGCCCGAGCACCGCGGTGCCGTCGCTCACGATGGCCACGGTGTTCTTCTTGATGGTGAGGTGGTGCGCCTTGGCGGGGTCGGCGGCGATGGCGTTGCACACCCGGGCCACACCCGGGGTGTAGGCCATCGAGAGGTCATCGCGATCACCGACCGGCAGCAGCGACAGCACCTCGATCTTGCCGCCCTCGTGCATGGCGAACGTGCGGTCCTCCCAACGGAGCAGCTCCACCCCGTGGAGCTCGCTGACCGCGTCGATGACCTGTTGCTGGTGCTCCTCGCTCGTGCAGTTCACCACGACGTCCTCGTCGAGCACGGCGAGCTTGGCTTCGAAGCCCTCGAGACCGGCGATGTTCCCACCGGCCTCGCCGATCGCCACCGCGAGCTTGCCCAGCATCCGTGGACGGTTCTCCAGGCGGACCCGAAGTCGGATGGAGAATGCAGCGGTCGGGGTGTCAGCCATGGCCGGGACGTTACCTGAGCGTCCTTCGCCTCCCCCAACCAGAAGCGGGTCCGGTGCCACGAGCACGGTCACCACGAGACCCGACGGCGCCCCCGGTTGCACCACCGGACGAACCGCCTGTGAACTCCACCACATCGGCGTCCGACGCGGCGCCGGCGCCGCTGCCCTGCACACCAACAGCGGGGCCATCGACACGACATCGACCCGACATCGAGGCGACACCGAGGTGTTCCGTGCCGTCACCCGACGATCGACCCACCCGGTCCACGGCCGTACACTCGCCGGCATGCCGACCGTGATCGCTGTGGCCAACCAGAAGGGTGGGGTGGCGAAGACGACCACGGTGCACACCTTGGGCGCGGCGCTCGCCGAGCAGGGCCAACGCGTTCTGCTCGTCGACCTCGATCCGCAGGCATGTCTCACCTTCTCGGCCGGTCTGGTTCCCGATGAGCTCGAGCTCTCGCTGCACGATCTCATGCTCGGTCGGGCGACCGCCGCCGAGGTGCTCCAGAAGGTGGACGACCTGCACCTGCTCCCGGCCAGCATCGACCTCGCCGGTGCCGAGCTCCACCTCCTGAGCAAGACCGGCCGCGAGTACCAGTTGCGCAGGGGTCTCCAACCACTGCTCGCCGACTACGACATCGTGCTCATCGACTGCCCGCCGTCGCTCGGCATCCTCACCATCAACGGGCTCACCGCCGCCGACGAGGTGCTGGTTCCGTTGCAGTGCGAGACCCTCAGCCATCGAGGCGTGGGACAGCTGCTCGAGACCATCGACGACGTCCGGGCGTACACCAACCCGAACCTCCGGGTCCGGGGCGTCATCGCCACGATGTTCGATCGTCGCACACGCCTCGCCCAGCAGGTCATCGACGATGTGCCCGGCCGCTACGGCCTGTCGGTGCTGCAGCCGCCCGTTCCGAAGTCGGTCAAGGTGGCCGAGGCGCCGAGCCACGGTCGCACCGTCTTGCGCCACGCGTCGTCGTCCAAGAGCGCCCAGGCCTACCGCGAGCTCGCCGCCCAGCTCCTGGCCCCGGCGTGACCGGTTCCCCCGACGAACCGCCCCGGCCGAGGTCGAACGGCGCGGTCGGACGACGCATCGATCCCACGGGCAAGCACGCGCTGTTCTCGACTCCGCCCGCAGCGGCGCCCGACCAGCTGCGCCCGGGGAGTCGCGAAACCGGCCGCGCTGCGTTCTACTCCACCGGGTCGCGCCAGGTGGGCACGGTGGTCGTCGAGTGCGCAACCTGCACGACCCGCACCCGGGTCACCCTCATGGATCTCGGGATCCGATTCCTCAGCGTCTCAGCTTGGCTACCCGGGCGCTCCCACTCCCACTGGATGCGCTGCCCAGCGTGCGACACCCACACGTGGTGTCGGGTCGGCTGGACGGACTGACCACCCCATCGTCTCAGGGGTCGGTGAGGCGCACCTCGCCGTGACCATCGGTGATGGTGCCGACCTGGATCGCTCGATGGCCATGGGTGCGGAGCACATCCTGGGCCCTCGAGGCCTCGCTCTCGGGAACGACCACGATCATGCCGAGACCCAGGTTGAACACCTTGGCCATCTCGTCCGCGCTGATGCCGCCGAGGTGCTGGATCTCGCCGAAGATGCGGGGCGACTCCCAGCTGGAGAGGTCGACGACCGCATCGGTGCCCTTGGGCAGCACACGGTTGAGGTTGCCCGGGATGCCGCCACCGGTGATGTGGGCGACCGCGCGCACCTCGACCTCTCGGTGGAGCGCCATGATCGCGGGAGCGTAGATGACCGACGGTTTGAGCAGCTCCTCACCGAGGGTGTGCGCGGCACCGGTGAACGCCGGATCGTCGAGCGAGCGATCGGCGACGTCGAAGAACACCCGCCGGGCGAGCGAGTAGCCGTTGCTGCGCAGGTTCGGCGACGGCAGGCCGATGAGCACGTCGCCCGGCGCCACGTGCTGGCCGGTGATGATGCGATCGCGCTCCACGACCCCCACGGCGAACCCGACGAGGTCGAACTCGCCGGGCTCCATCGCTCCAGGGTGTTCGGCCATCTCGCCGCCGATGAGCGCGCAGCCCGCCTGCCGGCAGCCCTCGGCCACGCCCTCGACGAGTTGCTCGATGTGGTCGGGATCGAGACGGCCGACCGCGATGTAGTCGAGGAAGAACAGCGGCTCTGCGCCCTGGCAGACGAGGTCGTCGACGCACATGGCGACGAGGTCGACCCCGATGGTCTCGAACTCGCCGACCGCCTGCGCGATCAGGGCCTTGGTGCCGACACCGTCGGTGGACGACACGAGCACGGGATTGGTGTAGCGGGTCGTGTCGAACCCGAACAGGCCGCCGAACCCTCCGATGTCACCGATCACCTCGGGCCGGAAGGTGGAGCGCACCTTGGCCTTGATGCGATCGACCGCTTCCTCTCCCGCGCCGATGTTGACGCCCGCGCTCTCGTAGGTCTCGCCCATGTGTGGTTGCTCGCCTGTCCTAGGTGTCGTGATCGATGCGCGTCGCGTGATCGACGGGGAGGCGCGTCTCGTCGAAGATCAGCGCAAGCGTCTCGGGTTCCGTCGGTCGGGGTGCGCGATCGCGATCGATGTCGAGCACACCCTTGGACAGGCTGACCGGCACCTCGACCGGGTACGAGCCGGTGAAGCAGGCATCGCAGAAGCCGGCGCCGTGCGCACCGGTTGCGGCCTTGACGCGATCCAGTTCGAGGTAGGCGAGTGAGTCGACGTTGAGGAACGCGGTGATCTCACCGACCGAGAGGCTGGCGGCGATGAGCTCACCTCGGGTGCCGGTGTCCATCCCGTAGAAGCACGGCCACGCGTAGGGCGGCGACGAGATGCGCAGGTGCACCTCCAGAGCCCCGCACTCGCGCAGCATCGACACCATCGCCCGGGTCGTGGTCCCTCGGACGATGGAGTCGTCGACCACGACCAGGCGCTTGCCCTCGATGTTGTCGCGCAGCGGGTTGAGCTTCAGGCGAACCCCGAGCGCCCGCATCTGCTGGTTGGGGGCGATGAACGTTCGGCCGATGTAGCGGTTCTTCACCAGACCGAAGCCGAACGGGATGCCGCTGCCACGGGCGAACCCCTCGGCCGCCGGGATCCCCGATTCCGGCACACCCATCACGAGATCGGCATCGACCGGGGACTGCTCGGCGAGCTGCTCGCCCATCCGCACCCGAGCGGCGTGGACGCCCTGGCCGTAGAGGCTGCCGTCGGGGCGATGGAAGTAGATGAACTCCATCAGGCACAGCTTGGGGTCGATCTGGTCGAGCGCGAACGGACGCTCGCTGCGCACGCCCGTGGCGTCGATGATGACCATCTCGCCGGGCTCGACCTCACGGATCTGATGGGCGCCGACGATGTCGAGGGCCGGACTCTCCGAGGCCACCGCCCACCCGTGGTCGAGCTTGCCGAGGCACATGGGCCAGAACCCGTGGGGATCCCGGACCCCGATCACGTGGCCCTCGTCCATCAGCACGAACGAGAACGCGCCCTCGAGCTTCGGGAGGACCTTCATCAGAGCACGCTCGAGGGCGCGCCCGTCGGGGCTCTCCTCGGGGTCCTGCGCCAGTTCCTGTTCGATGAGCTCAGCGACGAGATCGCTGTCGCTCGTGACCATCCCGGGAAGCATGCCGGCCTCGGCGGCAAGGGCTTCGGTGTTCACGAGGTTGCCGTTGTGGGCGAGCGCGAAGCTGTGGGCGCCCACGTTGCGGTAGAAGGGCTGCGCGTTGCGCCACGTGCTCGACCCGGTGGTGCTGTAGCGGGTGTGGCCGATGGCGAGGTGGCCGGTGAGGGCGGCGAGGGTCTTGTCGTCGAAGACGTTGGAGACCAGGCCCATGTCCTTCACGATGGTGATGGAGTCGCCGTCGCTGACCGCGATCCCGGCAGACTCCTGACCTCGGTGCTGGATGGCGTAGAGACCGAGGTAGCTGAGGTGGGCGACGGGCTGGTTCGGCGCGTAGACACCGAACACGCCGCATTCGTGGCCAGGCGTCTCGTCGAGCGGGATCGTCGCCGTGGACCCGCCGACGTCGACCACGGGCTCTGCGGGTTCGGAGGGGGGTTCGCCCGACCGGGCGACGCGGGAGGACGGATCGGCTGGTGCGGGGTGCGCCGGCTCGCTCACCGTCCCATGATAGGCCGCGACCTCTCGACCCACGACATCGCTGCGTCAGCTCGCCCCCGACTCCGTCGCATCACCCACGATGGGCACGGGCTCGTGCACGAAAGCAGGCCAGGTCGCGAGGTTCACCGCACGCCGACACGACCCGCGGTCCGAGGGGTCGCCACCGCGCCACGAGGCCCGCGAGCGAGCGGATCAACCCTGTGTGGTGCCGGCGCCCAGCGCGTCGGGGAGCCGATCCCGCCACGCGGATGTCGCGTCGTCGAGCGACAGGTCGACCAGACCCTTGACCTGGAGCCGATCACCCGCGGCGACACCGATTCGAGCATGCGGGACGCCGGCATGCTCGAGCACGTTGAGCACGGGGGTGAGCTCGTCCGGGCCGACGCACAGCACCGCTCGCGATGGCGACTCGCTGAACAGCTCGGCGTGATCGGCGACCCGGGCGACGTTGAACCCGATGCCCGACATGACCGCCATCTCGGCCAGCGCCACCCCGAGACCACCGGAGGAGACGTCGTGGGCGCCACCGAGCAGACCGCCGATGACGAGCGTGCGAACGACGTCGACGACCTTGCGGTGCAGGTCGAGATCGAGGGCCGGCAACCGGCCGGTGCGATGCCCGCGGTCGCGAGCCCACCGCGAGCCCGAGAGCAGGGGCTGGGTGACCCCGACCAGGATCAAGCGCCCACCTTCGGTCAGGCCGACGCCTGGCGGCCGACGTTCGAGGCGGTCGATCACGCCGAGCATCCCGATGACCGGGGTCGGGTCGATGTTGTCGCCGCGCGACTCGTTGTAGAGGCTGACGTTGCCGCCGATCACCGGGATGTCGAACGCCCGGCACGCATCGCCCATGCCGTCGATCGCCTCGGAGAGCTGCCACATGACCTCCGGGTGCTCCGGGTTGCCGAAGTTCAGGCAGTTCACGACGGCCAACGGGCGTGCCCCGACGCAGGCGAGGTTCATCATCGACTCCGCCACGGTCAGCGCCGTGCCCAGACGAGGGTCGACGGCGCACCAGCGGTGGTTGCCGTCGGTGGTGAGGGCGAGGCCGCGACCGGTGTCGACCGCCGTCGTGGGGTGCTTCAGGCGCAGCACGGCGGCATCGCCACCCGGGCCCTCCACCGTGTTGAGGAAGAGCTGGTGGTCGTACTGGCTCGAGACCCAGCTGGTGTCGGCGAGCATCGCGACCAGTTCGGCCCCGGCATCCACCGAAGGGGGCAGATCAGGGCCATCCACCGTGCGCGTGGACTCATCGAACTCGGCGGGGACCGCGAGCGGCCGGTGGTAGAGCGGGGCTTCCTCGTGGAGCGCGTGAGCGGGGACCTCGCCGAGCACCGGACCATCGAAGCCGTCGAGGATCCGCAGCCGACCACCCGTCGGCGAACCGCTGTCGGCTCCCGGGGTGACGTGGCCGATGACGCTCGCGGTGACCTCCCACCGAGCACAGATGGCGAGCACATCGTCGATGCCGTCGGGTTCGACGATGGCGAGCATGCGTTCCTGCGACTCGCTGGTCATGACCTCGAACGGCTCCATCCCGCGTTCGCGCTGGGGGATGGCGTTGAGGTCGACGTCCATGCCCATGCCCCCGCGGGACGCGGTCTCGGAGGTGGCCCCGGTGAGCCCGGCGGCGCCGAGGTCCTGGATGCCGACCACCAACCTCGCGTCGAGGAGCGCGAGGCACGCCTCGATGAGGCGCTTCTCCTCGAACGGATCGCCCACCTGGACGCTCGGCCGCTTGGCCTCGTCGTCGTCGGTGAAGCCCGCCGACGCGAGGACGCTCGCGCCGCCGATGCCGTCACGACCGGTCGACGATCCGAGCAGGACCACGAGGTTGCCCACGCCGGTCGCCGCTCCGAGCACGAGGCGCTCGGTGGGCAGGACCCCGAGGCACAACACGTTGACGAGCGGGTTCTCGGCGTAGGTGTCGTCGAACACGGTCTCGCCGCCGACGGTCGGGACGCCGACCGAGTTGCCGTAGCCGGAGATGCCGCTGACGACCCCTTCGGCGATCCATCGGCTCCGAGCATCGTCGAGCGGCCCGAACCGCAACGGATCCATCAGCGCGATCGGCCGGGCTCCCATGGTGAAGATGTCGCGGAGGATGCCACCCGCTCCGGTTGCCGCGCCCTGATACGGCTCGATCGCCGAAGGGTGGTTGTGGCTCTCGATGCGGATGGCGGCGGCGATGCCATCGCCGACGTCGACCACGCCGGCGTTCTCACCTGGCCCCACCAGCACCCACTCGGCTTCGGTGGGCAGGCGTTTGAGGTGGACCCTCGACGACTTGTACGAGCAGTGCTCCGACCACATGACCGCGAACATGGCCAGCTCGAGGTGGTTGGGCGACCGACCGAGGATCGCCTCGATCCGATTGGCTTCGTCGTCGGTCAGCCCCAACGCCCGGTGGATGGACATCTCGCCGACGTCGGTTCCGAACTCGTTCGCCATCGACATGCTGGGCACGCTACCCGACCTGATCTGCCCGCCGACAGGTTCGGGTCCCGACACGGCGAGACTCGCTCGGACACGACCACCTACCGGGAACCATCGGCGAGTGCGGCTCAGATGGCGAGCGGGATCTGATCGTGTGGAAACGTCGATGGGGCGAAGAACCAGGTCTCGACCGCATAACGTCGAGCTGTCATGTTCGGGCGAACTGCGGTCCGATGAAGGGTCATCTGATCGAAAAGGATGGCATCGCCAGGGTGGAACACCGGGGTCGCGATGCACCCGCCTGAAACCTGGTCGACCATCGTCTCAGACACGGTCCAGTCGAAGATCGTCGGGTCGTCCCCCTTTGCCACGAGGTAGTCGAACCATCTCGGCACCAAGTCGAGGCCTGGCGCGTCAACCCCCGCATCGGTAAGTGCCAACCAAACATTGACCGTCCGTAGGGTCGTACCCAAGAACGCGCCATCCTGGTGCCACCCGCCACCGCTGTCGGGTTCCGTGCGACGAAGCGTGCACTTCTTGACCGATAATGCTGGCTGTTCACCGAGGTAGCCGCGCACAACTTCGACCATGCCGACCTCCTCGAAGATCTCGATGAGCTCGAACAAGCCACGCGGCGAGTCTGCAGCCATGATGCCGCCATGCTTGCGGGGCCACATCGCGTCGCCGGCGGTCCACGAATAATTCCCTCGAGCAGGGAAATGCGAGTACCAGGGCAAGACCGATGCTTCACCACCGTCGATTCGGTAAGACTCGTTGTACGCGTCGAAAACGCTGTCGATCGTAGCCCGCATGCGCTCGGTTTGGCGTTTAGGAACCAGGCCACGAACGAGGAGGCTGCCGTGCTGGTGCACGGCAGCCGAAAGGATCGCCGGTGTGAGTTCACCCGCTTCGATTTCCGGGATCACACCATCCGGGAACGGACTCGGCGTCTGCCGCGGCCACCCCGTTGGGGGAGTTCCCGCCGGGACGGTAAGAAAGGCCTCGTGGCGCAGGGTGACCAGTCGTTGCTCGATGAGACTGTTGGGCCTCAATCGGTTGGCCGCGTTCAGGAGCGCGATCGCTTCGAAGACAAACCCCTCGCGAACGAGCTCGCCGGCGGCGGCAAGTTCCGCAGATTCCACCCCGTTCTCGCCTGGAGGACGGGCGGAGACGACATCCATCCCGCTATCGTAGTCCGGCCTCGAGCAGAGCGGCACCGTATCGGTCCGCGAACCAACGCGACCCCTCGGACGAGTAGTGGACGCCGTCGGGACGCACCTCAACGCCGTCGATCTCCTCGACGAACTCACCGTTCGGGCAAAGCGGACCGAACAAGTCAAAAAGCCGCACCGACGGCTCATCCGCCGCCAGGGTGGGAAGGATCACGTCATTCAAATGACGAACGCGATTGGTATCGGAGGGGCCAAGCGACGCCCCTACCTCACCCCCGGCGGCCTCCAGTGATCGCACGCACGGTGGTTTGAGCCAGAGCACTCGCGCACCCCCGGCCGTGAGGACATCTACTGCGTCGTGATACTCCCTGACGAGGTACGCGTCAAACTCCGCATCACCCGGAGCCAGGAAATCATCCCATCCCGGAAGGCGCCGGTCCTGCATGTCGGGAATGGTGCTCAAGACGATGACAAGGTCCGGATCGAACTCCGCGATCTGTCTCCGCCAACCATCGCGCACCTCGAGGCAAGGAGCATCGACCTGCTCGGGGCGATCACCAACGCCTCGGAGCGACGCATCGTCGGCAATGCCGCACCCAAGAGTCGCCGTCGTCCAAACAAGGGCCGATCCCGTCTCCGTCGCCCATCGTTCCAGACCGAATCCAAGGGTGCGGGCGGTAGAATCTCCGACGACCAACACCTTTGGCGCCTCGGAGTCATTCTTCCGTCGGTAGAGTTCGGCCCCTCGAAGCACGACGTCGGCCGCGTCGTCCACATAGGCCTGCGTCAGCCCGTCCACTGCGACCCCAAGACCGTAGTTGGGAATCTCGCGCACGTCGGGGCTCAGCTTCGCTGACGAAGTGACCGCAACCGTGAACGGATCCGACGCCTTCTTCACCTGATCGGCGAACGTATCCGGCAAGCGCATTGTTCCCACAGGCGCGCCGTTCGTGGTCAGCAGCGCGAACCCGGTCCGCAACACCGTCGTGGTCCAGCTTTCGACAGCTTGTGGATCCATGGTTGCGTCCAAGCCAGATAGTGCCTCGATCTGCCCAACGTCCCACTCGTCGACGAAAAACACCGTGATGTCCGGATCGACGCGTTCGATCAGGTCTGGCCACTCGGCCAGCCAATTTGCACACGTAAACCCATCCGCCACCTCGTTCACACCTGAGCACGAAAACGGCTCGGCGACCGTGACATTGAGCGTGTCGGACTCCTCGCCTTTCGTTTGAAGACGACGGGCAACCTGCTCGGTTTCATCGTCAGGAATCACAAGCACATCGAGCACACCATCACGACCGGTGGCCGTCGGGGCTACATCAGAGATAGGTGTGGCCAAGGGAGTGAGCTCTCCAGGGACCTCACGATTCCCGGCCACAAAAGCTAAGGCGACGATCGACAGCGCCACGACTGGGGCGATCGCATAGCGAATCGGAGCCCTCGCCCAGGTAAACGAACCGTGGCGAATCGGCATCTCAATCAGGTTGTAGGAGGCGATCGCCAACACGAAGGTAATCACCATGCGCAGAGCGAAGAGCGGCCACGGCGCCAAACCCGTGCGGTCCGCTGTGAGCCAGAGGAAGATGGGCCAGTGGTAGAGGTACAGGCCGTAGATGATCCGTCCCATCGGCGGCAGGAATCCCCACGACAATATGGCTCGTAACGGCCCGCCCGCGAGCAAACTCGTGATCAACAAGCACGAGATCGCGGCAAAAACCAAGTAGCCGCCCTGATACATGACACCGCTGGTGATCTCCAGGTGCGTCCAACCCCATGCGGTGGCGGCGAAGGCCGCTATGCCGAGCGCCGCCATCACCTTGCGCCAAGATGCCGAGAGATTGAGCGGGAATCGATGCAGGATCACCGCGAGCAAGCCGCCGAGTAGCAGCTCGGCTGCTCGGGTGTCGGTGCCGTAGTAGAGACGATCGATCGAGGCGCCGTTGTGGTAGAGCCAGATCATCCAGATCGTGGAGATGAGCGCACCGCCGCCGAAGAACAGGGCAATCGCCTTCAGAGACTTCGTGACCTTCACGATGCCGACGAAGACCAACGGCATGATCAGGTAGAACTGCTCCTCGACGGCCAGAGACCAGAAGTGCTGGACCGGTGACGGCGACGCGAAGAGACCTACATAGGACTTGTCGGTAACGATGAAGTACCAGTTCGCGACCTGTGCGGCCGCAGACGCGATCTGACCGGGGATCTCCTTCACTTGGACGGGGTCGGCCACCGTGGCGCCGAAGACCACCACCCCAGCGAGGGTGACGTACGCAGCGGGGAGCAGACGACGGTACCGATTCGTCCAGAAGCGCCCGAGAGCGACAGACCCGGTCCGGGCCTGGCGGGACAACAGGATCGATGTGATCAAGAACCCCGACAGCGTGAAGAACTGTGACAGGCCGAGGTACGCCCCCTTCGCCCATTGGAGCTCTGCGTGGTACGAGAGCATGACGGCCATGGCGACAGCGCGCAGACCGTCGAGCGAGGGTTGGTACGCACCGAGCGCGCTCGATGTCCGGGTGCGGTCGGCCACTCCATGTTCAATCGCGCCCAGCTCGGCCATGGCTCGTGGATGGTAGCCGCTCCCTTCGATCTACCGGCCTCAGACCGCGTCCGGTCGAACAGCTGACGGAGCGCCACCGGGGAACCCCTGCGGGAGTCAGGCGCTCGTCGAGCGGACACCTGCGCACGGCACGCTCGACGGCCTGCTCGGATGCGCCGGAGCTGCTTCCCTCTGGGTGAGGCGGGCGAGTCCATCGATTCGAATGACGACCATCTCGAGGCCTCCGGGGGCGAATGGTCGATGACCAACATTCCATCGCTACCCGCGTCCCGAAAGCGGTGAAAGTCGATTGAACCATCTGGCCACTTGGGATGACAACGTGGGCCCCGTCTTCCACCGAGCTCGTTCGGTAACAACGGAGAAAAGCCATGTCGCGCAACGAGGATATCGTCTGAAAGACTTGCTCCCACCATCAGGATGTGTTTCGCTCACAGAATGCCCGCCAAGAAGACCACCAAGAAGACCATGACCGACCAACACAAGGCTGCCCTGGCTGAGGGCCGCGCGCAGGGTCGCGCCATTCGCGACTATCTCGAGGCACTCGAGGCACATCGGCCCAAGAGAGGGCGCAAGCGAACCCCTGATTCCATCAAGAAGCGGCTGGATCGGATCGAGTCCGAATTGATCGAAGCCGATGCGATGAAGCGCTTGGCGCTCGTGCAAGAGCGCCTCGACCTCGAGACCGAGCTCAACCAGGCCGAGGGCGGCGTCGACCTGAGCGAGCTCGAGAAGGGCTTCGTCAACCACGCCAAGGCGTACTCGGCACGCAAGGGGATCTCCTATGCGGCATGGCGCGAGATCGGGATCGCACCGGCCACCCTCAAGGCCGCCGGGATCAGCCGGGCCGCTGGCTGATCACGCCGCTCGCGGGGTTTCGGTCCGTCCCTCAGCGGAGGGCGGGCACCGCAGCGTCCAGCAGCGACTGGAGCAGGGGTACGCCGTCGTCGCTTCCGAGGAGCACGTCGATCGCCCGTTCCGGGTGCGGCATCAAGCCGACGACGTTGCGACCCTCGTTGCAGATCCCCGCGATGTCGTCGATGGACCCATTGGGGTTGTCGACGTACCGGAGGATCACGCGGTCGTCGTCGCGGAGCTCGGCCAGCGTCTCGGGCAGGCACGTGTAGTTGCCCTCGAAGTGGTTGATCGGGATCCGCAACCGTTGTCCGACGGTCGCCGCCGAGGTGAGCACCGAGTTGGTGGACTCCACTCGCAACTCGGTCATGGCGCACAGGAACTTGAGCCGACGGTTCTTCTGCAACGCACCAGGCAGGAGGCCGGCCTCGGTGAGCACCTGGAACCCGTTGCAGATCCCGACGACCGGACCACCCTCGCGGGCGAACTCGCTCACCGCTTCCATCACCGGTGAGAAACGGGCGATGGCGCCCGGTCGGAGATAATCGCCGTGCGCGAATCCTCCCGGGATCACGACGGCATCCACACCGTTGACCGTGGCATCTCCGTGCCACAGGATCTCGCCCTCGCCGCCGAGTGATCGAACCGCCTCGATCACGTCGCTCTCGCAGTTCGACCCCGGGAACAGGACGACCCCCACTCGGGGGCTCATGCGGTGACTCCCGCCTCGCTGAGCTGGATCACCGCATCCTCGATGACCGGGTTCGTCAGGAACCGACGACACAGGTCATCGACCTCCCGACGCGCCGCGGATTCGTCCGGGGCGTCGATCTCGAACCGGATGCTCTTTCCGACCCGGACACCCTCGATGCCGTCGAACCCGAGGGTCGGCAGTGAGCGTTCGATGGTCGACCCCTGGGGATCGGCGATGCCGGGACGCAGCTGGACGTCGACGTGTACGGAGAACACCATGTCCCCACTCTGGCACACCCGTCCGCTCCGGCCGGAACCGCTCCAGGCCGACGCGGGGTCGTCCACGACCGACCGCCGAGGCCGACCGGATCCGGGGTGGGTCAGTGTCGCTCGACCCCCGGCCAATCCGAGAACGACCGGCCCGTGATGCGCTCGTAGCCCTCGACGTAGCGAGCGCTCGTGGCCTCGACCACCTCGGCCGGAAGCGGTGGCGGCGGTGGGGTCTTGTCCCAATCGAGCGAGTCGAGATGATCACGCACCGGTTGCTTGTCGAACGACGGTGGGGTGGACCCCGG